>DATNGI010000023.1:0-40531 GCA_035605955.1 Rhizomicrobium sp.
TCATTCCGCGGGCTGCGCGGCCGCCGCCGGAATCTGCGATCCAACGCGCAGCCGCCCCCACAGGCTGAGCATGCCACCCATCGCCATCACCAGCGCGCCCAGCCAGATGAACGGCGCCAGCGGACTGACATAGGCACGCACTGTCCAACGCCCGCCGCCGCGATTGTCGCCCAGCGCCAGATAGAGATCGGAGAAACCAGTGGTGCGGATCGCCGTGTCGGCCACTTCCTGGCCTTCGACCGGATAGACCCGGGATTGTGGCTTGAGCACGCTCACCACCCGACCCTGATCCATCAAGGCGACGCGAGCCTGAGTGGCGCGGAAATTGGGTCCTTGCACCTGGTCCATTCCGTCAAAGCGCAGTGTGTAAGGCCCAACATGCATAGTGTCTCCCGGGCCCAACACTTCCAACGCTTCGCTCCGCCACAGTGACGTCGCCGTCACGCCCATCAAGGTGACGCCCAGACCGGCATGAGCGAGAGCGGCCGCAAACGCGGCCGCGCGCGCGCCGCGACGCTTCAGGAAATCGACAATGCTGGCGCCGATCAGCCAACCTGCCACTGCAAATGCCAAAGTGCCGGTCAGCACGCGCGGGCTGGCCACCGCCAGCACCACCAGTGCGGCAATCACCGCGAGTCCCATGGCGGGCGCCAAGACCCGCGCACTGGCTTTGAGGTCGCCGCGCCGCCAGCTCAGTTGCGGCCCGAACGGTACCGCGAGAAGAAGGGCAAAAAAGATCGGCGCGAAGGTCAGCGCGTAATAAGGCGGACCGACCGAAATCTTCTGCTGGCCGTGACTGAGCGCATCCAGCACCAGCGGATAAAGCGTGCCCACGAACACGGCGGCGCAGCTGCCCACCAGAAACACATTGTTGAGCAGAAGCGCGCTTTCGCGGCTAACCGTATCGAACGTCGCGCCGCCTTTGAGCGTGGGCGCGCGCCAGGCGAACAGCCCCAGCGCGCCGCCGATGGCGCACAGGATCAGCACCATAATGAAGAAACCGCGCGTGGGATCGGAGGCAAAGGCATGCACCGACGACAGCACGCCCGAGCGCACCAGGAAGGTGCCGATCAAGCTCAGCGAAAAACCACCGATCGCCAGCAGCAACGTCCAGGTGCGGAAGGCGCCGCTTCTTTCCGTCGCCAGGGCCGAATGCAGCAAGGCGGTGGCGATCAGCCAGGGCATTAGCGAGGCATTCTCCACCGGATCCCAGAACCAGAAGCCGCCCCAGCCCAATTCATAATAGGCCCACCAGCTCCCCAGCGCGATGCCGCAGGTGAGCGCGATCCAGGCGATCAGCATGAAAGGACGCGCCGCGCGCGCCCAGCCATCTTCGCCCACAATCAAAGCAGCGGCGGCATAAGAGAAAGACGCGGAAAGCCCGACATAGCCCGCGTACAGCATGGGCGGATGGATGGCGAGACCGGGATCCTGCAACAGCGGATTAAGGCCCGCTCCTTCAAATGGCGCCGGATCCAGCCGCAAAAATGGATTGGACGTAAAAAGAATGAAGAGCAGGAACGCGGCCGCCAACAGACCCTGGACGCCCAAAGCACCGCTGGTCAGCCGCTCGCCGCCCCGTCCAAGGCCCGCCACCGCGCCGGCATAAAGCGACAGCACCAGCACCCACAACAGCATGGAGCCTTCGTGATTTCCCCATACGCCGGTGATCTTGTAGATCAAGGGCTTCAAGGTGTGGGAATTGTTGGCGACGTCGGCGATGGAGAAGTCCGAACTCACAAACGCCGTGACCAGCGTGCCGAAGGCCAGCACCACGAAAACCATCATGCCCAGTGTGGACGCCGAGGCGATGCGGCGCGCGATCAGCGCATTGGGCTGATCGGCGCCCGTGCCCAGCAAGCCGGAAATCGCCATCACCAGCGACAAAGCGAGCGCGAAACAAAGCGCGAGCTGTCCCAGCTCACCCAGCATGCTACTCGCCTTCCTTCCAGCGGCCGGAACGTTTCAGTGCCGCCACCACTTCGGGCGGCATGTATTTCTCATCATGCTTTGCCAGGACTTCGGTGGCATTGAAGGTGCCGTCAGGACTGAGCGCGCCGGTCGCCACCACGCCCTGCCCCTCGCGGAACAAAGCCGGCAGCACGCCATTGAATGCGATCGGCACGGCGCGCGCGCCATCGGTGACCGTAAAGCGCACATCCGCGCCCCCGCCGTGATGCACGCTGGCTTTTTCCACCAAGCCGCCTATCCGAAATGCGACGCCCGACCCCACATGTTTGGCCGCCACATCGCTGGGGCTGTAGAAATAAAGAACATTGTTGCCCAGCTCATAGACGATCGCTGTGGCCAACACCCCGCCCGCCACGACTAGAGCGGCAGCGAAATAGAGACGGCGGCGCTTCTTCATATTCATCTTTGGGCGTTCATCGCTCAGTGGCTGCTACGGTGCAGGATCTGATCGGCAAGGCCGGTGTCATAGCTGAAGCCCTCGGGTGTCAAGGCGATCTGGTGCGGCCATTCCGAGTTGATCATGCCTTTGCGGGTCAGCGCATTCCACACCGCCTGGTTCTCAAGCCCCGTCGCGTCGCGGCCGGAGACGGTGGCGTCGCCCAGGTGAAAATGATCGCCATGAGCATGCGGGAACTGGGTGATGGCGATGTCGCCATTGGGCATGATGCTGGCGGCGCCCGGCAGGCGTGCGATGGCCTGAAGCAGCGTCAGCGTGCGCAGCTGCAGCGGGTTGAGCTTGGCGGGATTGATCTTCGGCGGCATGCAGGCAGGCCCAAAAAATGAGAACGGCCGGACCATACAGCCCGGCCGTGCCCCGCAAAAGCAGTCAGATCGTCCTACCAGTGCCGGTGGAAACCGCGATGGCCACCGAATCCAAAGCTGAATCCGATCCCAGGCCCGTAATAAGGGTATGGATAGGGATAATAGCCCGGCCCGTAATAGTAAGCCGGCGGCGGGTATGGATAGGCCGCAGGCGGCGGATAAGCACCTGGAGGCGGCGGGCCAGAGGCATAATCGTCATCGTCAGGCCCGTAATTGGCGGCCTCGCCCATGCAGGCATAATAGGCATTGGCATAGTTGCGCTGGACATCGGCGGCGGCGGCCCGGGCATTGTCGGCGCCCACGGCGGTACCACCAATCAGCCCGGCGCCCGCGCCGATCGCAGCACCCGCCCCGGCATTGCCGGCAGCTGCACCAATGGCCGCGCCCAACGCGGCACCGCCCAGGGTGCCGAAGATGGTGCCATTGGTCTGCTCATGATTGGCGGCTTGGCCCGGGGTGACATAGCCGGTGCGAGCCGCGGCATCGCGGCGGCAGAAGAGGTCGCGCGACCGCCGGTCCTGCGCGCTCGCCGGCGGGGGCGCATTGTTGGCGCCGGCGTTAGGCGGCGGGCCGTTGGGATCGGAGAGTTGGGCCGGCGGCGCGTTTGGCGCGTCGGCCTGGGCGAGCGCGGAGGCGCTTGTCAGCGCCAGCGTCAACGCCGCCAAAATCGGTGTACGGATCATTTCCATTCCTCTCGGGAATTGCCCCTTCCAGATAAAGGGATTGTGCGGCCGTTCAAGCCGCAATCGCAAGCATGAAAATTATAAAAGTTTCTGGTTCCGATTGACTTGTTCATCCGCCGTTCAGGTGACGCAAATTCAGATGTCGCGCACCTTGCAACAGCCGAAGTCCGCCTCTCCTTCGGCGCGAAGCGCCTGGAAGGGGAGGTGGCCGTAGCAACCTCTCGAGGTTGCGTAGGCCGGAGGGGTTCAAAAAAATTAAGCGGCTGCGCCCTGGGCGGCCTTCGCCCTGCGGCGGACCAGTTCGGCTTCCTCTCCGCCGAACAGCAATGCCGCGACTTCGGCGCAATATTGCAATTGCGATTCCACGGTCGCGCGTTTTTCACCGCTGCTGCCGCGCATATCGCGAATGGCATTCTCGATATAGCGGCGTAAGTGATTGCCGGCCTCCTCCAACGCCAAGCTCTGCTTGGCTGCGAACGAGCCGGCGGCCGCGAAATGCCGTGTCCCCGCCACCAGCTTGGCATAATTGAGCGCCAAGACACGCTTCTCGTTGAGTGTGGGGCGGGAGAAATCGGCCGTGCCTTTGTGCATGGGTAAGGCCTGCACGATTTCCTTGATCGCGCGTTCCATGAAACCGTCCATGACCGCACCGATGGCGGAACGATCCTTCAGCAACCGCTGACCCCATTCGCCGTCGCGGCGCATCTCGACTTCCTTGACCAGCGCGCTGGATATGCCGGCAAAGGCGGAAACCTGCTCGATCAAGGCCCCGGCTTCGAAAACGGGGTGGCGGGCGGCCAGGATCACGGCTTTCATCGCATCCATGCGGGCCAAGAGGATTTCACCCACCAGGCCCATGTCGGTCTTGGAGATCAGCACGTCTCCCGTCTGACGCGACACCATCAAGGGCAGGCGCAACGCTTCCCAGGGCCGCTGCAAACGGTTCATCGTCACCACGGCAACAAAAGGCGCAACATCGGGGTTGCGCGCGATCAACGCGTCATAGCTTTCACGCAATTGCCAGAGAATTTCTTCGGTCAGGTGCGGCACGGGCTTGGGCAGCCGCTCCTGGATCTTGAGCATCTCATCGGCTTCCAGAAGCAGAAGCGCGATTTCGCGGGCATCCGCGATCTCGTCTTTTTTCAACTTCTTGCCGGCGGCGGAAAGGCCCGGCTCGCCCGCCAGCGCTTCGCGCATGCCAGCGCCCGCCACAAGCCAGAAGGCGCGGGCGCGATCTTGCGCCGCGTCGAGCTTGCCGGAAAGGATCAGCGTCTTGGCATCGCGGAAATAGGCTTGCGCTTCGGCGGGCAGAAGATCGGTGCTGAGCCAGTTCCACACCGGCACGACACTGGCGCGCAAAATCACCGCCTTTTGTTTTTCCTTGCGCGGCGTAGAGACCAGCAGATCTTCGAACGGCTGACAGAACAGACGCAGCGGCGTCTGGGTGCGCGCCGAATAGCGCAAGGCCGGACGTAAGCCCGAGAGAATGGCGTCATGCGGCAGACCATGACCGTCCATCAGCCGGTCGACTTCGACGGCCTGCGCCAGCTTGCCCGCGGCGGCCTCCGGCAGATTGCCCAGAAAACCGTTCAGCAGGAGGGACTTATGATCAGTTGGAATCATCGAAAAACAGTGGCGTTTCGCTTGGCGACATTAGCGGCGACAGCGTTAACGCGGCCTTGCCTGTTACTGGATTGCAGGCAGAGTCAGCCGCGCCTCGAGGCCGCCCAGTCTGGCCGCGTCCAACGCCAGAAAACCCGCATAAAGCTTGGAAATATCCCGCACGATCGCCAGGCCCAGGCCCGAGCCCGGCACACTTTCGTCCAGGCGCTCGCCCCTGGTCCCCACCCGGGCCCGGTCTTCGGGCGATAGGCCGGGACCGTCATCGGCCACGATCAGAGTGAAGCGCGCGCCGTCCCGTTCGGCCCGCACCTCGACCTGACCGGCCGCCCATTTGCAGGCATTGTCCATCAGATTGCCCGCCATCTCCTCTAGGTCCTGGCGCTCGCCCCGGAAATGAAGATCGGGCGGACAAGCCCATTCGATATTGATCGCGCGCTCGGCATGAATGCGGGTCAACACGCGGGCGAGATCGGACAGGACCGGCGCCACCGGCGTGCGGTTGCCCAGCACATTGACGCTGCCGGCGGCGCGGGCGCGGGCGAGATAATGGTCCACCTGGCGGCGCATCGTCTCCACCTGGCGGCGCACTTGGTCGGACAGCGGCGTCTTTTCCATCTCTGCCTCGCTGGCCAACACGCTCAAAGGCGTTTTGAGGAAATGCGCCAGATTGGAGACATGGGTGCGGGCGCGGCCCACCACTTCGTTGCTGTGTTCGATCAGGGAATTCAATTCGGTGGCGAGCGGCGCGATCTCGGCGGGAAAATCACCTTCCAGCGTCTGCGCGCTGCCGTCGCGGATGCGCGCCAAGGCTTCCTTCAAGCGCCCAAGCGGCAGGAGGCCGACGCGCACCTGGAGAAATACCGCCGCCACCAGACCCAATCCCAAAAGCAGGAAGGACCAGAACAGCGTGCCGTTGAAGGCGGCGCTTTCCGCATCCACCACCGACAGATCGCCAGCCACCAAGAAGGTATAGGCGCGTGTGTCGTTGGTCTCGGGCGTGGCGCTGATGGGAAATTCCACCCGGCGCGACAGAACCCGCAGATGCTGATTTTCCGGCCCCATGGCGAAGCCGTAAGAGATAGCGCCGTGCTTCTCATTGCCGCCCACATTGAGCACCTGGTCGAACAGGGAACGGGAAATCTGCCCACCCGGACCCGGCACAACCGGCTTGATCTGATAATAAAGGCCAGAATAAACGCGATCGAACTGGTGGTTGACGAAGCGATCCTGCAGCAGCACGCCGCCTTCCGTGTCGGGCTCGGCCGCTGCGATCAACCCATCCATGTCGGTGGAAAGACGGGCATCGAAACTGTCTTCCGCGGCTTTGCGAAATGTGTTGGACAGAATGACGCCGCCCACCACCAGCCCGACCATGGTCCAGATGGCGGCGGCCGCGATCAGGCGCGCGGCAAGCGAGTTAATCCTGAACAGGACCGGTCCCCACCGCGGGATCTTCCAGGCTATAACCCAAGCCGCGCACGGTCTGGATCAAGTTCGCGTCCAGCTTCTTGCGCAGGCGACCGACAAACACCTCGATGGTGTTGGAGTCCCGGTCGAAATCCTGGTCATAGAGATGTTCCACCAGCTCTGTGCGCGACACCACTTTGCCGCGATGATAGGCGAGGTAGGCCAACAGCCGATATTCCAGGCTGGTGAGCTTGACCGGATTGCCGTCCAAGGTGACGCGGCTGGCGCGGGTATCGATATGCAGCGGACCGATATCGATATCGGCGGTGGCGAAACCGGCGGCACGGCGCAGAAGAGCACGCAACCGGGCCAGCAATTCCTCGGTATAAAAAGGCTTGGCGAGATAATCGTCGGCGCCGGCATCAAAGCCGGCCACCTTATCGCTCCAGCGGTCGCGGGCGGTGAGGATCAGAACCGGCATAGTCTTGCCGGCCTTGCGCCATTTTTCCAGCACGCGCACGCCGTCGAGTTTGGGCAGGCCCAGATCCAGCACCACCGCATCATAGGGTTCGGTATCGCCCAGGAAATGGCCTTCCTGGCCATCGGCGGCGACATCCACCACATAACCGGCCTCACTCAACGCCTTCTTCAAAAGACGCTGAAGATCTTTGTCGTCTTCTACCAAGAGAATGCGCATTGACCCTCTAGCGCCCGTGGCGCCAGCCTCCGCCGCCACCAAATCCGCCACGGCCGCCGCGGTCAAAATCTCCGCGCCCGCCGAAATCTCCGCGGCCGCCAAAACCACCGCGGCCTTCGAATCCGCCACGGCCACCATAACCGCCACCGGGCGGGGATCCATAGCCGCCGAAACGTTCGCGCTCGAATTGCTGCTGCTGCGGCGGCGGCGGCATGGAAGGCGCCGGCGCGAACTCACGCCGCGCGCCCGGCCCGTCAAACGTGTCGCGGCCCGGCGATCTGCCCAGCACGCGTCCGGTGCGCGCGTCGGTGTCCAGCCATTCGATGCGGCCGTCGGGGTTCATCCATTTGAGATGATAATGTTCGGAGCCGCCCGGGCCCGGCGTGGGGCCATCGGCGTCATAAAATTCCCCGGGGTGGGAGCGGCGCACTTCGGGCAGGATACGATCCAGAGGTTGCACGCCTGGCGCACGGGGAGCCTGGGCCAGAGCCGGTCCCGAAAGACCGATGGCCAAAGCCGCTACCAGAAGAACAAAGCCCAGGCGCATGGCCGCTTTTTAGCCTTTTTCAAATGAACCTCAAATGAACGTGGCCGCCAGAGCCCGTTCAGCCTCGGCCTCCTAGGTTACGCCCCATGGACGGGATCGCTCCTGTCCGGACGGTTAAAGGAGATGACAATGTTGGATAGCAAAATTCTTTTGACAGCCGCGGCGCTGGCGGTCACGAGCCTTGCGGGCTCGGCGAACGCCGCTCCCTTTGACAGTCACATGAGGGATCTCCGCTACGATCATAGCCCGGTGGTCCGCCAAACATTGCATCGCGACTTCCATCGCCCGATCGTGGAACGCGTCCGCGTCTATGACACGCTGCGCTTCCATCACTATCGCCGGATCGGCGCCCCTTATTTTGTCGGCAGCCATTATGTGGTGCGCACCGTCAATCCCTTCGGCCGCACCGTGCTTGTGGAAGTGAACCCCTATACAGGCGCCTTCCTCGGAGAATTCCGGATTTGATGAAAATTCGGACGTAGAGCTTGGGCATAGAACCCGTGGTATGCCCCTCCCCACAGGGTTCTAGGCTGTCAAGGAAAAGCCCGCGCTTCTCCCGAGGCGCGGGTTTTTCATTACTTTTTTGTTTCCCCCAACGTCTTCCTCAGGCAAGCCATCGGAAAACGTTCGGCTTGCTTGGCCGCAAGCCTCAATCCCCCGTCATGGGCTTCGCCCAACGGAGGAAGAAAGCCTGAGCCAAGGCGAACGTTTGTTGAAGCAGGTCGTGACCCGCCTCCCCCGCGCATGCGTAAGCATGCTGACGGGGGAGATGCCCATAGCAGCGCTTATTGCGCGGCGACGTCAGCCGGCGCGCAAAAGTAAGCTGCGACGGGCAGAGGGGGTAAACAAACAAGCAAAGCCTTGAAACTGCCGCAGTTATAAGTGCTTGATCCGCATCATGTCAGACAGCCAGGGCCAGCCGTCGCCACAGGATGTGATGCGCGAAATCCTGCGCATGCTGGACCGACTGGTCCCCACCTTCACCATCATCATCACCTGCATCGCGGTGCCCGCGTCGCTGCTCTATCTGCTGCCGTCGTTCCTGGGTCTGTTCGCGCCGGCGCTTGATCCCTCCATCGATCTCTATGCCGTGAACCGGCCGATGGCGTTCACCTTTCTCGACATGGACGGCAACATCGCTGGCCATCGCGGCGCGGTGGTGGGTGAGCGGTTGAAGCTGGAAGACATGCCGCCCTATTTGCCGGCCGCTTTCATCGCCATGGAGGACCGCCGCTTCTATTCCCACAACGGCATCGATCCGCGCGGACTTCTGCGCGCCATGCTCGCGGATATTCGCGCGCGTCATCTGGTGGCGGGCGGCTCGACCATTTCCCAGCAGACCGCCAAAATCGTCTACACCAACCAGGAACGCACCATGTCGCGCAAGCTCACCGAGCTGATGGACGCGGCGGGGCTGGAGAAATCGCTTACCAAGAAGCAGATCCTGGAGCTTTATCTCAACCGCATCTATCTGGGCTCGGCGGCTTACGGCGTGGACGGCGCCGCCCATGTCTATTTCGGCACCTCGGCGCGCAATCTCAATCTGGCGCAGGCCGCGATGCTGGCGACACTCACCCGCGCGCCTTCCGTCTTCTCGCCGCGCCGCGATCTTCTGAAGGCGCAGCAGCGCGCCAGCTTGGTGCTGGACGCCATGGTGGAGAACAACGCCATCAGTCAGGCCGCCGCGGATGACGCTCGCGCCCATCCCGCCATCATTTCCGACAACACCATCCTGGATGCGCGCAATTATTTCCTCGACACCGCCGCCGACCAGGCCAAACAACTGGCGGCGCAAGGGGGCGCCAAGCCCAACGCCGATCTGATCGTGCACACCACGCTGGAACCGCGCTTGCAGGAAGGCGCGCGGCTCGCCGCCACCCACGTGATCGGCAAGTCCGGCAAGCATGACAAGGTGCAAGAAGCCGCCGTGGTGATGATGAAGCTCGACGGCGCGGTCTCGGCGCTGTTAGGCGGCATCGATTATCAGTCGTCCGTGTTCAACCGCGCGGTGCAGGCAAAACGCCAACCTGGCTCGGCTTTCAAGCCTTTCGTCTATCTGGCGGCGCTGGAAGACGGCATTTCGCCCTGGGACGAGCGCGACGACGAAGCGGTCGACATCAATGGCTACCAGCCGCAGAATTTCGGCGGCCATTTCTACGGCACGCTGACCTTGGCGGATGCGCTGGCCCATTCCGTCAACACCATCACGGTGAATTTGGCGCAGGAAGTGGGCGTGAAGAAAGTGGTCGCCGCCGCCCAGCGGCTTGGCATCACCTCGCCGCTGGAAGCCAATCCGTCGCTTCCGCTTGGTACGAGTGAAGTGACGCCGTTGGAACTGACCACGGCATACGCCGCCTTCGCCAATGGCGGCTTTCGCGTCTATCCTTATTTCGTCACCGAGGTCGATGACACGAATGGCAAAGTCTATTACCGCCGCACTGCGCCGCCGCCGCACCGGGTGATCGATGCTTCCGTCAATCGCGACATGCTGGCGATGCTGTGGAACGTGATTGCGGCAGGAACGGGTGGCAGCGCTTCGCTCAGTCCACGCGAGGCGGCGGGCAAGACCGGTACGACACAGAATTCCCAGGACGCCTGGTTCGTGGGCTTCACCACCGATTATGTGGCGGCGGCATGGGTGGGCAATGACGACAATTCGCCCACCCGCGGCGTCACCGGCGGCACGCTTCCGGCGCAAATCTGGAAGGCCGCCATGCTGACGGCGGAAAAAGGTCTGCCGCTCAAGGCGCTCAACCGCTCGCCGCCACAAGCCCCCAATGTGCCCGAGGACGTGCTGGCGTCGGGCTCCTCCTCGCCGCCCGCTCTTCTCGGCGACGATGAAGCCGCCACCGCCATGGCGCGCGCCGAGCCGTCGCAGCGCGAAAGGGAAGAGAGAAACCGCCCTGGCGCTATTGGCCGCTTCCTGGGTTGGATCTTCGGCGATGATGAGGACAGGCGGCCGCCGCCGCCTCCTTCTCACTGACCCCTCCGCCCTGCGCAGCTGGCTTTGTGTGCTGTGAGACTTCGCGTTGAGAGAGCGCATGCTATAAGCGTGGCATGCGCATCGTGTTGGCAGTCTTATTTTCTGTTCTGACAATCTCAGCGGCGTCGGCAGCGGATACGCCACGCACCCACATCACCTTCGTCACCGACTGGAAGGCCCAGGCCGAACATGGCGGCTTCTATGAAGCACTAGCGGAGGGCTTCTATGCCAAGCGCGGATTGGACGTGACCATCCGTGCCGGCGGACCGCAGGTGAATGTGCCGCAATTGCTGGCCGGCGGCGCGGCGGATTTCGGTATCGGCTCGAACAGCTTCATCACCCTCAACCTGGTGAAGCAGGGCGTGCCGCTGCGCGTCGTGATGGCGGTGTTCCAGAAGGACCCGCAAGTCCTGATCAGCCATCCCCGTCGCGATTTGACGTCGCTGGAGGAAATGCGCGGCCGCCCGATCCTGATTTCCGACGGCGCCATGGCCAGCTTCTGGCCCTGGCTGAAGGCGCGTTGGAAATTCAGCGACAGCCAGATCCGCAAATACACCTTCAACCTGGCGCCCTTCCTGGTCGATCCCAACGCCATTCAAGAGGGCTATCTCACCAGCGAACCTTTCACCATCGAGCAACAGGCGCATTTCAAGCCGAAAGTGTTTCTATTGGCCGATTATGGCTATCCCGGCTACGCAAACATGGTGCTGGTGCCGCAGAAATGGATCGACACCAACCCCAAAGCGGTGCAGGCCTTTTATGACGCCAGCCGCGACGGCTGGCTGGATTATCTCAATCGCGATCCCGGCCCCGGCAATCGGCTGATCAAGCGCGACAATCCCGACATGACCGACGCCATCATCGCCCAGGCGATCGACAAGATGAAAAATTATAAGCTGGTGTCGGGGGGTGACGCACCCGCCTTCGGCGTGGGCGGCATGACGCAGAAGCGCTGGCACGAATTCTATCAGACGATGCAGAGCGAGGGGCTTTATCCCAAGGGCCTGGATTACACCAAAGCCTATGATCTCACTTTCATGCGGCGCGCCTTCCAGAATTTCAAATGATGCTGCTTTCGGTGGACCATGTCGGCAAACGCTTCGACAATGGCACCGAAGCTCTGTCCGGTTTGAGCTTTGCAATTCGCGATGGCGAGTTTGTTTCTTTGCTGGGTCCCAGCGGCTGCGGCAAATCCACCGTATTGCGCCTGATTGCCGACCTCCTTGCACCCGATCATGGGACCATCGTCTGGAACAAGGCGCGGCCCGAACTAGGCTTTGTCTTCCAAGAGCCGACGCTGATGCCTTGGACCGATGCACGCGCCAATGTGCGCCTGCCACTGGACTTGAAAGGCGTGGCGCGGACGCAAGCAGATGATCGCGCAATAGCGGCGCTGACGCGGCTAGGCCTCCGGGATTTCGCCGCCGCTTATCCCCGCGAATTGTCGGGCGGCATGAAGATGCGCGTTTCCATTGCCCGCGCTTTGGCGGCGCGCCCCAAGCTGCTTTTGATGGACGAGCCTTTCGCGGCGCTGGACGAGCCCACGCGGCAGGCCTTGAACGATGACCTCCTGCGCCTGGCGCGGGAAGACGGCATGACCGTGATCTTTGTCACCCATAGCGTGATGGAGGCGAGTTATCTTTCAGACCGCGTGCTGGTGATGGCGCCCCGCCCCGGCCGCATCAAGGCCGACATTGCCCTGCCGCCCGGTCCGCGCGACCGGCTTTCTGCCGCCTTTGCCGAAAATCAGAAGCGCGTGGCGGGCGCCATGCTGGAGCCAGCATGAGACGCGCGCTCAACCTTCTGGTGCCGTTGGTCCTGGCTGTTGCGCTTCTCGCCCTTTGGGAAGGAGTTGTGTCGGCACGGCACATCCCGCCCTATGTGCTGCCCGCGCCGTCCTCTATCGCAGGTGCGCTTGCCGACAATTTTCTGTCGCTGATGTTATCGCTCTGGTCCACGCTCACGGTGACCCTGGAAGGCTTCGCGGCGGCGCTGATCGTGGGCGTGGCGCTGGCCATCGTCTTCAGCCACAGCCGAATGATCGAACGCGCGCTCTATCCCTATGCCGTGGTGCTGCAGGTGACGCCCGTGGTGGCGATCGCGCCGCTTATCCTCATTTGGGTGGGCTTCGAGCACATCAACGCCGCATTGGCCTTGATCGCGGCCCTGGTCGCTTTCTTTCCCATTCTTTCCAACACCACGCTGGGACTGAAATCGGCCGACTTCAATCTTGTGGATCTGATGCGCCTTTATGGCGCCACGCGCTGGCAGATTCTGTGGCGGCTGCGCTTGCCGGCGGCGCTGCCTTATCTTCTGAGCGCAATGAAGATTGCTGGCGGTCTGGCCCTGATCGGCGCCGTGGTGGCGGAATTCGTCGCAGGCTCCGGCACGGCAACGGGTCTAGCCTGGCGCATCGTGGAGGCCGGCAATCGGCTGGAAATCGCCACCATGTTTGCGGCCCTGCTTCTGCTGGCGCTGCTGGGAATTGCCATCTTCGCCGCCTTTTCCCTGCTGGAATGGGCGCTGCTGCACCGCTGGCACGAAAGCGCCCTTCAACAGCAGAAATAACGAGAGTAAACTGTATAATCATTTGAAATACACATGTCAGGTGTTGAAGTATTGATTTTGCAGCCGCGAAATGTGATTTAGCGGCCATGCCTTTGCCGATCCTGCAAATTCTCACCGCCAACCGGCTGAAAACCGGCGAGGTGCTGTATTGGCGAGAGGGCAACTGGGTCGAAGGCTTCGACCGCGCCGAACTTTTCTCTGATGCTTGGCAAGCCGATGCCGCATTGGCCACCGCACAGGTTTTCGTGACCGCTAACCAGGTGGTCTCGCCCTATCTGTTCGAGGTCCGTGAGGACAAAGCGGGTCCTCGTCCCATCGAGGAACGCGAGAGTATCCGCAGCCTGGGGCCCAGCATCAGGCCCGACACATGCAAGCAGGCCGATCATGTATCGGTATGACGAATTCGACGCCCGCTTTGTGGCGGAACGCGTGGCGCAATTCCGTCATCAGGTGGAGCGCCGTCTTTCCGGCGAACTGACCGAAGATCAGTTCAAGCCGCTGCGGCTCATGAACGGTCTCTATCTCCAGCTTCATGCCTATATGCTGCGCGTCGCCATTCCCTACGGCACGCTGTCGGGCCGGCAATTGCGCAAGCTCGCCCATATCGCGCGCAAATTTGACAAAGGCTTCGGCCACTTCACCACCCGTACCAACCTCCAGTTCAATTGGATCAAGCTCACGGACGTGCCCGACATCCTGGCGGGATTGGCCGAGGTGGAGATGCATTGCATCCAGACCTCGGGCAATTGCATCCGCAATGTCACCGCCGACCATTTCGCCGGCGCGGCTGAGGACGAAATCGAGGATCCCAGGCCCCTGGCCGAGATCATCCGCCAATGGTCGAGCTTGCATCCGGAATTCAGCTTTCTCGCCCGCAAGTTCAAGATCGCGGTTGGCGCCTCGACGCGCGATCGCGCCGCGCTTCAGTTCCACGATATGGCGGTGGAGATCGTGCGCAACGATGAGGGCCGCATCGGTTACAAGGTCTGGGTTGGCGGCGGGATGGGGCGCACGCCTTATCTCGCCCAGGTGATCAACACGTTCGTCGAACGCGAAGACATCCTGGCTTATCTCGAAGCCGTGATGCGGGTCTATAACCAGGACAGCCGCCGCGACAATCTCCACAAGCAGCGCATCAAGATTCTGGTCAACGCTATCGGCCTCGCGCAGATGCAGGCGCGGGTGAAGCGCGAATTCGACGAGATCAAGCGCGCCGGTTCCTTGCAGCTTCCGGCGGAGGAATTGGCGCGTATCGCGGCCTATTTCGCGCCGCCCGCTTTCGAAAATCTGCCCGACGCGATGTCTTCAGGCGACACAGATTTCGAGGCGTGGAAGAAATCCAACATCCATCGCCATCGCGTGCCGGGCTATGCCATCGTCACCATCGCGCTCAAAGCCATTGGCCAGATACCGGGCGACGCCAGCGCCGACCAGATGGAGGCGCTGGCCGACCTGATGGACGAATTCGGCCTTGGCGAGATCCGCGTCAGCCATGAACAGAATTTGGTGCTACCGCATGTCCGCCAAAAGGACCTGCCGGCACTCTTCGCGCGGCTGAAAGCCATCGGGCTCGCCACGCCCAATGCCGGCCTGATCAGCGACATCATCGCGTGTCCGGGCCTGGATTATTGCGACCTTGCCAATGCCCGTTCTATTCCGGTGGCCCAGGCCATCGCCAAACGCTTCGCCGATCTCACGCGCCAGCACGATATCGGCGAACTCAAGATCAAGATTTCCGGCTGCATCAATGCCTGCGGCCATCATCATGCCGGCCATATCGGCATCCTGGGCGTCGACAAGAAGGGCGTCGAATATTACCAGCTGGTCTTGGGCGGCTCGGGCGCGCAAGACGCCAGCATCGGCCAGATCATGGGGCCGGGCTTCGCCGCCTATGAGGTCACCGACGCGGTGGAACGGGTGGTCGATCACTATCTCAAAGCGCGCGCGCCGGGCGAACGGTTTCTCGATACCTATCGGCGGGTGGGCATGGAGCCGTTCAAGCACATCGCTTATCAGGAACAGATGGATGCCGCTTATAACGGTTGACGGCTTGAGGCCCGACTGTTTCGTCACGCTTGCCGACGATGCGCTTTTGCCGGAGGCTGGCGCGATCGTGTCGCTGGAACGCTTTCGCCGCGACCGCGACCTGATGATCGCCCGCAATGCGCCCATCGGCGTCCGGTTGAGATCCGACCAGTCGCCGGAGCATTTGGGCGGCGATGTTCATCGCCTCGCCCTGGTGGCGCTGGAATTTCCCAAATTCCGCGACGGCCGCCCATTCTCTTGGGCGAGGCTGTTGCGCACCCGGCTTGGCTTTCGAGGCGAAATCCGCGCCGTGGGCGATGTCCTTTACGATCAGATCGCTTATCAGCGGCGGGTGGGCTTCGACGCTTGGGAGGTGCCGCCGAGCTTCACCGCGAAGGCCTTTCAGCGCGCCTTGTCCGAAATCAGGGAAGTCTACCAACCCTCCGCCGATGGGCGCCGGACCATCGCAAGCTTCCGCGGCGACAGGATTGTTTGAAACCGGACGCGCCCTTTGCTGAACCGCAGATGAATGGCGGAAATTTCATATTTTTCGCCATTTATTCAGCGGATTTGAAAGGCCCGCGCCCGTAAATTGCGGCTCGCATTTCATAACGGATATTCTATGCGCAAAGCCCTTGTCCCCATGCTGGCCTCGCTCGTCCTATGCGGTGCGGCCACCGCCGCCCTGGTCGCCACCAATGCTCGCGCCGCCCAGACCAACACAAGGAAGCCCGTGATGGTGGCCCTGGTCGCGCCCGGCACCATGCTGGCGCAAAACAGCCCGGCGCCGGGGCGCGAGATGCGCGACATGCGCCTGCCCGCGGACATGGCCGCCCACATGAAGCGGATGTGCGAGGATCATTATGCCCGCGAAGTGGGCCGCATGGCTTATCTGGAAACACGGCTGAAATTGACTCCGGCCGAGCAACCTCTGTTCGCGCGCTGGAAGGACGTTTCCCTGGATATCGCCAAGCGCCGCAGCGCCGATTGCGGCCAGCGTGTGGCGCAACGGGATCGCAAGGAGCCGAGCCTGGTGGACCGGATGGGTCGCGAAGAGGAGATGTTGAAGAAGCGCCTGGCTGATCTTGACGCAGAGCGGCCGGTCCTGGCTGCCCTCTACAACGCTCTTTCGCCGGATCAGCGCGAGGACTTGTCGCCCCATCACCGCATGATGGCCGGCGGAATGATGATGGATCCCGAGCAGTTCCGGCGTCCGCCCATGGAGATGGGTGACCACCCACCGCCTCCGCCGCCGCAATAGCCGTCACAAAGATTGCACAAAGGGCCTTGCCGGTGGCGGGGCCCTTTTTTCTTGCCCCCGCCTCCCCTTGGTTTTAAGAGGCGCGAACCAACTCAGGATGACCGGCGATGAACGCTCCCGTCCGCTTCGATACGCTGCCGCATTTCACCAGCGCCGAGAAAGCCATCGAAAGCCTGAGGCCAAGCGAGCCGGTCTATCTGGTGCAGCCGAAAAAATTCGCCGCTGCCGCGAAACAGTTCCTGGATGGCTTTCCCGGCGACGTGCTCTATGCCGTGAAGGCCAACCCGCATCCCATCGTGCTGGGACAATTATGGGCGGCGGGCATCCGCCATTTCGACACTGCCTCGCTGGGCGAGATCGAGGGCGTGAAATCCGTTTTGCCCGACGCCATCTGCCATTTCATGGCGCCCGTAAGACTGGCGGGCCAGGCCAAAGCAGCGTTCGCGCGCCATGGCGTCACCGATTATGTCGTGGACAGCGACTCCGAACTGGACAAGCTCTTGGCGGAAACCGGCGAACCGAAGAAGATCCGCGTCTTCGTCCGGCTGGTGGCGCAGTTGGGCGGCGCGCTGCTGGAGATGTCCAGCAAATATGGCTGCCGGCCGGAAGAGGCCGCCAAGCTGCTCAAGCGGGTGAAAGCGTCCGGTGCGCAGCCCTGTCTCACTTTCCATGTCGGATCGCAATGCCTGTCGCCCTTCTCCTATGCCCAGGCGATCGAGATCGCCCAGCGCACCATCACGCTTTCCGGCGTCGAGATCGCGGCGCTGGATTTAGGCGGCGGCTTTCCCGCCGCCTATGCGGGAGAAGAACCGCCGCCGTCCCACTGGTATTTCGACATGATCAAGGAAGCGCTCGCCAATCTCAGCCAGCCCAACATCCAAGTGATGTGCGAGCCGGGACGCGCCCTGGTCGCGGGCGGCATCGCGCTGGTAACACAGTTGGTGATGCGCCGTGGCGACCGGCTTTATCTCAATGACGGGATCTATGGCAGCTTCGACGAACAGCGCTTCGCCAGCTTCGACGAGAATTATCCGCCCACCGCTTACCGGCTGGACGCCAAGGGACAGATTAAGACCCTTAGCGGCGACAAGCGGCCGTTCCGGGTTTATGGCCCGACTTGCGACTCCGCCGACGTGCTGCCCAGGCCACAGATGCTGCCCGATACGATCGCCGATGGCGATTTTGTCCTGTTCGACGCCATGGGCGCCTATACCGTGTCCTCGCGCTCGCCCTTCAACGGCTATTACCCCGACAGCTGGGCGATTGTGGAAGACTAATCAGTATTCCGCTCGACATCGGCGCGATCCAGTTCGCGGGCCACCCGCGCCTTGATGCGAGCCTCCAGCCTGGATTTGGCCTGATCCAGCGCCTCATCGCTGCCGTCATGATCAGCGGTGATGGCATCGCGAACGGCGGCGCGGATCACCCGATCCTCGGCCTGGGCATGACGTTCATAGCCGCGATGCCGATCCTCGGTCCGTCCGTCCGCATGGATGACTTCACCGCTCCCCCGGATGGAAATGTCGATCGATTTCGGTTCCGTCCGCAGGCGGACATCGCCCGAGCCGGTAATACCGACATTGAGCTTATCGGCGGGCGCGACATCGGCCTCGCCGCTTCCCACGATGTTCACATCCGCGTTCCTGGCGGCGAGCCGGCCCAGATTGGCATTGCCCGAGCCATGCATGTCGAGCTTGAGGTCAGTGGTTGAGCCTTCCGCCTCGACGTCGCCCGAACCATTGCCGATAATGGAGACATGGCCGGCATCCCGGGGCGCGATGGTGGCGTCGCCGCTGCCGTTGATCCTGACATCGGCGCTCTTGACGGTGAGCCCGTTCAGTTTGGCGTTGCCCGAGCCGCTGATATCCAGATCCAGCGCGTCGCTGACACCTTTGGCCGTGAGATCACCGGAGCCCGCAACCAGAAGCGACAAGCGATCGATCTTGCCCTCGGCTTCGATATCCCCGGAACCCTTGATCGAAATCTGCGCTTCCGGCTGTGACAGACCGGAAAGCTGCATGTCGCCGCTGCCGCGCTGCTCGAAGCTGCGGAAGGCGCGGCCAGGCAGCGTAATCTCGACCCGGTCCGAATGACCGAAGAACAAGCCAGGATTGCAATCCAGCCGCACCACGCCGTCGCGGACTGTGACATGCGAAATGATCCTGGGATCGCCTTTGATCACCAGCTGATCTCCGCTGCCGGGGCGGTAATAGCTGTTGGCGGCCAGCGCGACGGCGACGCTATCCCCGCCCTGCCAGGGCAAGGTGCGGCTGGTGGCGGGGGAACTCGCAGGCCCGCAAGCCGGCAGGCCTAAGCCGCCGAGATTGAGGGCGACACCACCGGGGCCACTCCCGCCACTCAAGGCGAAGGCGCCGCCAAGGCAGATTGCGGAAATCGCGAAAGCGGAAACAGCGATCAGTCCAAGCCGGGCATGCATCAGCGCCACTCCCCTTTGTCCAATTCTTTGTCCAATTCGCGCGCCACTTCGGCGCGGATCCGCGCGCTCATCCGCTCGCCAGCCGCATCGAGCTCATCCCGATCCGGCTGCGCCTTGTCGTCGGCAAAGCGATTTCTATCTGTCTCGCGTCCCGCATTCGCCAGGGCCTGCTGGACGACCATATCGACATCCGTGCGGGCATGGCGCATGTGGCGCGAACCGCCCTGGCTCTCGCCGTCGGGATGGATGATCTGCCCGGCGCCGCTGATGTCGGACTGGATGCTGCGCGGCTCCTTTTTCAGATAGATGGTGCCCGCGCCGGACATGTCGACGCTCAGTGCACCTTCCGGCGCCACTTCGATATGACCCAGTCCAGAAACATCGAGATTGGCGTCATTGGTCTGGAGCGCGCCGGCCCTGATTTTGCCCGAGCCGCTGACATCGACATTGAGCTTGTCGGTCTGGCCCTTGGCTTCCACCGTGCCATCGCCACTCACATCCATGTCGAGTTTGGCCACTTTGGCGTCTGCCGTAATCGTCCCGGCGCCGGCGACCTTGAGCGCCACTTCGGATTGCGACAGGCCTGCGAGATCCATGGTCCCGGTCCCCATCACTTCAAAGGTCCGGAAGGTGCGCTTGCCCGGCAATGTGACGTCGATGCGGTTGCCATGGCCGAAAAAGGCGCCGCCACGGCAGTCCGGCCCCACCACGCCGTTCTTGACGCGAATATGGGAAATCAGCAGGGGATCGCCCTTGAGCACCAGTTGATCGCCGGTGCCGGCTTGGTAATGGGTGTTGGCAGGCAACGCGATGGCGGCGCGGTCGGAATTGTCCCAGGCGAGTGCGCGCGTGTCCACTGTCGCCCGGTTCTCCGCCGTCGTGTCGCAACGCGGCAGGTCGAAGCCCTCGAAATCGAACACGGCATCGCCGATGCTGTTGCCGCCCAGCGCATAGGCGCCTCCCAGGCAGACGGCGGAGACGGCGAATCCGGATATGGCGACGATCGCGAGTTTGGTGCGCATCAGTCTCTCCTTGCAGGGGCAGGTTCAGAATTCGTGGAATCCAGCAGACGGAAATGCAGCCGGGCATAATGGACCAGGCCGCGGCCGAAAATGTCGAGTAGCAGCCAGGTGAGCGCCATCAAGCCGACAGCGGCGGCGATCAAGCCCAGCCCCGCGAGCCACAGCGCCGCCGCGCTGCCCAGAACGCCGGTGGATCCGAAGATCATCAGGCCCGGGAAGATGGCCAAGAGCCACACCGCACCGCCCGCGAAGAACAAAGCGACGGAGACCGCGAACATGGAAATCAGGATGGCGGCCACGACGCAGACGAACGGGATCAGGAAGATCAGGTCGATGGTCGCGAGCCCCAGAAGCGCGATCACCGCGCCCATCAGGCTGCCGGCGCTGCGCTCGCTCTCCCAGCGCTTGAAACCGGCTTCCGCCTTCAACTCGCGCGCCAGCCGCGCCGGATCGCCCAGCGCGGTGGCGATGGCCGCCTCGCTGCGGCCCGCCGCCAAGCCTTCGCTGAAATGGGATTCATAGTCGGCGATGGTCTCGTCGATGTCCTTGGGCGGCATGCCCGAAAGGCCCATGCGCAGTTCGGACAAGAACATGGCGCGGTTCATGGCGCGTCTCCCAGAAGTTTGGCGACAGCGGTCTCGAACGCATCCCATTCGGCGCGCTGCGCCTGGAGAGCGGCGGCGCCCGCCTTGGTCAGTTTGTAATATTTGCGCGGTGGCCCGCTGGCGGATTCCTGCAGATAGGTCGAAACCAGGTCGTCATTCTGCATGCGCCGCATCAGGGGGTAGATTGTGCCTTCGCCCATGCCAACCGCCGCCGCCATCTGGGACGCGATCTCGTAGGCGTAATTGTCGCCTTTGGAGAGGAGCGCCAGAACGCACATTTCCAATACGCCTTTTTTGAGTTGGACTTGCAGGGACTCAGACATGGGACCCTTATAACGCATAGTACCATGCAGCGCAAGGTACCAAATGAAAAGCCAGAACTCCTTGATTTAACAAGGTATTAACTCTGAAATCCGGGCCATTCCGCCAACCAATCCTTAAGAAGAACCGGGCAGGATGGGGGCATGAACGCAACCGCACGCCTGGCCCATCTCCTGGAACTCGCGGAAAAAGGCCCCGCCCTTCGCGCTGCTTTGGCCGAAGAAGTGGCGGAACTTCTGATCGATTGGCCTGCCGACTGCCCCAAGGAAATGCGCGGCGCCTGCGAAGCCTTGCTGGCGCGCGCGGCCCGCGAAGTGGATACAAAAATCCGCGCCCGCCTTTGGGTGCGCTTGCACGCCGATCCGGCTTTGGCGGCGCGTGTCCTGCCACGCAACGAAGCGGTGAGCAACGATCTCATCGCCGCCGCCCGGAAAGGCGAAGATATTCGCGCGCCATTGGCGCAAGCGCTCAATCTGCCGCTCACGCGCGTGGAGGAAATTCTTTCTGACTCCAGCGGCCATGCGTTGGCCGTGATCTGCAAGGGGCTGAGACTGTCGCGCGTCACCTATTCGACGCTGGCGGTGCTGACGGGCGGCAAAGATCAACCCGACTATCACAGGCTCGACCGCTACGACGCGGTGGAGACGCCGGATGCCGTGCGACAATTGCAGGATTGGCGCATCAACAGCGCCGTGCAGCACGCCGCGTGAATTACTTTAGTTCTCGGCGTGAACTTCGTGACGTTCGCGTGTCTTCAAGAGTGAGGAGCGGTTCATGCGCCGGAGCGCATGAAGAATTTGGTCCAGTGGACCAAATTCAGTGACGAGCGCGCGGTCGCAAGACCGCGCAATTCGGTCTAGCTCTCCGCATGGACCTCGTGGCGTTCTCTCGTTTTCAGAAAAGTCACTTTCGGGAATTTCTCCGCCACATAGCCCAGCTCCCAGGCGCTCTTGGCCAAGAACACCGGCGCGCCGTCGCGATCCGCCGCCATGCCGCCGCGATTGGCGGCGGTGAATTTCTCCAGCTCCGCTTCGCTGCCTTTGAGCCAGCGCGCCGAGTCGAAGGGCGCCGTCTCCAGGTCCGCTTCCAAGCCATATTCGGCCACCAGCCGCGACTTCAGCACATCGAGTTGCAGCATGCCCACCACGCCCACGATCCATTGCGAGCCGATCTGAGGCTTGAACAGCTGCGTCACGCCCTCTTCCGCCAGGCTTTCCAGCGCGCGCGCCAGATGCTTCTGCTTCATGGGATCGGACAGCCGCACGCGGCGCAGAATTTCCGGCGCGAAATTGGGAATGCCGGTGAAAACCACTTGGCCCGTCTCCGACAGCGTGTCGCCCACGCGCAAAACGCCATGATTGGGAATGCCGATAATGTCGCCCGGCCAGGCCTCGTCCACGGTTTCGCGTTCGGAGGCGAAAAACAGAATGGGATTGTGCACGCCGATGGATTTGCCGGTGCCGGATTGTTTGAGCTTCATGTTGCGGCGAAAACGCCCCGACGCCAGGCGCAGGAACGCCACCCGGTCGCGGTGATTGGGATCCATATTGGCCTGGACCTTGAAGACAAAGCCGCTGACTTCGTCATCCGCCGGATGCACCATGCGCCCGACCGCTGCCTGGTCGCGTGGGCTGGGCGCATGCGCCGCCAGCGAGCTCAAAAGCTCCGCCACCCCGAAATTCTTGAGCGCCGAACCGAAATAGACCGGCGAGAGATGGCCTTCGCGATAGGTGGTCAAGTCGAAGCGCGGCAGGCCGTCCCGCGCCAGCATCACCTCTTCGCCCAGCTTGGCCTTGAGATCGGGATCGAGCAGGGCCGCCACGCCATTGTGGCCGATACGGCTGCCGCCCCCGAAAGGCACGAACTCGTCCGTCGCCAGATCCAGCACGCCCTTGAAGTTCAGGCCCATGCCGGCCGGCCAGACCATGGGCGTGGTTTCGATCTGCAACTGGTCGGACAATTCGTCCAACAATTCGAAGGGGTCGCGCGCCTCGCGGTCCATCTTGTTGATGAAGGTCATGATCGGAATGTCGCGAAGGCGGCAGACTTCGAACAGTTTGCGGGTCTGGGCCTCGATGCCCTTGGCGGCGTCAATCACCATCACCGCGCTGTCGGCCGCGGTCAGGGTGCGATAAGTATCTTCCGAAAAATCTTCATGGCCCGGCGTGTCCAGAAGATTGAACACCGCATCCTGATATTCGAACGTCATCACCGCGCTGGTGACCGAGATGCCGCGTTCCTGTTCGATCTTCATCCAGTCGGATTTGGCGCGCCTGGCCTCGCCCCGCGCCTTGACGCGGCCCGCGGCATGGATCGCCCCACCCAGCAGCAACAGATGCTCGGTCAAGGTGGTCTTGCCGGCGTCGGGATGGGAAATGATGGCGAAGGTGCGCCGCCGCCGCGCTTGCGCGGCGGGACTATTGGGCAAAGGCACCGCTTCGCTGGCAGGGGTCTGGCTCATAGTGCGCGGGGGGTAGCAGAGGTGGCCGATAACGGCAACCTGAACCGCGGGACGGCCTATCCCGTCGCGTCCGCAACGCCCTCCGCCAACACCCGGCGCGCACGCAGATACATTTCCAGCCCCCGCACGCCGAACAGAAAAGCGGTGAAGATGATGAAGCCGTCGGTGACCAGCACCGCGTCCAGATGCCAGGCCGCGGCTTCCAGCTTGAGGCCCGCGCGCAGTCCCACCCGAAGCGCCAACAGCAGGATCATCACAATCAAGGCCGCTTGCGAACCCCGTGTCATCAAGGTTCCCTTCTCCGGATCGATGTGGATCGCCATCAGCCTGCCCCATTGCCAACCCAGCGCACCTCCTACGGCGGCCGCCGCGGCAAACCAAGGCAGGTCGGCTGGCGGCGGCAATGCCGCGCCCAATGCGCTCAGACCCAGCGCCAGAATGATTACGGGGCGGATCCACAGCCGGTTCAATTTCAAAGGCTGCGGCCGCATCATCTTCCGCAGCCGGAAATAGAGCAGCGGCAGAATGACCAGAAGCGGAATGACATAGCTCAGCGTATTCGCTTGGGTCTGCGGCATGAGGGACCTTTGGCTCAGGGCCTCGAAGCTTACACGATCGCTTCGTCCACGAAAGCGCGGCCTTCGCGATCCTCGATCTCGACGATCCACAAATCTGGATCGAATTTAATCTGCTTATCGAGCCAGATGCGCGCTTTCGCGTCCTCGCCCCAATCGCCCAGCGGCCGCGCCCACACCAGGTTGCCTTGTCCGTCGCGCGCCTGGTTGAGCAGCAGGCAGGTTCCGTCCAGGCGCGACACCGCGAGAATGACGGCGCCCGCTTCTTCCGCCCCCTTGCGCACGATGAAGGCCGAGGCGCCCGCAACTTCGGCGCGGCGCAAGAGCGCACGCACAAAGATCCCCGCCTTCAATCTGGGAGCGAATGCCATGGCCCGCTTGTATCAGGCGGCGCCGCGGAACGGCAGGATCTTGGCCTCGGCCTTCACGCGGCTGCCGTCGGCGGTGACGGCCGCATAAGGCAGCCGCAAAGTGACGCTGGTGCCGACGCCCAGCGCGGATTCCAGTACCGCCTCGCCGCCATGCATCGCCGTCAGCGATTTGACCAATGCCAGGCCCAAGCCGGTGCCTTCCTTGGCCCTGGTCAAGGCGCCGTCGGCCTGTTCGAACGGCTTGCCCAGCCGCTCCAGATCGGCCTTCGAGATACCGACGCCTGTATCCCGGACTTGGATTTCCACGCCCTTGTCCGCCAGCTTTGCGGTAAGCCGCACTTCGCCGCCCTTGGGCGTGAATTTGATACCATTGCTGAGAAGATTGACCAGAATCTGCTTGATGGCGCGCCGGTCGGCGAAGATCCGGGTGGTTTGCGGCGAGATCTCGCTTTCCAGCGCCACGCCGGCTCGTTCCGCCGCCAGGGCGACAAACCTGAGCGCGGGCGACACCACATCCTGAAGCTCGAATATCTCTTCATAGAGCTCAAACTTGCCGGCTTCGATCTTGGACATGTCCAGCACGCCGTTGATCAACTCCAGAAGATGGCCGCCAGAATCATGGATCAGCCCGGCATATTCCTGATAGCGCCCATTGCCTAGCGGACCAAAAATCTCCCGCGTCATCAGTTCCGAGAAACCGATGATTGCGTTCAGCGGCGTGCGCAGCTCGTGGCTCATATTGGCCAGGAAGGTGGATTTGGCGCGGGACGCGCTCATCGCCGCGTCGCGCGCCTCGATCAGCGCCTGCTCCTGCGTCTTGCGTTCGGAAATGTCGCGCGTCACCGCCACGATCTCGGCCGGCTGCCCCTTGGGCCTGGGCCCGACCGGACGGCAGCGTATTTCCGCCCAGACATGGTTGGAGCCGCGGCACAATCTTATCTGTGCGGCGCCTTCGCGGTTGAAATACGCGGATTCCAGGAACGCGGTTTCGATCAGCGCGGCATCGTCGGGATGGGCCAGCGCCGTTAGCATCTTACCTTCCAGCTGGGACGGCGCTTCGCCCAAGAGGGTGCGCGACGCCGGGCTTGCAAAACGAATGCGCCCGTCCGGCGCATGGCGCGTGATCAGGTCCACCGCATTGTCCGCCAGGAGCTGATACATGGCGAAGCCTTGTTCCGCTTGGCGGTCGGCGGCGCGTTTCTTTTCCTGCGCCGCGGCGGCGATCAGTCCTGCCTGGACGAGCGCCGCCAGGATCGCAGCAGCGGCGATAAGACCTCCCGTCTCCGGCAAGCGGCTGATGGGCAATTGGCCCATCAACGCCACCAACGTCAGAAGCACCAGGACGGCGGCCGCACCAATGCCGGCTTCCGTCACGGCGCGGCGTCCGCCGGCCAGCGCCGCCTCGGCAGGGACCAACACCAGCCAGACGAGCAGCGGCGACTGAAGGCCGCCTGTCAGCGCCGCCAGAAAGCCGATCAGGATCGCGAACCCTGCAAGGCCCACCTGTTCCAGCAAAGCCAGGTTCAACGGCGTCCATGCCGCTAGCGCCAGAAGCGCGGGGGCGGTCAATCCCGCGATCGCCAAACTCTCGAACAGATCGGGCCGGCCCGCGACCAGCACAAACCCCACGCCCAGGATCGCGCCAACCAGCGCCTTGCCACCTTGCACCAGCGCAAAAAGGCGCCGTGCATCGGAAAGGCAGGCAGGCTTGACGAAACCGATCACGCTTTACGAGCCATTCACCATATTTCCTCGCCAGTTTCGCCGTCCAAGATTTAACGAATCTTGAATCGGCGGAAATTTCGTTCGCAATTTGGAAAGCATTCCCTGCGCTACGGTTAACCGGCCGTTAGGAAAGTGGCGTGATTCGCCCCTTCCTGTCGCCTGGCGATGGCGCACGCCGACCCAGCACAAGCGCGCAATTTTCCTTCAAAACCGGCCCTTCTAACCATTCTGCAACTGCCGCTAGGCCAAAATCGCCACACCAAATGGGGGTTGCGTGCAGGGCGTGGCGGCGGAGGAGTGGGGCGAGAACGCCGTCGAGCAGGGCGCCGCGACCTTGCTCGAGACCCTGCATTGTCTGCGTGTCGCCGTGACGATTTTCGACGACGACGCTAGGCTGGTCTTCGCCAGCGCCCATCTCAATCACATTTTCCGCAAATTGCCGCCGGTGCAAAGCCTCACCGGAAAATTCTATGAAGAACTGATCGCGCTGGAATTGCCGGAAATCGCGCCCTCGGCGCTGGCGGGTGGAACCGAAGCCTTCATCGCCACGCGCTTGAGCCAACTTGGGCCGCGTGCTTGGGAACCGCGCGATATTCCCCTGGCCGACGGGCGCATCATCGAGATCAAAGCGCGGCGCGCGCCCAACGGAAATTCCATTCTGCTCTGGGCCGACGTCACATCCGCCCGCCACCAGATGAGCCGCCTTCACGAAGCCATAAAATTGTCCGCCGACGCTTTCGCCTTCTTCGACGCCCAGGACCGTTTCCTGACAGGCAATCAGCAATATGCCCAGCTTGCTGGCTTCTCCCTAGATGAGTTGCGCGGCTGCACGTTCGAGAAAATCATCACCGAAGTAGCCAACAGTGGTCGCCTGGCGCTGGACGTGACGCCGCAGGACTGGATTCAACGCCGCCTGCGCGGCCACCGCGCAGCCACGTCGGCCGACACGTTGCAGACCGTGCGCGGCACCGCCTATCTGGTGCGCGACCATGCGACCCCGGATGGCGGCCGCGCCGTGGTCTTCACCGATATCACCGAGAAGACCCGTGCCGAGACCGCGCTGGTCCAAGCGCAATCGGCGCTAGAGAGCAGCCGCGACGAGGCCCGCCGCCAGACCGGCTATCTGGCCGACGTCACAAGACGGCTCGACTTCGCCACCCAGCAAGCGGACAGCGCCAAGACCATGCTTCTGCGCACCATGAGCCATGAGCTCAAGACGCCGTTGAACGCCATTCTGGGCTTTTCCGACCTGATTAACGCCTTGTCCGACACGCTCACCGCTGCCCAGGTCCGCGAATATGCCGGCCTGATCCACCAGGGCGGCGCCAATCTGCTCAAGATGGTCAACCAGATCATGGATCTCACCAAGGTCTCGGCGGGACGTTATGATTTGCGCAAGGTGCGTGTCGATGCCGGCAGCGTGCTGTGGCAGGCGCGGGAAGGCTTCTCCACCCGCGCCCAGGCCAAACATATCGACATCGATGCCGAAAATTGCCCGCGCGGCGCGGTGATCGATGCGGACGAAAATGTGTTCGGCGCCATGATCAATGCCCTGGTCGACAATGCGCTCACCTTCACGCCGGAAGGCGGTCAAGTCTGGCTTTCCGTGGCGCCCAAGGGCGATCAATTCGCCATCACGGTCGCCGACAACGGTCCCGGCGTCGCCGAGCAGGATTTGGCGCGCATCCTAGAGCCGTTCGAGCATGCGGGCCGGGCACAGGATCACGCCAACGGCGCGGGTCTGGGCCTGACCCTGGTGAATGCGTTCGCGGATCTGCACAAGGGAAAGCTTGAGATTGAAAGCGGCACCGGCAAAGGCTTTAAAGCCACGCTTTTGATGCCTAAAGCATGACCCCATCTGTGCGCCAGCTTTGCTTGGCGCTTCGGCTCACGCCTGCGCGCGGGCAAGCCCACTAGCGGACGTTCGATACGCTGTCGCTATCGAACTCCCCAGCCAACGGCTTTGCCATGCGGGGGATTGAGGGCGATGGCCAGATCGCCCGAACAGCCGAGACCAAGACTCTCTAACGCTTGTCGAAGCCTACGGAGGCCGGTCTCCCCCATGCGTGCGAAGCACGCTGATGGGGGAGATGCCCGTAGCAGCGCTTATTGCGCAGCGGCGTGAGCCGATGCGCAAAAGTAAGCTGCGCAGGGCGGAGGGGGTAAAAAAAGTCAGCGCGCCATCCACTCCGGTTCGAGTGTGGGCTGGCCGAAATGGAAGCCCTGGAAATAATCCACGCCGAAGCTTTCCAGCAAGGCGGCGTCCTCATCGGAGCCGACCCATTCCGCCACCACACGCATGTCGAAATTCTTGGCGAGCCCCGTGAGCGTGCGCACAAACATCTGATTTTCTGGGCTGGCGGATAGGTTCTTGATATAGGAACCGTCGATCTTGACCACATCGACATGCATCATCTGCAGATTGCGGAACGAGGTATAACCCGCGCCGAAATCGTCGATTGCTACTCTGACGCCCAATTCGCGCAATTGCGAAACAAAGCGGGCATTCTCTTCGAATTGGTGGAGCGAGGCGGTTTCCGTCAACTCCACCACCAGCCGGTTCGCCACGCTGCGATTGTCACGGACATGGTCGACAAAGCTCTGCAGCCAGGGCGTATCGAGCGCGGCGGTGCCGGAGACATTGACCCCCAGCACAAGCTCGTCATGCCGCCTGAGATCCTTGATCGCGGTTTCCAGCGCGAGACGGTCAATCAGATGCACGATGCCCATCTGCTCGGCGGCGGGCACGAAATAGCCGGCGGTGGCTTCCTGGCCGTCCGGGCGGATCAGACGCAGCAGGCATTCATAATGGACGGGCTTCCGGCTCTTGGCGTCGATGATGGGCTGATAGGCGAGCCGAATGCGATTGTCCTTCAAGGCCTCTGTGACCTCGTCGGCGATGCTCATCTGGCGCAGGCGCGCCGTGTCGCGCTGGGGCGATTCCGCGTAAACAGCAAAGCCGTCGCGGCCATTGATACGGGCACGCTCCAGCGCCTGCTCGGCGCGCAGCATGGCTTCCTGGCTGTTGGCGGCGGCCAGCGGCAGCCACACCGCGCCGACCGAGGTGGTGGCGGCGACCGTGCCCGCGCGCGTCTCGATCGCATGATCGCGCACCGCGCGCTTCAACCGGGCGGCGACCACGGCGATTTCACTTTCCTTGCAGTTTCTCAGCAGCACGCCGAATTTGTTGCCGGCAGTGCGGCCAATGATGTCGCTGACGCGTAGCGATTTCGCCAGCCGCTCGCCCACGCCCACGATCACTTCATCGCCGGCGTCGAAGCCATAGCCGTCATTGATCATCGCCAGCCGGTCGATCGAGGCCACCAGGAAGGCGCAATGCCGGTTCTCGTCCTTGGCGCGGGTAATGGCAAGCTGCAATTCCGTGCGCAGCGCATTGCGGTTGAGATGCCCGGTCAGTTCGTCGCGGGTGGCGAGATAATTCAGCCGCTGCATCTCGCGTTGTTTTTCGGTGCTTTCGCGCAAAAGACCGATCAGCCTTTCGGTGCGGCCTTCCGTGTCGGGCACGCGGGTGCCGGCAAACGTGAAACCCACCGCGCCAAGCGCTGAGGCCATTTCGAGATTGAGTTCGAATTGCGAGGAATAGGGCGAATTGCTTTCCAGCAAGCCCGCCAGCGCATCACGTCCCATGCGCGTCACGGCTTCCAACAGCGCCTGGGGACTGCCGCCATTGAGCGGGAAGGGAAGAATATCGGTGGCGCCATCCCAATGGATGCGCTCCTCCGCGATCACCCAATCGAGCACCACCACACGCGCCGCCTGCGACGCCAGCCGCATGCGCGCATTGTCGTGCGCCGCACCGATCGCTGCGCGGGCCTCGGTTCCTCTCTGAAGCGATTGCTGGAGCAAAACCACCGTCCTGACCGGTTTCTCCGGCCTTTCCCCGACCTGCAAGTATCGTCAGCACGGCTTAAGAAGGGGTAACGGCAGGCTGTCAGGCGGCGGTGCGAAACTTGCCTTCCTCCTAGTCCATGAGCCCTGCCGGCGTTGGACATAGACTGATCATCGAGACCCGTCGCAAAGCGCGCGGGAAAGCCAATTCTTCGGAAAACGGTATTTCGATCATTGGGTTACGTGGAAGCGGGGGTGAGTCCGATCCCAACTGCAACGATTCACGCAATGCCTGTCGTTCCCAGAACCTGTCCCGCCGCGGTGCAGAGACGGATGTGCCATTCCGGAACAGCGCGTTGGCGCCGCGTCTTGACGCGGGCTTTGTCGCACAGCTTCTCGGCCAGGCCATGCCCGATCCTGCCAGGCCCTTCTCAGGCGCGCTTGCCGCCTATCAGCAATCGCCCAGGCGCGCGCGCCTCTTCGATCGCCGTCTGTGACGCGCGCGTCGTCAGCAGAATAAAAGCGGCCAAGAACAACATCGCCTGACCGAGCGATCGGTCCATGATCGTCATCGCGCCGAAAAGAAGCGATGTCGCCGCCAGACCGGCCAGCATCGCCGGATACGGCCTCTCGTCGAACCGCGACAATGCCCATCCGAACATCGCGAGTGCGGCGCCCGCTTGGTAAGCCGGCGCCAGAACCGGCGCCCTTTGAAGCGCCGCGATCAAGCCCGCCGCCAGCGCCGCAATCAAGATCAGGCAGGAAAGCCAGAGCGAGGCACGGCGCGGAAATGACAGCGCCAGGAACGAAGCGCCCACCGCGAGGTTGGGCGCCACAAGCGCCACCGCATAGGTGAGATCGGCGCTCGGCATCACCCGCGCGATGGACAGCGCCGCCAGCATCAGGGCCGCGAAACGCAGATGGATCCGTGCGGTGGGAGCAGTTTTCTCTGCCATCCACCAGGACAGGATGGCAGCGACGAACAGAATGGCGGCACAAAGCGAATCAAACAAAAAGACCATGTGGGCTGCGAGTATGCACACCACATGGCTTTTTTGAATCCGCTATTTAAGCGGCGACGAGGTTCCGCAGCACATACGGCAGAATTCCGCCGTTCTTGAAATAGGCGACTTCGTCGGCGGTCAGGATCATCAGCACCAGCGGCAATTCCTGCGTGCTGCCGTCGGGGCGATGGATGGTGGCTTCCACCTTCATGCGAGGCTTGATGTTGCCGGAGAGGCCCGGAATGTCGATCACTTCGCGGCCGGTGAAGCCGTAATCCTTGCGTGTCTTGCCCGCCTCGAAACAGAAGGGCGCGACGCCCATACCGATCAGATTGGAGCGATGGATGCGCTCGAAGCTTTCGGTGATCACGGCGCGCACGCCCAGCAGCTTCGGCCCTTTCGCTGCCCAGTCGCGGGAAGAGCCGGTGCCATATTCCTTGCCGCCCACCACGACCGTATCCAGGCCGTCCTTCTTGTAAGCCTGCGCCGCGTCGAAGATGGACATTTGCTGACCGTCGCCATTGACGTCTCGATAATAGACCGTGTTGCCGCCTTCCTTGCCGCCCATCATCTCGTTGCGGATGCGGATATTGGCGAAGGTGCCGCGCTCCATCACTTCGTGATTGCCGCGGCGCGAGCCATAGGAATTGAAATCCTTCTGGGCGACTTGACGCTCTTGCAGATAGACCCCGGCAGGCGCGGTGGCCTTGATGTTGCCTGCGGGCGAGATGTGATCGGTGGTGATGGAATCGCCGAACAGCGCCAACACGCGCGCGCCCTTCACCTCTTTCACCGGCGCAGGCTCGATCTTCATGCCGTCGAAATAGGGCGGATTCTGCACATAGGTCGAACCCATGTCCCACTGATAGGTCTGGCCCTTGACCAGCTTGACCTTGCGCCAATTGGCGTCGCCCTTGAAGACATCGCCATAGCGCTTCTTGAAGTTGGAAGCCTTGACCGCCTTGCGGATGGTGGCGGCGATTTCCTTGGGGCTGGGCCAGATCTCTTTCAGGTAGACCGGCTCATTGTTCTTGTCATAACCAACGGGCTCCTTGGTGAGATCCATATTGATCGAGCCGGCCAGCGCGTAGGCGACCACCAGCATGGGCGATGCCAGGTAATTGGCGCGTACCAGAGGATGCACGCGGCCTTCGAAATTACGGTTGCCGGAAATCACCGCGGCGGCGACCAGGTCACTTTCGGTGATCGCTTTGGTGACGGGATCGGGAAGCGGGCCGGAATTGCCGATGCAGGTGGTGCAGCCATAACCGGCCAAGGTGAAGCCCAGTTTGTCGAGCGCCTTATCGAGGCCGGCCTTCTTGAGATAATCGGTGACCACCTGCGAGCCCGGGGCGAGCGAGGTCTTCACCCAGGGCCGGGTTTTCAGGCCGCGTTTGATCGCCTTCTGCGCCACAAGGCCCGCGCCCACCATCACCGACGGATTGGAGGTGTTGGTGCAAGAGGTGATAGCGGCGATGACCACATCGCCATGACCGATGGAGGCTTCCGAGCCTTCCAGCCTGGCGCGCTTGTTGGCGCTGTCTTCTTTCTTGAACGTATTGATCAGATTTTCCGCGAAATTGCCGGCAATGCCCGACAACGGCACGCGATCCTGCGGCCGCATCGGACCGGCCATGGAGGGCTCCACCGTGTTCATGTCCAGCGACAGCGTGTCGGTGAAGACCGGATCAGGGCTCTTCTTGGTGCGGTAGAGACCTTGCGCCTTGGCGTATTTCTCCACCAGCGCCACACGCGGCGCCTTGCGCGCCGTGTTCTTCAGGAAGCGAACGGTCTCGCCATCCACTGGGAAGAAGCCGCAGGTGGCGCCATATTCCGGCGCCATGTTGGCGATCGTGGCGCGGTCTTCCAGCGATAACTCGTCCAGGCCCGGGCCGTAATATTCCACGAACTTGCCTACCACGCCCTTCTTGCGCAGCATCTGAGTGACGGTCAGCACCAGATCTGTGGCGGTGACGCCTTCGCGCAGTTTGCCGGTCAGCCTGAAGCCGACAATCTCAGGGATCAGCATCGAGATGGGTTGGCCCAGCATGGCCGCTTCCGCCTCGATGCCGCCAACGCCCCAGCCCAGAACCGCCAGGCCATTGATCATGGTGGTGTGGCTATCGGTGCCCACCACCGTGTCAGGGAAGGCCATTTCGACGGCTTTCTTTCCGTCCTTGGCTTTGCGCGTCCAGACCGTCTCGGCCAGATATTCCAGATTGACCTGATGGCAGATGCCGGTGCCCGGCGGCACCACACGGAAATTGGCGAAAGCCTGTTGGCCCCAACGCAGAAATTGATAGCGCTCGGCATTGCGCTGATATTCGATCTCGACGTTCTTCTTGAAGGAATCCTTAGCCCCGAAATTGTCCACCATCACGCTATGGTCGATGACGAGATCGACTTCGGCCAGCGGATTGATCTTCTCGGGATTGCCGCCCAGCTTCTTCATCGCATCGCGCATGGCGGCGAGATCGACCACAGCGGGCACGCCCGTCAGGTCCTGCATCAGCACGCGCGCCGGGCGAAAGGCGATCTCGCGATCCGAGGTCTTGGTCTTGAGCCAGCCCACAACCGCCTGGATGTCTTCCTTGGTGACGGTGTGGCCGTCTTCGTAACGCAGCAAATTCTCCAAAAGCACCTTCATCGAGAAGGGCAGCTTGGAGGCCCCCTTAAGGCCGCGCTTCTCAGCCTCCGGCAGGCTGAAATAGACATAACTTTTGCTTCCCACTTTCAGGGTGCGGCGGCATTTGAAACTGTCGGGATGAGTCGTCACGGGGGGCGCCTTTTGATTTGCTTCGGCTGCGCCGGATTTAGTCAAAATCCCTGCCAAAAGATAGCGGGTTTGGCGGGTTCTTGGCGTTTTGAGGCTTAAAATCGCCCAATTCCCGTGGCCTGATGTGGACGAGGGCTGCGCGGCCGCGCAGTGGGGCGAAGCACAAGAACGATGAACGCGCGCGCGATTTCGATTCTTCTCGGCCTGACGCATTTTGGTCTGGCGCTTTGGGGCGCCAACGGCGCGATGGCGCAGGAGCCTTCCGATCCCATGGCCGCGCGCCTTTCGGCCGAGCGGGTCAGCGACGTGGCGGTGGGCGACTATACCGCCGCCGAGGACATCAACTTCACCATCCTCCCGTATGGCGGCGACAAATATCTGCTGCGGTTCGACGACAGTCCGGAGAATTTCGTCCTCGCCAGCGACCGGGTGGCGCTAGGCGGGCGTGAACTGCGCTACGATACCGGCGCGCTGGCGCTGAAGATATCGGTCTGGGGCGGCGTCACACTTTATACCCAGGACGCACCTGGCGGCGTCCCCGCCACCCGCACCGGCGACGCGCTGGCGCCGCCCCGGTTCGCGGTCAGCGCCGCCAATCTCACCGCCGCGTTCAATGACGAGGAAAGCCATCTTTCCTACGCTCAGAAGCTGAAGCTGCATTTTTCCGCCGACGCCGCCATCCTGAAGGACAGCGACGATGTCAGAGCCTATGCCTTCGACGCGCTAGTCAACAGCGCGCTGGGGATCGAGCGGCTGATCGCAACGCCGGCGGGGCGCACGGCCTTCACAAAGCGCTTCGATGCCGTGCGCATCGTGGAAGGCGACAAGCCCACCATCGCCATATCCGGTCGCACCTTGCTGGTGAGTTTCGTGCCCAGCGCCGGTGCCAGCGGCCGCGCCTCGTCCCGCGCCATCACATTGGCTTTGGGGAAAATTCTTGCGGTGCCGGAACCTGGTTAGTTGCCCCATCTGTCTCTTTCGCGCAAGCGCTCAGAGACATCTTCCCCCGCTGTCGCTCCGCTAGCGGGGGAAGAAAGCCGGTGCGGGTTTCACGGGAGTTTAGCTCCCCGATTTATCAGCACTCTCATCCCTTCTGCTATGGAGCGGGCGTCGCATAGAGCATCGTGTTTACGCCCCTCGAACGGCACGCCCAGAAGCGGACCGATATCGCAGGAATGAAGCCGGTTGGTATCGAAGCCCTGCGCATCGAACCAGTCGCGCAAATTCAAAAAGCGTGGCAGGGGCGCAGTGTCTTTCAATCCGCACAGACGGGCATTTTCTTCCAGCACCCAATCGTCACGCCCAAAGGCGGCGATGAGGCTATCCCCGGCAAAGGCCAGAAAGCGCCGATAGGCGCTTTCAAAATCCACGCCCTCCTTTGCCACGCGATCGTTGCTTATGCCCGTAAGGGCGGTGAAATAATCCGAAAGGTGAGGATTGACGCGCGGACGAACAAGACAGTCGAAACTTTCCTGAAGCACGCCGCCCTGGCCGTGGAAACGCACGGCGCCGATCTGCACCACTTCCTTGAACTCGCCTGGCGCGAGCCAGTGGCTCGCCAGCGAGCCTTCCCAGGCGGTGAACTCCAGATCGAAAATGGTAAGCTGACGGACTGTCATAGAACCGATAGATCGAATCATATATCACCCGATGTTAAGGTCTTGTTAACCGGGTCCGTCGAGCCTGTAGCTGGCTTTTCAACGCTTGTGGGGAAGCGTGGCACGCACCAAAGACAGCAACGCCGATTATCGGTCCCAGCCGCTGCCAGTCCTTCCCATGGCCGCGCTGGAGCAGCTTGCGCGTCTGCATACAGAAACCAGCGAGGCCAGCCGTTTGACGCTGTTCTTGCGAAGCTCCGTCCATGTCGCGTCCGTCTTCATGTTGATGGGGACCTGCTTGCTCTTGATGGGCGGCGGCTTGAGTTTCGCGCACAATTTCTCTTGGGCGGTGCTGATCCTTCTGGGTGTCGCAGCCCTTCTTTATTCCTATATCCGCAACACGGCGGCTGTGTTCGATCGCGCCCCGGTTTCGGAAGCGGCGCGTAATTTGCGGCGGATCCATTTCTATATAGGGCTTGCCTGGGGCGCGGGCGCCTTTTTGGCGGTGCCCGCACAGGTTCCTGCCTATCAAGCGATCCTGTTCGCGCTAATTCCCACTTTGCTTATAGCCTTGATGCTCAAGGATATGGGCAGCCTTTTGGCCTTCTCGGCACCGGCCGGCGCTTGGACGATTTATGCGGCCTTTGCGCGGTCCTGGCCCGATGCGTCCCTGGACGCAATTTTGATCCCCCCTTTGCAGGCCAGCCTGTTCCTGGCGGTTTTTTTGCGCCGCCGCACCCAGCTCCCCGCGGGCCTTGCTTTACGCTGAGCAGAGGGCGCTCAATGGGGCGCCTTGATGGCGCTGAATTCATGCGGCCCGATGAATGTCGCAGAAGCATAATCGGGTTCCCCTAACCTTTCCCCGCACACGAGAGACGCCATGACTATCAATCCCTCGATCCATTCCGAAGACGAAGCCGCCGAAACTTTGCTCAAAGAGGCGCGCGCCCTTCTGAAGGACGATGCGGAACAGCGCTTCTTCGATGCTCTGTTCGGCGGCGCCTCCAGCGAAGACATCACGCGCGGCAATGCATCGAGCCTAGCGGCTTTGGCGCGGCAGGCCTGGGGCGAAGCCAAGAAGCACAAGGCCGGCGATATCCAGATCGCGCTTCTGCCCGGCAACGATATCCAGGATCCCGAGAGTGTGATGGTCGCGGTCAATGACGATCGCCCGTTCCTGTTCGATTCCGCATTGGCCGCTGTCATCGCGGCAGGCGCGCGCGTGCGTGCCGCCTTCCATCCCATTCTCGACATCACAGGTAAGCCCACCAGCGTGATCGTCCTGGTGTTGGACGCGGTCCTGGGCGAGCCCGCGCAAACCGCGCTGGTGGATAATCTCAGCCTCAGCTTTGTGCAGGGCCGCGATGCGGTGCGCGACTGGAAAGCGATGCTGGCACGCTTGAAAGAGGCGCGCGCCGGTCTTGCCGCGCAGCCGCCTCGCGGCGCCGATATTACCGAAGATCTCGCGTTCGTGGACTGGCTGGGCGACAATCATTTCACTTTTCTGGGCGCGCGCGATTACGCGCTTGCGCCGGACGGCGATCATGGCCGCGTCGATCCGGTGCCGGGAAGCGGATTGGGGGCGCTTTCCGACGAAGAAGCACGCGTGATCCGCCAAAGCGCGGAGCGCCCCGCCCTCACCCGTGAAGTCCGCGCCTACCTCGATCAGCCGGAGCCTTTGATCGTCACCAAATCCAACGCTCGCAGCCTAGTGCATCGCCGCGCCCATATGGACTATGTCGGCGTCAAGACTTTCGACGCGGACGGCCGCTTCAATGGCGAGCGGCGCTTTGTCGGCCTGTTCACCTCCGGCGTCTATAATCTTTCGCCGCGCGAGATCCCGCTCCTGCGCAAGAAATGCGCGGCGGTGATGACCCGCGCGGGCCTCGCCCCCGCCAGCCATGACGGCAAGGCGCTGGCGCATATCCTGGATTCCCTCCCGCGCGACGAACTCTTCCAAATTTCCGAGGACGAATTGTTCGAGACCGCTATGGGGATCCTGCGGCTGGGCGGTCGTCCGAAGATCAAACTCTTCCTGCGCTTCGACCGCTTCGACCGTTTCGTTTCCGCGCTCCTATTCGCGCCGCGCGACACGATAAATGGCGAGTTGCGCGGGAAGATCCACACCATATTGGCAAAGGCTTTCAACGGCCGCTTGTCGGCCGCGATCCCCGCCATCGAGGAAAGCAATCTGGTCCGCATCCATTACATCATCGGGCGCAATCCGGGCCCGCGTCCGCATGCCGATGTGCGGGTGCTGGAGCGCCAGATCGCCGACGCCATCCGGACCTGGGACGACGCTCTGCTGGAGGCGCTTTCCGCCCGCTATGGCCGTGCGGACGGATTGCGCCGCCTGAACGCGCGCGGGGCGCAATTCACGCCGGGCTATCGCAGTGTCTTCTCGCCCCAGCAGGCGGCGGTCGACATGGAAATATTGGAGACGCTGGCATCGCGCCAGGACGGGCTGAAGGTCGAAGCCCGCGCCTATCGCAAGCCCGATGACGAGCATAGCGCGCTGCGCCTCAAGCTCTATGTGCTGGGCGATGTGCTGCCCCTATCGGTTTCACTGCCGATATTCGAGAATCTGGGCCTTCGCGTGATCGCCGAGGATGCTTTCCCGCTGCATTTCAAGCGCGACGATGGCTGGACCGAGGAAGGCGCCATTCTCGACTTTCTGATGGAGCGGGCCGACGGCCACGCCGCAGCCCTGGACGAGATCCGCAAACCTCTCGAGGACGTATTCCATGCCGTCTTGAGCGGACGGGCGGAAAGCGATGGCTTCAATCGGCTAGTGATCGGCGCCGGCCTCGACTGGCGCGACGTGATGATCATCAGGTTGGCGGCGAAATATTTGCGCCAAGCCGCCTTCCCTTTCAGCCAGGACTATATGGAACAGGCCCTGGTGCGAAATCCGCAGATCGCCGCGCTGATCACCGGATTGTTTCATGCCCGGCTTGACCCAAATGCGCATTCCGATGCCGAAGCGACACGCCTTGTCGAAGCGATAGAGGCCGCGCTGGCCGACGTGCCCAGTCTGGATGACGACCGCATCATCCGCCGCTTCCGCAACGTGGTCGCCAATATTCTGCGCACCAATTATTATCAGCAAAGCGCGGCCACCATCGCGGTCAAGCTCGATTCCGGAAAGCTCGATGAGCTGCCCGCGCCCCGCCCGTGGCGCGAGATCTTCGTCTATTCGCCCCAGATGGAAGGCGTGCATCTGCGCTTCGGCAAAGTGGCGCGCGGCGGCCTGCGCTGGTCGGATCGGCGGGAGGATTTCCGCACCGAAGTGTTGGGCCTGGTCAAAGCGCAGCAAGTCAAAAATGCCGTGATCGTGCCGGTGGGCGCCAAGGGCGGTTTCTATCCCAAGACCATGCCGGCCAATCCCACCCGCGACCAGTTCATGAACATTGGCGTAGCCGCCTACAAAATGTTCATCAACGCGCTTCTGGACGTGACCGACAATCTCAAGGCCGATGGCGCGGTGGTGCCGCCGCCCGATGTGGTGCGCCATGACGAGGACGATCCCTATCTGGTGGTCGCCGCCGACAAGGGCACGGCCACTTTCTCCGACATCGCCAACGGTATCGCCGAAGGCCGCGGTTTCTGGCTGGGCGACGCGTTCGCGTCCGGCGGCAGCCATGGCTATGACCACAAGAAAATGGCCATTACGGCGCGCGGCGCCTGGGAAGCCGTCAAGCGTCATTTCCGCGAGATGGGCCGCGACATCCAGAAGGAGGATTTCACCGTCATCGGCGTGGGCGACATGTCGGGCGACGTGTTCGGCAACGGCATGCTGCTGTCCAAACATATCAGGCTGGTGGCGGCGTTCGATCACCGCCATATCTTCCTCGACCCCAATGCCGACGCGGCGAAGGGGTTCGCCGAGCGCCAACGCCTGTTCGACCTGCCGCGCTCCAGCTGGGATGATTACAACCGCGATCTTCTAGGCCCCGGCGGCGGCATCTTCGCCCGCTCGCTGAAAGAGATTGCCTTGACGCCGGAAGTGCAGGCGCTCATCGGAACCAGCGATGCCAAGCTTTCGCCCCAGGCGCTGATAAAAGCGCTGTTGAAAGCAAAGACGGACCTTCTGTGGTTCGGCGGCATCGGCACCTACGTCAAATCCGCCAGCCAATCCAACTCGGATGCCGGCGATCGCGCCAATGACGCCTTGCGCATCAATGGCGGCGAAATCGGCGCCAAGGTGGTAGGCGAAGGCGCCAATCTCGGCGTCACCCAGCTCGGCCGCATCGAATATGCCAAGGCGGGCGGGCGCATCGACACCGATGCGGTGGACAATTCGGCGGGTGTCGATACGTCGGATCACGAAGTGAATCTGAAGATTCTGCTCAGCGGCCCCTATCGCCGCAGCGAGATCGATTCCCAAAAGCGCGATGCGCTCCTGGCCGACATGACCGACGAGGTCGCGGGGCTTGTTCTGGCCGATAATTACGACCAGACATTGGCGCTTTCGGTGGCCGAAGCCGCCGCGACTCGCGACATCGACGCAGGCGCGCGCTTCATCCGTGTGCTGGAAGCCAAGGGCAAGCTCGACCGCGCCGTGGAATTCCTGCCCAATGACGCCGACATCCAGAAGCTGGAAAATGACAAGAAAGGCTTCACCCGCCCGGAACTGGCGGTGCTGATGGCCTATGCCAAGCTCGATCTAGATGCGGAGATTCTCAACAGCACCCTGCCCGACGACAAGGCCTTCACCGTCACGCTGGTGTCTTATTTCCCCAAGCGGGCGATGGCGGATTTCGCGGCGGAGCTGCCACAACACCGCCTGAAGCGCGAGATCATTTCCACTAGCATCGCCAACCGCATCGTCAACCTGGCAGGCCCGGTGTTTGTCGCCCGCATGAAGGAAATGTCGGGCGCCAGCGGCGCGGAAGTGGCGCGCGTCTTTGCCGTGGCCGAAGGCGCCTTCGGATTGGAGGCGCTCAAGAGCCGGATCGACGCCCTGGACGGCAAGGTCGAAGCGCAGATGCAGATTAGGCTTTATACCGAAATCGCGGAGATCTTGCGTCGCCTGGGCCTGTGGTTCCTCACCCATGTCACCGCTCGCGACGATCTGGCCAGCGCCATCGCGCTTTACCGTGCCGGCGTCGAGGCGCTCCGCCGCGGCCACAAAGACCTCATCTCTCAGGAACAAAGCCAGGAATTCCAGGCCCGCGTCGCGCGCTTCACCGCGCCGGGC
>DATNGI010000024.1:0-20544 GCA_035605955.1 Rhizomicrobium sp.
TGCGTGGCCTGGAAAGCGCCAAGCCGCCCAAGGTGCTGATCGAGGCGCAGGATGGCTCCAGGGACGGCAAGCGCAAGCTGTACGCCGCCGCCCACCGGCTGGAGCTGAACTGCGTCGTCGTTGAGTGTCTGACAAGTTCCGAATTGGGCTTGGCGCTGGGGCGCGAGAATGTGATACATGCCGCCGTCCAACCGGGCGGTCTGGCGGAACGTCTGACCTTTGATGCGGAGCGCCTGAAAGGCTTTCGCCCGGCAGGAAACGAAAGAGATTCATGACCGATACCGACGAGACCAAGCGCCCCAAAACGCTGTCGCTGAAGAAGACGGAGACATCCACCGTCAAGCAAAGCTTCAGCCATGGCCGCACCAAGGCCGTGGTGGTCGAGAAGAAGCGCACCTTGGGCGCGCCGGGCGCTACTGCCGCCAAGCCGGCCGCCAAGACGGCCCAGCCGGAAAAGCCTGCCGCTCAGGCGGAAGCCGCCAAACCCGTGGAAAAGGCGGCCGCGCGCGGCGTGGTGCTGCGTCAGCTTTCGGAAGAAGAGAAAGCCCGCCGCGCCGCGGCCATCGCGGACGCCCGCGTCTCCGACGCCGAGGCGCGCCGCCATGCCGAAGCGGAAGCCGCGCGCCGGGCCGTAGAAGAAGAAAAGATGAAGGCGGAGCGCGCCGCCGCCGAACGCCGCAAGGTCGAGGAGGATGCGCGCAAGGCCCAAGAAGCGGAAACCCGCAAGCATGCCGAGGCTGAAGCCGCCCGCCGCGCCGAACCTAAGACAGCGCAGCCGGCACCGACCGAAGTCGCACGCCGTCGCCCGGTAAACGAGGAAGAAGAAGAGACGCAGACCAAAAAGGTCGGCAACAAGATCATCCCGGTGAAAGCGCCCGCGCCCAAGAAGCCGGGGGAAGGCGAACGCCGTCGCGGCAAGCTGACGGTGACAAGGGCGCTGGAAGGCGATGACGAGCGCACGCGGTCCGTCGCCGCCTATCGCCGCCATCTGCAGCGCGTCAACAAAGGCCATCAGGTGCAGCAGGCCGGCCCTGCCGGTCCGCGCGACATCGTGATCCCCGAAACCATCTCCGTTTCCGATCTCGCCAACCGTATGGCGCGCCGCGCCGTGGATGTGATCAAGGTCCTGATGAAGAACGGCATGATGGCGACGCCGAACGATGTGATCGACGCCGACACCGCCGAACTCGTGGCCGCGGAATATGGCCATGTGGTCAAGCGCGTCGCGGAAAGCGACGTGCTGGAAGGCCTGACCGGGACAGCCGATGCGGAAGGCACGCTGGTGTCGCGTCCGCCGGTCGTCACCGTCATGGGTCATGTCGATCACGGCAAGACCTCGCTGCTCGATGCGCTTCGCAAGACCGATGTCGCGGCGGGCGAGGCCGGCGGCATCACCCAGCATATCGGCGCCTATCAGGTGCAGTCGAAGTCGGGCCAGAAAATCACCTTCCTCGACACGCCCGGCCATGCCGCCTTCACTCAGATGCGCGCGCGCGGCGCCAAGGTCACCGATCTGGTCATTTTGGTGGTGGCAGCCGATGACGGCGTGATGCCCCAGACCGTGGAAGCCATCGCCCATGCCAAGGCGGCGGGTGTGCCCATGATCGTGGCGGTCAACAAGATCGACAAGGGCGACGCCAATCCCACGCGCGTCAAGACCGAGCTGCTTCAACATGAAGTCCAGGTCGAAGACATGGGCGGCGAAACCCAGGCTGTCGAAGTCTCCGCCACCAAAGGCACCAATCTGGACAAGCTCGAAGAAGCCATCCTGTTGCAGGCGGAGATTCTCGACCTCAAGGCCAATCCGGATCGCAGCGCCGAAGGCGCGGTGATCGAGGCCAAGCTGGACAAGGGGCGCGGTCCTGTCGCCACCGTTCTGGTGCAGCGTGGCACGCTCAAGGTGGGCGATATCGTGGTGGCCGGCTCCGAATGGGGCCGCGTGCGCCTGCTGCAGAATGATCGCGGCGAGACCGTGAAATCCGCCGGTCCCTCCTCGCCTGTGGAAGTGCTGGGCCTTTCGGCGGCGCCGGAAGCCGGCGACGAAATGGTGGTGGTGGAATCCGAAGCGCGCGCCCGCGAAGTGGCGGAATATCGTGGCAGGAAGCGCCGCGAAGCGCGCCAGGCCAGCAATTCGCGCCAGACCTTGGATCAGTTGCTCAAGACCCGCGAGACCGGTGAAAAGAAGCTGCTGCCACTGGTGTTGAAGTCCGACGTCCAAGGTTCGGTGGAAGCGATTCAAGGCGCGCTCGCGAAGCTTGGCACCGACGAAGTGGCTGTACAAATATTGCAGGCCGGCGTTGGTGGCATCACCGAAAGCGACGTGATCTTGGCCCAAGCCTCTGGCGCGGGCGTGATCGGCTTCAATGTCCGGGCCAACAATCAGGCGCGTGATCGCGCCAAGCGCGATGGCGTCGAGATCCGCTATTACAGCATCATCTATAATGTGGTGGACGATATTAAAGCGGCGCTGTCAGGCATGCTGGCGCCGGAGACGCGCGAGAAATTCCTGGGCAATGCGGAAATCCTGGAAGTCTTTGCCATCAGCAAGGTCGGCAAGGTTGCCGGTTGCCGTGTCACCGAGGGCGTGGTCCGCCGCGGCGCCAAGGTCCGCCTGATCCGCGACAATGTCGTGATTCACGAAGGCGAGCTTTCGACCTTGAAGCGCTTCAAGGATGAAGTGCGCGAAGTTCAGGTCGGTCAAGAATGCGGCATGGCGTTCGCCAATTACCAGGACATGCAGAAGGGCGACGTCATCGAGTGTTTCGAGGTCGAAACCATCCAGCGCGCTCTTTAATTTTTTATCCTCACCCTTCGACAGGGGGAGGATTATTTTTCCCTCATGCAGAGCTTGTCGAAGCATGAGGGCTTAGGTCTCAGAATGTCCAGAAACCGCATGCCGCGTGGCGGCAACCGTGTGCCATCCCGTCATACCAGGCGCGAGTTGGGTCCGTCGCAGCGCCAGCTTCGCGTGGGCGAGATGCTGCGCCATGCCCTGGCCGAGATTCTGAGTCGGTCCGACATCCGCGACACCGATCTGGACGGCGTGTCGGTGACCATCACCCAAGTAAAACCTTCGCCCGACATGCGCTATGCCACGGTCTATTGCGCGCCGCTTGGCGGCGAGAATGCGGATCGCGTGATCGCGGCGCTCAACCGGCACAAGGGCTTTCTGCGCGGGCAGATGGGTCACATGATCTCGATCAAATTCACACCCGATCTGCGCTTTGTCGAAGACCAGTCCTTCGCCGAAGCTGAGAAGATCGAAAATCTTCTCAAGTCGCCTGAGGTTCAGCGGGATTTGGCGCACTCCGACGAGCACGACGAATCTGATGAGCCGTAAAAAGAAGGGCGATCCAGTTCACGGGTGGGTGATCCTGGATAAGCCGAGCGGCATCACCTCCACGCAGGTGGTGGCGCAAGTGCGCCGCATCTTCAATGCCCAGAAGGCCGGTCATGCCGGCACCCTCGATCCGCTCGCGACCGGCATCCTCGCCATCGCACTGGGCGAGGCGACCAAGACCGTTCCTTACGTTCAAGATGCGGCGAAAATCTATCGCTTCACGGCGACTTGGGGCGAAAGCCGCGACACCGACGATGCCGAGGGCAAAGTCACCAGTACCTCCGAAGGCCGCCCCAGCCAGGAGGCGATCGAGGCCATCCTGCCCCGCTTCACGGGCACCCTGAACCAGACCCCGCCCGCTTATTCCGCCATCAAGGTCCAAGGGGAACGAGCCTATGACCTGGCCCGGGGAGGGGAAGAGGTCGCCTTGGAACCCCGCCAGGTCCAGGTCCATGAGGCCCGAATTGTCGGGGTCGAACGGGACTCAGCCGAGTTCGAAATCCTTTGTGGTAAAGGGACTTACGTCCGGTCCTGGGTCCGCGATATCGCCCTGGCGCTGGGCACTTTGGGCTATGTTTCGGCGCTTCGGCGGACCCGCATCGGCGCCTTCCAGGAAAAAGACGCGGTCAGGCTGGAAACCCTGACCCCTTTTATGCATAGTCCCGCCGCTTTTGCGTATCTGAAGTCCCTTTCGACCGCGCTGGACGGCATCCCGGCGCTGGCCGTGACGGGCAGCGATACGGTCCGCATCCGAAGCGGCAATCCCATCCTCATCCGCGCGAATTTGTTCGCCCGCATGAAAGAAGGCTTTGCCGGTGACGACGGGCTTCAGGGGCAGACCGTCTTCCTCAAGGATGAGACGGACGCGCCCGTGGCTTTGGCCGAAATCGCCGATGGCGAACTTCGTCCCTTCCGCGTTTTCCAACTCTAAGGACCGATGACCGATGATTACGCCTGAACGCAAAAAAGAATTGATCGCCGAATATGCCACCACCAAGGGTGACACCGGCTCGCCGGAAGTCCAGGTCGCCATTCTGTCCGAGCGCATCTCCAACCTGACCGAGCACTTCAAGGCCCACACCAAGGACAATCATTCCCGCCGCGGCATGATCAAGATGGTGTCGGAGCGTCGTGGGTTGCTTGATTATGTGAAAGCGAAGGACGTCAAGCGCTATGAAGCGCTGATAGCGCGCCTGGGTCTGCGCCGCTGAGGTCGCACCCAACCGAGTTGGCACGGCTGCGCGAAAGAAAGAGCGCGGCCGTGCTTTTGCTTTATGGGGGATGAGCTTCCGTAAAGCAGGCTCCATGGGGAGCTGATGTGAAGGCTCGCGCACAATCCGGTGCGCGCGCGAGACGAAAGAAAATCCAAATGTTCAACGTACAAAAAGAAAGCTTCGAATGGGGCGGCCGCACGCTGACCCTTGAGACCGGTAGAGTCGCCCGTCAGGCCGACGGCGCCGTCATCGCCACCTATGGCGAGACCATGGTGCTGGCGACCGTCGTGGGCGCGGCCAATCCGAAGGAAGGCGTGGATTTCTTCCCGCTGACCGTGAACTACCAGGAACGCTATTACGCCGCGGGCAAAATTCCGGGCGGCTATTTCAAGCGCGAGCGCGCGCCCACCGAGCGCGAGACGCTGATCTCGCGCCTGATCGACCGTCCCATCCGTCCGCTGTTCGCGGACGGCTATCGCAACGAAACCCAGGTGGTGGTGCAGGTCCTCTCCCACGATCTGGAAAATGATCCCGATATCGTGGGCTTGGTGGCGGCATCCGCCGCGCTCACCATTTCCGGCGTGCCCTTCATGGGTCCGATCGGGGCGGCGCGCGTCGGCTATATCGACGGCGAATATCGCCTCAATCCCCTGATCGAGGACATGGCCAATTCCAAGCTCGATCTCGTTGTCGCCGGCACGCATGACGCCGTGATGATGGTGGAATCCGAAGCCCAGGAATTGTCGGAAGCCGTGATGTTGGGTGCGGTGGTGTTCGGCCACAAGCAGATGCAGACCGCCATCGAAGCCATCATCCGTCTGGCGGAAAAAGCCGCCAAGGATCCGCGCCCCGTGCCGGAAGATGCGCATGTGGCAGTGCGCGAGCGCCTCAAGGTCGCGGCCACGCCCGGCCTCGCCAAGGCGTTCCAGATCGCCGACAAGCATCAGCGCCGCGACGCCATCTCGGCCGAGCGCAAGGGTCTGGTCGCGAATTACGTCGGCGAAGGCGACGGCAAGGTTGCCGCCAACACTTTCTCCAACCTGATGCATGACGTGGAAGCCCATGTGATGCGCTCCGCGGTGCTCGACACCAAGAAGCGCGTCGATGGCCGCGATCTCACCACTGTGCGTCCCATCGTGGCGGAAGTGGGCGTGCTTCCCCGCACCCATGGTTCGGCGCTCTTCACCCGCGGCGAAACCCAGGCGCTTGTGATCGCCACCCTGGGCACGGCGGAAGACGAGCAGTTCGTGGACAGTCTGGAAGGCACCAGCAAGCAGACTTTCATGCTCCACTACAACTTCCCGCCCTACAGCGTGGGCGAGACCGGCCGCATGGGCTCGCCCGGCCGCCGCGAAATCGGCCATGGCAAGCTGGCCTGGCGCGCCATCCATCCCATGCTGCCCAGCAAGGATAGCTTCCCCTACACCATCCGCGTGGTGTCGGAGATCACCGAATCCAACGGCTCTTCGTCGATGGCGACGGTGTGCGGCACGTCCCTGGCCTTGATGGATGCGGGCGTTCCCGTCGCCAAGCCCACCGCGGGCATCGCCATGGGCCTGATCCTGGAAGGCGACCGCTATGTCGTCCTGTCCGACATTCTGGGTGACGAAGATCATCTGGGCGACATGGACTTCAAGGTGGCGGGCACCGAAGACGGCGTCACGTCCTTGCAGATGGACATCAAGATCGCCGGCATCACCGAAGAGATCATGCGCGTGGCGCTGGACCAGGCCAAGGGTGGGCGTATGCACATCTTGGGCGAGATGAACAAAGCTATCCATGGCGCCCGTGCCGAATTGGGCGAGCATGCGCCGCGCATCGAGCAGATCAAGATTCCCACCGACAAGATCCGCGATGTGATCGGCACCGGCGGCAAGGTGATCCGCGAGATCGTGGAAAAGACCGGCGCCAAGATCAATATCGAGGATGACGGCACGGTGAAGATCGCTTCCGCCGATGGCGAATCGATCAAGGCGGCGCTGAAATGGATCCGCTCGCTCACCGCCGAACCGGAAGTGGGCGAAATCTATGACGGCAAGATCGTCAAGGTGATGGATTTCGGCGCCTTTGTGAATTTCTTCGGTCCCAAGGACGGCCTGGTTCATGTCAGCGAATTGGCGCAGCAGCGCGTCGCCAAGCCGTCGGACGTGGTCAAGGAAGGTCAGGCCGTGAAAGTGAAGCTTCTGGGCTTCGACGATCGCGGCAAGGTGCGCTTGTCGATGAAGCAGGTGGATCAGGCGACCGGCGAAGATATTTCCAGGAAGCCGGCAGAGGCCAAGGCGGAAGCGCCGCAAGTCTGAGTCAGCCCTGAGGCAGCCAAATCAAGCGCCCGCCAATCTGTCATTGGCGGGCGTTTTTCTTTGCGTCTAAGGCGTTGTCCGGGCTAGGTTTTGTTTCTTCTTGGAAGGTGCGTTTTGTCTGTTGTGATGCGGCTGATCGCTCTGATGATGATAAGCGCGGCGCTGCTGCTTCTTGGCGCTGACGCGCTTACGTCGTTGGAGAAGGGCGGCGAGATCACCGTGCGTTCGCTCAACCTGGTCTGGTCGCTGATCGACGCGCATTCGCTGGCGGCCTTCAAGGATTGGGTGCAGCACAAGATCCCGTTCCTGGCGCAGACGATTTATTCCGCGCTGGCTATGCCCGCCTGGGGCCCTATCGGTGTTTTTGGGGTCCTGATCGCATTCATCTTTGGAAGACGCACCGGGATGGAGTAGCTGTGGCGCTCTTTGAGCCCACATCTCATTCAATTCTCCATGGGCGGGCCATCAGGGTCGCGCGAAGCGCGGCCCGCAATGAAAGACCCGCCCGTCCAAGGAAATCATGTGGACGCCGGAGGGCCGGCGCAAGGCCGGCCATGATGAAAGAAGAGGTTTTGCCGCCGGCAACCCAGACGGCGCTGGTCCTTACTCGCTATCGGTTCTTTCCTGGAACCCACAGCACATCGCCCATGCCGTCTTTGTTGGCAAAGCGCGCCATCACGAACAGATGATCGGACAGCCGGTTGGCGTAATGCAAAGCGGCAGTGTTGACCTCTTCTTCCGCCGCCAGCGCGGCAATGGCGCGCTCGGCCCGCCGTGCGATGGCGCGCGCCAGGTGCAGATGCGCCGCCAGCGCTGTGCCGCCGGGCAGCACGAAAGATTTGAGCGGCTCCAGATCCGCGTTCATGGCATCGATTTCCCGCTCCAACCGCTCGACCTGCTGGGCCACGATGCGCAACGGCTCCACGGACGGGCCATCCTTGGGTAGGCTGAGATCGGCCCCCATGTCGAACAGGTCGTTTTGGATGCGGGCCAGCATGGCGTCCAAATCGCCTTCTGCATCCAGCCTGGCTATGCCGATGGCGCTGTTGGTTTCGTCCACCGCGCCGATAGCAGCGATGCGCCGCGAGGTCTTCGCCACCCGGCTGCCGTCGCTGAGGCCGGTTTCGCCCCGATCCCCGGTTTTTGTGTAGATTTTATTCAGCCTGACCATGCTGGCGGTCCTTTTGTCCTCTGGCGGCGTCGCACGTGCTCACGGGCTATACGCCCGCTCCGCGCGATGCTCCTGGCCAGATGCCAAAAATCCTCGCCAGCAGCGGGGCCAATGCTACCTACTTGCGACCCAAATCTTAAGGACTATGATCCCGCCCGATCCACCAAAAGAGAGTGCCATGCCGGTCGAAGCGCCCGAAATCATCGAAGTCGATTCCAGCCGCGTCGTCTGCGACGGGATCGGGGGCGGTTTGGGCCATCCGCGGGTTTATCTGGAGATGGGGGACGAGAATTTCGTGGAATGCCCCTATTGCGACCGCCGTTTCGTGCTCCGGGCCGGCGCACGCGAACACGGCCATTGATGGATCGCCGGCATTGAGCCTCAAGAAGGGCGACCATCTCTATCTGATCGACGGCTCGGGCTATTTGTTCCGCGCCTATCACGCCTTGCCGCCGCTGACCCGCAAATCCGACGGCCTGCCCGTGGGCGCGGTCTCGGGTTATTGCAACATGCTGTGGAAGCTGCTCGAGGACATGAAGGCGGGTGAAGCGCCCAGCCATCTGGCCGTGATTTTCGACCATAGCGAAAAGACCTTCCGCAACGAAATCTACAAAGAGTATAAGGCGCATCGCCCGCCGCCGCCGGAAGATCTGATCCCGCAATTCCCCCTGGTGCGGGATGCCACCCGCGCTTTCGGTGTGTCTTGTGTCGAGATGGCGGGTTATGAGGCCGACGATCTGATCGCCACCTATGCTCGCATGGCGCGCGAAGCTGGCGCCCGCTGCACCATCGTATCGTCCGACAAGGATTTGATGCAGCTGGTGGTGGACGGCAAGGTCGAACTGCTCGACACCATGAAGAACAAGCGCATCGCTTCCGCCGAAGTGCTGGAGAAGTTCGGCGTCGCGCCCGACAAGGTGGTGCAAGTGCAGGCGCTGGCCGGTGATTCCACCGACAATGTGCCCGGCGTGCGCGGGATCGGCATTAAGACCGCCGCCGAACTGATCGGCCAATATGGCGATCTGGAAACGCTTTTGAAGCGCGCCGGCGAAATCAAGCAGAACAAGCGGCGCGAGACCCTGATCGAGAATGCGGAGAATGCCCGCATCTCGCTGAAGCTGGTGACCTTGGACCAGAAAGTGCCGGTCAAGGAACAGCCGGCCGAATTCGCGGTGCATGAGCCCGATTGCAAGGAACTGATCGCCTTCCTGAAGGGCATGGAGTTCAACTCCATCACCAAGCGGGTGGCGGCGCATTTCGAGGTTGAAGATCTGGACGCGATCGCATCCGATCCGGCCGTCGCCAAGCCGCCGCATCTGAAAGTGGAATTGCCGCGCGAAGAGCCGCCTGCCGTGCCGGCGGAGAATGCCGCCATCCGCAAGCCCATCGATCATGCCGCCTATGTCACCGTGACAACGGCAAAGGACCTCAACGCCTGGGTGGCGCGTGCCACCGCCAAGGGCCTGGTCTGTGTCGATACCGAAACCACATCGCTGGATCCCATGCAGGCAGGCCTTTGCGGCGTCTCGCTGGCGGTGGCGCCGGGCGAGGCCTGCTACATCCCCTGCGGTCATCGTCGTGGCGACGGCCTGGCGCTGGAAGGTCCGGGCGAAATCGTGCAGATGCGCGAAGCCGATGTGCTGGCACGGTTGAGGCCGCTGTTGGAAAATCCCACCGTGCTCAAAGTGGGCCAGAACCTAAAATATGACGCGCTCATTTTTCTTCAGCGCGGCATAAGGCTCGATCCGATCGACGACACGATGCTGATCTCTTATGTGCTGGAAGGCGGGCTCCACGGCCACGGCATGGACGAATTGTCGGAGCTGCATCTCTCCCACACGCCGATCGCTTTCAGCGAAGTGGCGGGCAAGGGCAAAGACAAGATCACCTTCGATTGCGTGCCGGTGGCGGAAGCGACCAAATATTCCGCCGAAGATGCGGACGTGACCCTGCGCCTTCACATGCTGCTCAAGCCGAAGTTAGGCGAGATGGGCAAACGTACCGTCTATGAAACCCTGGAGCGGCCGCTGACCATGGTGCTGGCGGATATGGAGCGGGCCGGCGTCGCCATCGATCCAGAAATGCTGCGCCGTCTTTCCAACGATTTCGGCAAGACGCAGAGCGGCCTGGAGACGCAGATCCACAAATTGGCCGGCGAGAATTTCAACATCGGCTCGCCCAAGCAGCTGGGCGATATATTGTTTGGCAGGATGAAGCTGGAAGGCGGGCGCAAGACCAAGACCGGCGCCTGGTCCACCGACAGCGATGTGCTGGAGGATGTGGCAGCGCAAGGTCACGAGATCGCCAAGAAAGTGCTCGATTGGCGCGGTCTCGCCAAGCTGCGCGGCACCTATACCGACGCGCTTCCTGGCTACATCAATCCCAAAACCGGGCGCGTGCATACGTCTTACGCCATGGCCTCGACATCGACTGGCCGGCTGGCGTCAACCGATCCCAATCTGCAGAACATCCCCATTCGTACCGAGGAAGGCCGTCGCATCCGCCAGGCCTTCATCGCGGGCGCGGGCACCAAGCTGATCAGCGCCGATTACAGCCAGATCGAACTTCGGCTTCTGGCGCATATCGCCAATGTGCCGCAACTGAAAAAGGCCTTTGCCGACAATCTCGACATTCACGCCATGACCGCGTCCGAAATTTTCGGCGTGCCGATCAAGGGCATGCCGGCGGAAATCCGCCGTCGCGCCAAGGCGATCAATTTCGGCATCGCCTATGGCATTTCCGGCTTCGGCCTCGCCAATCAGCTCGGCATCGCGCAAAGCGAAGCCAGCGATTACATCAAGAAATATTTCGCCCGCTTCCCAGGCATCCGCGACTATATGGAAGACATCAAGCAATTCGCCCGCACCCATGGTTTCGTCGAGACCTTGTTCGGGCGGCGCATCCATATCCGCGAGATCAATTCCAAGATCCCAGGCTTTCGCGGCGGGGCCGAGCGCGCCGCCATCAACGCGCCGATCCAGGGCACGGCCGCCGACATCATCCGCCGCGCCATGGCGCGGGTGCCGGGCGCGCTGGCTGGCAAAAGACTCTCGGCCAAAATGCTGTTGCAGGTGCATGACGAATTGATCTTCGAAGCGCCGGTGAAAGAGGTGGACGCCACCTTGAAGCTGGTGGCCGATGTGATGGAAAAGTCTGCGCTGCCGGCGGTGGAAATATCGGTGCCGCTGGTGGTCGAGGCGCGTGCCGCCGACAATTGGGACGCTGCTCATTGACGCCGCGCCGGGCGCTATCCGCGATCCTTGCCGTCGGCGCGCTTTTGCTCAATTTCGCCATCGAGCGCTTTTTGGCCATCGCGCGGCCGCCTCTGGTGCTGATTCCGGGGTTTCTCGATTATGCGCCCACGCTCAATCGCGGCGTGTCTTTCGGGTTGTTGCGGCAGGACGGAAATAATGGCCGTCTCGTCCTGATTGCTGTGCTCGCAATGGTGTCTGCTTTTGTCACATTTCTCGCCTGGCGGTCGGCCAATCGCTTGCAGGCCGCAGGCTATGGACTGGTGGTGGGAGGCGCGCTGGGCAATCTGGCAGACCGGGTTCGCGGCGGCGCCGTGTTCGACTATCTCTTTCTCCATCTGGGCGGGCTTCCGCTGTTTGTGTTCAATTTTTCCGATGCCGCGATTTCGGCGGGTGCCCTGATCCTGGCAGCCGATGCATTCCTGTCCGCAAAGACTCCCGTTCCAGATAGTTGACTTCGGCATTGATCTAGTTGACGTTGTCAACCATGTCCGAAGCCGACCTGCGCGCCCAGGAAATCCGCCGCTTCAACCGCTTTTACACCCGCCAGATCGGCGTCCTGGCCGAAGACCTGCTGGACACGCCTTTCTCGCTGGCCGAGGGGCGGCTCGTCTATGAAATAGCCAACAGCGAACCGGTGACAGCGGCGGCGTTGAAGGCGGCGACGGGGCTCGACCAGGGCTATCTCAGCCGGTTGCTAAAGGGCTTCGAGCGCCAGGGTCTGGTGGTACGCCGCGCCCACCCGGATGACGGCCGCGTGCGCCTGCTGCACTTGACCGCCAAGGGTCGTACCGCCTTCTCGCGCCTGGATGCGCGCGCGCAAGCCGCGATGCTGACATTGCTGGATGCCCATTGCGAAAAGACGCAGGCTGATATTGTGCATCACATGCAGGCCTTGATGCGTCTCTTGTCGCCCGAACCGGCCGCCACACCCGCTATTCTGTTGCGCCCAGTCAAGCCTGGCGATCTGGGTTGGGTGATCCAGCGGCAAGCGGTGCTTTATGCCGAGGAGTATGGCTGGGATGGAAGCTACGAGACGCTGATTGCGGGCATTCTGGGAAAATTCCAACCCGGCCCCGGCGAGCATGGCTGGATCGCCGAGATGGATGGCGCACCGGCCGGGGCGGTCTTTGTCGTGCGCGAAAGCGAAACGGCGGCACGCCTGCGCCTGCTGCATGTCGAGCCGTTCGCCCGGGGCCAGGGGCTTGGCCGCACGCTGGTGGGCACCGTCATCGGTTTTGCCCGGGGCGCGGGTTACCGCAAGCTCAGCCTATGGACCAATGATGTCTTGGTTTCGGCGCGCCGCATCTATCAAGCGACAGGGTTCAACCTAGTCAAGGAAGAGCGACATCGCAGCTTCGGCAAAGATCTGGTAGGCCAGACCTGGGAGCTTGAGCTTTAGATTCCAATTGAGCCCGGTTCCAAATCACGCGGCGATGGATTTAAGACCGGTCTCCGCCGTGATTCCGGCCTTGCCCAGATCGGCCATCAGCGCCGCCATGGCTGCGTCATTGTCTTGGCTCTGCTGGCCCGCGAAATAGCCGGTGAGAAAGCCCGGCGTCGCCAGGCAGTGGAGGATGATGTCGCGCACCCGGCTCGACAAGGCGCCTTCGGTGAAGAAGCCGCCCATCACCAGCTTCAAAAGCGTCGTGGCCTTGGCGACATGGTTCTGGTTCTTGGCTTCCAGATTTTCGAACAATTTGGCGCGGCCCGCGACATCGCAGGCCAGCCGGTCCATCCGGCCGGCGATTTCTTCCTGCTGCGCATCGACGAAACTGGCGCGGCGCACCCGCGCCTGCAATTGCGCCAGGCGTTGCAGCCGTTGCAGCACGGGCACTTTCGGGTCCTGGAAGAAATTTTCGAAAGCGGCGGAATTCAACACCGGCAAGATGAAGCTTGCCAACTGACGCTTATTCTCGATGCCGATGATATTTTCTTCCACGAACAGCAGCCGCTCGATCCTCTCGTCAGGGGCGCAGTCGTTGATATAGGTGCTTAGCGTCTCCTGGGTCACCAGCCGCTTGGAGCGCAAGGTGAAGGCTGCGATCAGGTCTTCATGGCTGAGGAATTTGCCCACGCCATAGACCACACGGTTGGCAAGGCGGCGCAGCGCCTTCAATTCTTCGACCAGCGAGTCGGGCCTGAGGCGCTTGGGGCTTTTGAATTCGGCCACGATGCGGCCGGCGATGGCGGTGCGCGCTTCCGGCAATTCATCGGCGGCAAAGCGCGCCGACAGCGCCACCAGGCCGCCCTTGGCGTCTTCGGTCGCGATCTTGCCTAGAAAGAGTTCGACCAAGCGTGTCAAGGCATCCGCTAGGTTTTCCGAAGGTCCCAGCAATTCATGCAAGGCGGTGGAAGCGCTCAGGGCCTCCGACATCACGGCGTCGATGGAGGAAAGAACCAAGGTGCGCGGCGCTCCGTCGGCCGGCGCGTACCCCAGAACCTCGATCAGGGCCAGGATCTTCTCGTTCCAGCCATTGGTGTCTTTCAGGCTTCGGGCCAGCGCGCCATTGAAGAGATAGGCGGCATCGCCTTGACCGGCGAGCTTGGTCGCCAACTCGGCAAATTGATCGGAGCGAGGATTTGGGAAAAGGCCCTTGCGCTGGTCGCGATAAACCCGCTGTGTCGCCTGGTCGATCAGTTCGTTCAGAGTTTTGACGATCTGCTGCACGGGCGTGGTGCCGGAGGCGGCCTGGGCCACCGCGATCTTTTGCACCGCGTGTTGATAGACCGTGCCCGTGGCTTCCAGCTTGTCCAAGAGGTCGGCGCGATGGATGAGCTCGGTGATGGTGACTTTGTTGCGGGCCAGGAAGTCGGCCAGAAGCCGCATCATGGTCTGGCGCGCGTGATAGGAATAAAGATCGTCCGGCTTGAAGCAAGGCGTCGCCTGCGGCGCGTCCTCCTGTGCCGGGGCCAGCTTCATCTGGTTGGCGCCGTCCTCGAAAATCTTCAGCGACAGATAGTCGCCGCTATCGTCGTCATAGGTTTCCTTGACGACTTTGACGCCGGTGGCCCTTTTCTCCCCGGTCATCATCTCTTTGGCCATGTTCATGGCGCGATCGCGTTCGCCCACGACCTCGTACAGGGTCCAGCCACCCGTGGCGCCCGAACGGCGGAAAACTTCGAAATGAACCTGGCGCGCCATCTGCCCCCGCGGTTTGCGGGGCAGGCCCGCTACGCTGGAGCGACTTTGCCCGCCCCCCGATTGAGACAGGGTTAATGGCCCAGAAGCCTTTTATTTCGGGCCTTTCCCGCACAACCGGCAGGCAGGATCGGGGGAAAGCGCAACCGTGCGGAAGCGCGCCGCCAGCGTGTCGGTAATCAAAATTTTACCGGCCAGATCTTCGCCAATGCCGGTGATCTGCTTGAGCACTTCCAATGCCTGCAGCGAGCCCATGATGCCGGCTGCCGCGCCCAGGACGCCGGTTTCCGAACAGCTCTGCACCGTGCCGGCAGGCGGCGGTGACGGAAACAGGCAGCGATAGCAGGGATAGGCGCCGCTCCTATCCCAGGCCTTGAAGGTGGCGAGCTGGCCGTCGAACTCCGTCACGGCGGCGGAGACCAGAATCTTTTTTTCGAAATAACAGGCATCGTTGAGCAGAAAGCGGGTCTCGAAATTGTCGGACCCGTCGGCCACGATGTCGTAACCGGCGATCAGCGCCGTCACATTTTCAGCCGTCAGCCGCACCGGATGGACTGTCAGGGCGACACCGGGATTGAGGGCCGCCAGATGCGCCGCACCGGCTTCCACTTTCGCGCGGCCGACATCTCCCGTGGTGAACAGGATCTGGCGTTGCAGGTTTGACAGGCTCACCTGATCGTCATCGACCAGACCCAGCCGCCCCACACCGGCGGCCGCGAGGTATAGCGCCAGCGGACTGCCCAGGCCGCCCGCGCCCACGATCAGGACGCGCGCGTTGCGGATTTTGGCCTGGCCTACGCCGCCCACCTCTCTGAGCACGATGTGGCGGGCATAGCGTTCCAGTTCTTCGTCGTTCAAAGCCATGGCTCCACATGTAATGCCAAGCCGGCTTGCGAAACAGGGCCAGGTGGCGTTGGGCGCCGGGCGGCCCAAGCCCCCTGGACGGGCAGGCAAAAAATTCCTAAGCCTTTGAATTAACATTAATTTTCGAAGCAGGCGTCCCCCGCATTGTGACGGGGTCGCCATAAGTTTAGTTTGGAGGCGCGGGGTAATTGGCGCCCACCGGAATGCCGGGGGCGTTGGTCTTGAAGCAGTGAGGATGAATGTCTGCCTTTGGCTTGGAAGCGCATGGCTTCCGCAATCTCAAAGCGGTGAATTGGAACCTCAGCGCCCCCGCCCTCTATGAGGAAGCCGTCCGCCGGGGCGAAGGCCATGTCGCCAAGAGCGGCCCCCTGGTTGTCCTGACGGGGCATCACACCGGCCGCTCGGCCTCCGACAAATTCGTGGTCAAGGATGCCAACACCGAACCCCATGTCTGGTGGGACAACAACAAGGCGATGACGCAAGCGCATTTCGATGCGCTCTATGCCGACATGATGGCCTTTGCTGAGGCCAAAGAATTGTTCGCCAAGGATCTGTTCGGCGGCGCCGATCTGACCCACCGCATCAAGGTGCGCATCGTCACCGAATTTGCCTGGCATTCGCTGTTCGTGCACCAGCTGCTGATCCGTCCCACGGCGGAAGACCTCAAAGGCTTCGATCCGGAATTCACCATCATCGATCTGCCCAGCTTCAACGCCGACCCGGCCAAACATGGTTGTGCATCGCAGACGGTGATCGCGGTCAATTTCACCAAGAAGCTGATCCTGATCGGCGGCACGTCCTATGCCGGCGAAATAAAGAAGTCGGTCTTCACCATCCTGAACTACATCCTGCCGCCCAAGCGGGTGATGCCGATGCATTGCTCCGCCAATGTCGGCCAGGACGGAAAAGCCGCGATTTTCTTCGGCCTTTCGGGCACCGGAAAGACCACGTTGTCGGCCGATGCCAGTCGCACCCTGGTGGGTGACGACGAGCATGGCTGGAGCGAGCATGGCGTCTTCAATTTCGAAGGCGGCTGCTACGCCAAAGTGATCAAGCTGTCACGCGAGGCCGAGCCGGAAATCTTCTCCACCACCGAACGCTTCGGCACGGTGCTTGAGAATGTCGTGATGGACCCCGCCACGCGCGAACTTGATCTCAACGACGCCAAACACGCGGAGAACACGCGCGCTGCTTATCCGATCGATTACATCCCCAATGCCAGCGCCACCGGCCGAGCCGGTCATCCCAAGAATGTGATCATGCTAACGGCGGATGCCTTCGGCGTGCTGCCGCCAATCTCGCGGCTCACCCCCAGCCAGGCCATGTATCATTTCCTGTCAGGCTTCACCGCCAAGGTGGCGGGTACGGAAAAGGGCCTGGGCAAAGAGCCGCAGCCCACTTTCTCCACCTGCTTCGGCGCGCCCTTCATGCCGCGCCATCCCACCGAGTATGGAAATCTGCTGCGCGACTTGATTGCCAATCACGGCGCCGATTGCTGGCTGGTCAACACGGGCTGGACCGGTGGTGCGTTCGGCACGGGCCAACGCATGCCGATCAAGGCCACCCGCGCGCTGCTCAACGCAGCGCTGGACGGCAGCCTGGCCAAAGTCGAAATGCGGGTCGATCCGCATTTCAAATTCCGGGTGCCGGTATCAGTGCCGGGCGTCGATGCCAAGATTCTCAATCCGCGCGACACGTGGGCCGACACATCGACTTATGACGCGCAAGCGAGAAAGCTGGTCGAGATGTTCCGGGCCAACTTCAAGAAGTTCGAGACTCATGTTGGTCCTGATGTTCTCCAGGCCGCGCCAGTGTTGGTCGAAGCCGCGGAATAGGGATTTTCAGCGCACACGGACTTTCTTCCCCCGCATGGCGAAGCCATTAGCGGGGGAAGATGTCTGCTAGCGGGCTTGCCCGCGTGGCAGACAGATGGGGGTAAAGAAAAAAGCGCGCGGCGCGGATGCGCCTTAAAGTCTACGGTATACCCAAACGCGCGCAGGTGGGATGTTGGCCCAAACACGGGCGGCGCAGATCACGCTGTGACCGGCGGGCGGCACGACGGGCGCATGCATGCCATAGGAGAATTGGATGAGCGGCGCGCCCGGCAAGAGCCGTTCGGCCAGGGCCTCAACATAGGCGCGCCGTCGCGCGGTGGGGAAATTCAGCAGCGGTATGCCCGAGACAATGCCTGCGAACAATTCCGTGTGACGGGCGCCCAAAGTCCGGCCGAGGTCGAACGCGTCGCCCTGGATTACATGCACGCCGTGAAAACGCGCCGCGATGGCCTGGGCGAATTCGGAATCATATTCGATCAATGTCAACCGTTCGGGCGCAATGCCGTGGTTAAGGATCTCGGCGGTGATCACACCAGTGCCCGGCCCTAACTCCAGCACCGGGCCTGAACGGGAGGGATCAAGCTGGCGCGCGATCGCCCGGCCCAAGGCGCGGCTGGACGGGGCGACCGCGCCGATATTTTTGGGTCGCGCGATCAGGGCGCGCAGGAAGCGCAGATTGTCAGTGATCGTGTCGGTCTTGGCGGTCACGGGGCTCGCTTTGTTTTGGTCGCGGTCCCGGACGGAAAACCGGAAGACCACTTTTCCTGGAACCGCTCCAGGCGAAACGCCCCGGGAGCTTAAGCGCTCTCGCCGCCGTTCCAAAACTCTTTCAGCCTGGCCAGGAATCCTTCGGCCTCGGGCTGGCAGCCCGCTTTGCTTTCGGCCTCGAATTCGCGCAGCAGCTCTTTCTGGCGGCGGCACAGTTTGACGGGGGTCTCGACCGCGACCTCGATATAAAGATCGCCGCGCTGGGCGCTGCGCAGAACCGGCATGCCTTTGGCCTTGAGGCGGAATTGCCGCCCCGGCTGGGTGCCTTCAGGGATCGCGACCTTGGCCCGGCCGCCGTCAAGGGTGGGCACTTCGATGGTCCCGCCCAAGGCCGCCGTCACGAAGGAGACCGGCGCGCGGCAGTGCAAATTGTGTCCGTCGCGCTGGAAAATCGGATGCTCCGCCACCGACAAGAAAATATAGAGGTCGCCGTTGGGGCCCCCATTCATGCCCACGGCACCTTCGCCGGAGAGCCGGATGCGGGTGCCTTCCTCCACGCCGGGCGGCACGTCCACGTTCAGCGTGCGTTCTTTCTGCACCGTGCCCGCACCGCGGCAGGGGCGGCAAGGGTGGCGGATGATCTTGCCCGTGCCCCGGCATTGGGCGCAGCTGCGCTCGATGGTAAAGAAGCCCTGGGTGGCGCGCACTTTGCCGTGGCCCGCGCAATTGGGGCAGGTTTCGGCATTGTGGCCGGGCTCGGCGCCCGAACCATGACAGGCTTCGCAGGCGACCAGAGTCGGCACTTTGATTTCGGCCGAGCGGCCTTTGAAGGCTTCTTCCAGCGTGATCTCGAGATTGTAGCGCAGATCCTGGCCGCGATTGCCGCGCTTGGCGCGACGTCCGCCCATCAAATCGCCGAAGAAATCCTCGAACACATCGGAGAAGGAGCCCGCGAAGTCGAACCCCGCGGCGTTGGCGCCGGCGCGGCCCATGCCGGCCTCGAACGCGGCATGGCCGAAACGGTCGTAAGCCGCGCGCTTCTGATCGTCCTTCAGGACGTCATAGGCTTCATTGATTTCCTTGAATTGGACTTCGGCGGTCGCATCCCCCGGATTGCGGTCGGGATGGAATTGCATCGCCAGCTTGCGATAGGAGGATTTGAGCGCCTCGACTGTGGCGCCCTTAGCGCATCCAAGGGTCTCGTAATAACAGCGCTTGCTCATCACCCCAGTACTCTACTCCTGGCCCCTGAATGAAAAGTAAGCCCCCGTGCGGGTTACGCACAGGGGCTTAACCTGTTAGGCCGCGCCCTTTTTGTCGTCCTCGACTTCCTCGAAGTCGGCGTCCACGACATTGTCGTCGGCTTTCGCGGCCTCGCCATCCGGCGCAGCGCCTGCGGCGCCTCCGGCCTCCGCCTGCTGCGCCTTATACATGGCCTCGCCCAGCTTCATCGAAGCCTGGGCCAGAGCATTGGTCTTGGCTTTGATGTCGTCGGTGTCGTCGCCTTTAACCGCTTCCTTCAAAGCGGCCACCGCCGCCTCGATGGCGGTTTTCTGGCTGGCATCGACCTTGTCGCCATGCTCGCCCAGCGCTTTTTCGCTCGAGTGGACCAAGGCATCACCCTGGTTGCGGGCCTCGATCAATTCGCGGCGCTTCTTGTCTTCCGCGGCGTGGGACTCCGCGTCCTTGACCATCTTCTGGATGTCGGCGTCCGACAGGCCGCCGGAAGCCTGGATGCGGATCTGCTGTTCCTTGCCGGTGGCTTTGTCCTTGGCCGTGACGCTGACGATGCCGTTGGCGTCGATGTCGAAGGTGACTTCGATCTGCGGCACGCCACGGGGCGCGGGCGGAATGCCCTGCAGGTCGAAGCGGCCCAGCGACTTATTGTCCGCCGCCATTTCGCGTTCACCCTGGAACACATTGATGGTAACGGCGGTCTGATTGTCGTCCGCGGTCGAGAAGATCTGCGATTTCTTGGTCGGGATGGTGGTGTTGCGGTCGATCAGGCGGGTGAAGACGCCGCCCAGTGTCTCGATACCCAGCGACAGCGGGGTGACGTCGAGCAACAGCACGTCCTTGACTTCGCCCTTCAAGACGCCGCCCTGGATGGCTGCGCCCATGGCGACCACTTCATCCGGATTGACGCCCTTGTGGGGCTCCTTGCCGAACAGCGCTTTGACCGCTTCCTGCACCTTGGGCATGCGGGTCATGCCGCCGACCAGGATGACTTCGTCGATCTGCTGCGCGGTGACGCCGGCATCTTTCAACGCCTGCTTCACGGGGCCTACCGTCTTCTGGATCAGATCGTCCACCAGGCTTTCCAGCTTGGCGCGGGTGATCTTGATGGTGAGATGCTTGGGACCGGACGCATCCGCCGTGATGAAGGGCAGATTCACTTCGGTCTGCTGCGCGCTCGAAAGTTCGATCTTGGCTTTTTCCGCCGCGTCCTTCAGGCGTTGCAGCGCCAGGCGGTCGGAACGCAGATCGATGCCGTTCTCGCGCTTGAACTCATCGGCCAGATAATTGACCACGCGGGTGTCGAAATCCTCGCCGCCCAGGAAAGTGTCGCCGTTGATGGACTTCACTTCAAAGACGCCGTCGCCGATTTCCAGCACGGACACGTCGAAGGTGCCGCCGCCAAGATCATAGACCGCGATGGTGCCGGACTGCTTCTTGTCCATGCCATAGGCAAGCGCCGCGGCCGTGGGCTCGTTGATGA
>DATNGI010000025.1:0-111346 GCA_035605955.1 Rhizomicrobium sp.
CCTCGGGCCTCCAGATCGTGATCGTGGGGCCCAGGAACAATCCGCGCACCCAGGAGCTGATGAAGGCGGTGTGGGGCAAGCCGATCCCCAACCGGCTGCTTTATGTGGTGGATTCCTCGGAGGCGCTGCCGCTCAGCCATCCCGCTTTCGGCAAGGGCATGCAGAACGGCGCGCCAACGGCCTATCTCTGCCAGCGCAACACCTGCTCCACCCCGATCACGAGCGCGGTGACGTTGAGCCAGGTACTCACACTCCCGCCCCGGGCTCCGGCTGGTAACGCCTGAGCTGAGCCCTGTTTCTCACCATGGCCGGTCTCCGAGCCGCCCATCCAGGGTAACCGAGCACGGACGCCGAACCTCTGGATGGCCGGCTCGGAGACCGGCCATGGTGAGTGAAACAGAATTCCGCGTCCCCGGCGGGCATGCCTGATCGTCAGCAGAAGGGGCTAGGATTCTAGCTAGGGCTGGATAACCTGCGCCGCGATTTCCGGGGGTGAACATGAGCGGAGAGACCGTCACCATCAAAGGCAAGGACGGCAGCTTCTCGGGCTATCTTGCCAGCCCGGGCACCGGGCGCGGGCCGGGGCTGGTCGTCATCCAAGAGATTTTCGGCGTCAATTCCGTGATGCGCGAAATCGCCGACGGCATGGCGTCGCGCGGCTATTACGCCTTGGTACCGGACCTGTTCTGGCGATTGGAGCCGGGCGTCCAGCTCACCGACAAAACCGACGCGGACATGAAGAAGGCCTTCGACCTGATGAGCCGCTTCGACATCGACAAGGGTGTCGCGGATATCCAGGCCACCATCGATCATCTGCGTGGCCTTCCGGGTTGCACCGGCAAGGTGGGATCGCTGGGCTATTGCCTGGGCGGCCAGCTTGCGTACCTGACGGCCGCGCGCACCAATGCCGAAGCCTCGGTGGGTTATTATGGCGTCAATATCCAGAACCGGCTGGATGAGGCCGCCAAGATCAAGCATCCCTTGATGCTGCACATCGCCGAGGCCGACGAATATGTGCCGCCGGAAGCCCAGGCCAAGATCGAGACCGGCCTCAAGGGCAATTCCCACGTCACCATCTACCGCTATCCGCAGATGAACCACGCTTTCGCGCGGGTGGGCGGGGCGCATTACGACAAGGCCAATGCCGACTTCGCCAATATCCGCAGCGCCACCTTCTTCCGCCAGAATTTGAGCTGAGAGTTTTCCGTTTGTTTCCCTCATGCTTCGACAGTCGTTAGCGACAGCGTTGTGCGACCAGCATGAGGGAAAATTATTTCCTCACCCTGAGCCTGTCGAAGGGTGAGGCCTTGTAAGCTGACCACCACGAACTCTAGGGAACAGACACATGATCAAAGCCATCCGTTTCGCCAAGACCGGCGGTCCCGAGGTTCTGGAATACAAGGACTATGATCTGCCCGCGCCCGGCACGGGCCAGGTGCGCGTCAAGCACACCGCCATCGGCGTCAACTTCATCGACATCTATCATCGCGGCGGGCTTTATCCGTTGCCCATGCCGTCGGGCCTGGGTTCGGAAGCGGCCGGCGTTGTGGAAGCGGTGGGTGCGGGCGTCACGGGATTCAAGATTGGCGAGCGGGTCGGCTATTGCTCCGGCGCCATCGGCTCTTATGCGCAAGCCAACAATGTGCCCGCCGACAAGGTGGTGAAGCTGCCCGACGGCGTCAGCGACGAAGTCGCCGCGGCCTCCATGCTCAAAGGCATGACAGCGCAATATCTTCTTCGCCGCATCCATAAGGTGGCGGCAGGCGAGACCATCGTGTTTCATTCTTCCGCCGGCGGCGTCGGCCAGATCGCCTGCCAATGGGCCAAGCATCTGGGCGCCACCGTGATCGGCAGCACCACCTCACCAGACAAAGTGAAGCTGGCGAAGGAAAATGGCTGCGACTATGTGCTCGATACGAAAGAGGCGGGCTGGGAAAAGAAAGTGCGCGAGATCACGGGCGGCAAGGGCGTGCCGGTGGTCTATGACTCCATCGGCAAGGACACGTTCGAGGCCTCGCTCGATTGCCTTCAAGTGCGCGGCTTGATGGTGAGCTACGGCAATTCCTCGGGCCCGGTGTCACCGTTTCCGCTGGGCATCCTGGCGACCAAGGGCTCGCTGATGCTGACACGGCCGACCCTGGCGCATTTCACCCGCACCGCGCAGGAGATGCAGGAAACCGCAGACGATCTCTTCGCCGTGCTGAAATCCGGCGCGGTGAAAGTGGCGATCAATCAGCGCGTGCCACTCAAAGATGCCGCCAAGGCGCAGGAAGCCCTGGCGGCGAAGAAGACGATTGGAGCGACAGTACTTATTCCTTGAAAATTTAGGGCCCGTACCGGGGACCGATCATGACGCTTGGCTTTTCAAAAGCAGAACGCCTTCAAAAGCTCCAAAAAGAATTACTCACTTGGGAACTCTACCAAGTCGATATCGATAAACATAACGTCATGTTCTGGTTCGAGGACAGATGCTGCTTATTGAACGTTGCATATCGATTTGGCTTCCGCTCTGCGGATGGACTGATCGAATATGTGTATGACGTACAAGCGCCCGGAGATCGAAAATCTTTACGTGTTGACTCAATACTCCGTCGTCCAATCAAAGCGGTCGAGGCTTTGGACGACCGTAGACTGAACCTCACATTCGATAATGGCGACGCGCTAATAATTCACGATAGTCCAGAAACACGTTCAGCATGGTTCTATCGATATCAGTCGCAAAATTATAACGGCCCGCTTGTGTGGGCTGAAGATGATTCCGACTATTAGCGCGATTTCGGGCAAATATTCCCAATCGGTCCGCAGACCCAGTCTTTTTCCGCGCCCTGGTCAAGACTCGCCTCGCGCGAAGCGCATGGAGGGGAGGTATCTCTGAGCGCTTGCGCGAAAGAGACGGAGGGGGTCAAAAAAATAGGTGCTCATGCCCTCAAAGAAATCCGCGTGGCCGAGCTGCGCCGGTCGGGCGGCCGTCCTGATTCCCTAAATGACCACGAACGCGTCGACTTCAATCAAATAGCCGGGAGACAATGATGCCACGCCGACAACCACGTCCGCCGGCTTATGTTCTCCGAACAACTCTTTCCGGGCCGCCTCAATAGTCGGCAAGCATTTGTCGCGTTCGTAATCGACGACATAGATTGTGATCCTGCAAACCTCATCAGGCCGGGCACCGGCAGCAGCAAGTGCACGGCCGAGGTTGCCAAACACTTGGCGCGCCTGAGCCGCGAGATCGCCGCGCCCGACAAGCTTGCCGTGTATGTCTTCCGGCTCCTGGCCCGAGACAAATACCAATCTGCTTCCCGTCGCGACGACGACCTGGGTGTATGTTTCAGGGACCGGTAAATCGCTGGGATTGATGCATTCAAGCGCCATGGGCTGGGTCTCCGTTGGAGGGGCCGTTGCTTCGCATAAATGGTCGCAAGGTTGAGTCCCGCCGGGTCCAGCGATCTCTAGCGCGCCTTGGCTTAGGCTTTCTTCCCCCGCTAGCGGAGCGACGGCGGGGGAAGATGTCCGCTAGCGGGCTTGCCCGCGTGGCGGACAGATGGGGGCCTGAGCGATGAACACCTTCAGGTGTTCATCGACTCAAAAAAATCGGCGTTGTTCTTCGCCGACCTGAGCTTATCGAGCAGGAATTCGATGGCATCCACCGTGCCCATGGGCGCCAGGATACGGCGCAGGACATAGGTCTTGGCCAAAGTGCCTTTCTCGACCAGAAGCTCGTCCTTGCGGGTGCCCGAGCGCATGATGTCGATGGCGGGGAAGACGCGCTTATCCGCCACCTTGCGGTCCAGAATGATTTCCGAGTTACCGGTGCCCTTGAACTCTTCAAAGATCACTTCGTCCATGCGGCTGCCGGTATCGATCAGGGCGGTGGCGATGATGGTGAGGCTGCCGCCTTCCTCGATGTTGCGGGCGGCGCCGAAGAAGCGCTTGGGCCGCTGCAAGGCGTTGGCGTCGACGCCACCGGTCAGCACCTTGCCCGATGACGGCACGACGGTGTTGTAGGCGCGGCCCAGGCGGGTGATGGAATCCAGCAGGATGACCACATCGCGCTTGTGCTCGACCAGGCGCTTGGCCTTCTCGATCACCATTTCGGCCACTTGCACGTGGCGGGTGGCGGGCTCGTCGAAGGTGGACGAAATCACTTCGCCGTTCACCGAACGCTGCATGTCGGTGACTTCTTCCGGCCGTTCGTCGATCAAAAGCACGATCAGAAAGATTTCCGGATGATTGGCCGAGATCGCCTTGGCAATGTTCTGCAGGATGACGGTCTTGCCGGTGCGGGGCTGGGCAGTAATCAGCGCGCGCTGTCCCATGCCTTGGGGCGCGACAATGTCGATGACGCGGCCGGTCCTATCCTTGAGAGTGGGATCATCCAGCTCCATCTTGAGCCAGCGGGTGGGATAGAGCGGCGTCAGATTATCGAAATGGACCTTGTGCTTGATCTGCTCGGGGTCTTCGAAATTGATGGTCGTGACTTTAAGCAGCGCGAAATAGCGCTCGCCATCCTTGGGGGCGCGGATCGGGCCTTCCACCGTGTCGCCGGTGCGAAGACCGAAGCGGCGAATCTGCGACGGCGAAACATAGATATCGTCGGGGCCGGGCAAGTAATTGGATTCCGGCGAGCGCAGAAAGCCGAAACCATCCTGCAAGGTTTCGACCACGCCTTGGCCCATGATTTCGACATTGCGTTCGGCCAGCTCCTTGAGGATCGCGAACAGCATGTCCTGCTTGCGCATGGAGGAGGCATTCTCGATCTCGAGCTCCTCCGCGAAAGAGAGCAGGTCCGCGGGCTTTTTGTTTTTGAGATCCTGCAGCTTCATCGCTTGCAGGCCTTCTTGAACGGTCATGAAACACCTAGAAAGAAAGGGATTGGTCCGATGACGCGGGGCCGCTGCCCTCTAATCGATTCATCGGGAAGGTTGGGACCAGCGCCGGCCATCGGGCCTTGAGCAATCGGCTTACCCTATGCCGCGCGGGTCTGAAGAACGAAGCAGTTATAGCCTGAAACGAAGAGTTTGCAAATTGGGCCTTGCGTCTTGGCTGAGGCTCGGCCTCCCCGCGCATGCGAAGCATGCTGGCGGGGAGGTGCCCGCAGCAGCGCTTATTGCGCGCGGGCTCCCGCCCGCGCGCAAAAGTAAGCTGCGCAGGGCGGAGGGGTTATGAAAATGGCTTAACCACGGCGAGGATGACGATAAAGATCATCAAAACCGCGGGAACTTCGTTAATGATCCGATAAAAACGTTCGGTCCGCACATTGCGATCGGCTTCGAAGTCCCGCCAGCAGCTGACCAGAAAACCGTGGATCCCGCTCAAAATAATCACCAGCACAAATTTGACCTGCAACCAGACGTCGAGATAGGCGCCGGTGATCCAGGCCAAGGCCGGCCCCAGAATCCAGACGGCGACCATGGAAGGGTTGATGATCCCTCTCAGCAGCTTTCGCTCCATCACCTTGAAGCGCTCAGAACCCTCAGAGCCCGGCTTGGTCTGGGTGTGATAGACGAATAGCCTGGGCAGATAGAGCATGCCGCCCATCCAGGTGATCACGAAGATTACATGGAAGGCTTTGATCCACTCCATGTAATTGGCCAAAGTTTCGCGAACCGAATCCATCATTTCTCCCGGTAACCGCAGCATCCGAACATTGCTGGACAGATACGCCCCTCACCATCGCTGACCGTGACACCGTCCGCCACAGCCTTTCGCACCAGATCTGCCAGGCCCTCAATGAATGCCCCACCGGCGCTCACCGTCGCGGCACGGCGATAATCCGGCACGCCAGCCTCGCGCGCAAGCTTGCCATATTCGATGTCGAGCTCAACCAACGTCTCGGAATGTTCGCTGACAAAGGCGATGGGTGCGACAATCACGCCTTTGCCGTCCTGCCCGGCGCGGCGGATTTCCGCATCCGTGGATGGCTCCAGCCATTTGAGCGGTCCGACACGGCTTTGATAGCAAATGCTCCAGTCCAGACCCTTTATCCCCAGCGCGTCCACAAGGGCGCGCGCGGTTTGCTCCACCTGCCATTGATAGGGATCGCCGCGCGCGATGGTGCGCTTGGGCAGGCCATGCGCCGACAGCAAGAGGCGATAGGGCACGCCGGTTTGGGGGTTCTCCATTGCCGCCCGGACATTCGCGGCGGCGCCAGCGATGAAGCCCGCGTTTCCGGGATAACAGCAGACCCGCGTCGTGGCCGCGGTCAGCCCCGCTTTGCGTGCTGCGCGCGTCCAATCTTTCAAAGAAGACGCGCTGGTGGTTGTGGAGAATTGCGGATAAAGCGGCAGCAGAACGATCCGCTCAGCCCCAAACGCCTTCAGCGATGCTGCCGCCTGATCACTGAAGGGATGCCAACACCGCATGGCAATGACAGCTTTGGCCTCCAGCTGTGGCCCGTTCAACGCCACCTCTAGCGCGCGGGCTTGCCTCTCGGTCTCCGCCAGGATCGGCGAACGGCCGCCTATATGCGCATAGATGGCGCGCGCCAGCGGCGCCCGGCGCCAGGCAATAAAACGCGCCAATGGCAACCGCAGAAGCCCTGGCAAGGAAATGATCGCGGGATCGGAAAACAGATTGCGCAAAAACGGTTCGACAGCCTCCGGACTGTCCGGCCCACCCAGATTGAAGAGAACAATCCCTAACTTCACAGAGCAACCTTCAAAATAAGATTCTTAAGGTACTAGTTGATGAAGATGATGTAAGGCCTGTGGGCTGTGGAAGCTTCGGTTGGTATCCGCTTCGTCTAGAGCCTGGCCTCAATGGACTCAAGAGGTTGGTAAAACACGCCGCGGCCGCTTTACCCAAAGGCGATGACCCGGTTTGACCATACCGTGCACACTCATCCCCGATTTTGGCCTGTCCACAGGCCGCTAGAGCGGGCATAAACCCGATCCGTGGAGCAATCAGGAACAGTTTGTGGAGCAAAAATTTCATATCCATCTGGTGTCGGACGCGACCGGCGAAACCTTGAACGCCATCGCCAATGCGGCGCTGGCCCAGTTCGAAGGCGCCGATGTCCAGGTTCATTCCTACGCGCTGGTGAGAAGCGAGCACCAGTTGCAGCGCTCCATCGATCACATCGCCATCAGCCCAGGGCTGGTGTTCTTCACCCTTGTCAATCCACGGCTTCGGGAAATGCTTTTGACCCGATGCGGCAGCCTCAACATCACCTGCGTCGATGTCCTGGAAAAGCCGGTGACCGAGCTGTCGAAATTCTTAGGCATTGCGGAAACCCACCGCCCCGGCGGCCAGCACGAAGTGGATCAGCGCTATCTCGCCCGCATCGAGGCTCTGAATTTCACCATCCAGCATGATGACGGCCAGTCGCTCGATACGATCCGGGAGGCCGAAGTCATTCTGGTGGGCGCCAGCCGTACCTCCAAAACGCCGACCTGTGTGTATCTCGCCATCCGCGGCGTGCGTGCCGCCAACATCCCGCTGGTGCCGGGCATGGCGCTGCCGCCGGTGCTCACAGAGACCAAAGGGCCCCTGATTGTGGGACTTTGGGTTTCTCCCGACCGGCTGGTGCAAGTTCGGCGCAACCGGCTTTCCAGCATGGGCGAGGAACGCGACACTAACTATATCGACCTGGACAGCGTGCGCAGCGAGATCGCCAACACCCGCAAGCTGTTCGAGCAGCAGGAATGGCCGCAGATCGATGTCTCCCGGCGCTCGATCGAGGAGACTGCTGCTTCGGTGATGAATCTGTTGACCGAAAAACGGGAGCAGGAGGCGTGAGCCTCATCCTGGCCTCGGCCAGTGCCACGCGCCAGGCGATGCTGCGCGCCGCCGGCGTGCCGTTCACGATCTCGCCTGCCAGCCTTAATGAAGCGGCCCTGATGCACGATCTTCTCGCCAATGGCGCGGATGCGATCGCCGTCGCAGCTGCTTTGGCCGAACAGAAAGCCATTCTGGTGTCCCGCGGCATGCCGCATGAGACCGTGCTGGGCGGTGACTCTGTCCTGGCGCTCGGCCCGGAAATCCTGGGCAAGAGCCATGATCTTCCGGCGCTGAAGCAGCTGCTGCTAAGAATGTCCGGCAGGAGCCATTATCTGGTGTCCTCGGCCGCATTGGCGCGCGACGGCCATGTTTTTTGGCGCCACACGGCGCGGGTACGCCTGATGGTCCGCCATCTGAGCGAGGCTTTTATCGACGCGTATCTGGCAAAAGAAGGGACGGTGCTGCTGGGCTCGGTCGGCGGCTATCGCTTTGAAGGCCTGGGGGCCCAGCTTTTCGAAAGCGTCGAGGGCGATTATTTTTCTATCCTGGGAATGCCGCTTTTGCCCGTCCTGGGTGAGCTGCGGGCGCAAGGATTGCTGGAGTCATGAGTCTGTCCGGAAAGGCGAGGATTGCGGGCGTGGTCGGCTGGCCGATCGGCCATTCGCTGTCGCCGGTGCTGCATGGTTATTGGCTGGCCGAACACGGAATCGATGGCGCGCTGGTGCCGCTTGCGATCCGGCGCGAGGATTTCTCGGAGACCATCGTCAGCCTGCAGCGCGCCGGCTTTCGCGGGGTCAATGTCACGGTGCCGCACAAGGAAGCCGCTTTCGCGCTGGCGCATGTCTGCGACCACGCCGCCAAGGCGGCAGGCGCGGCCAATCTTCTGATCTTTCAGGCAGACGGGACGATCGAAGCGCGCAACACGGACATGCTGGGTCTCATGCAATCCGTGCGCGAGGCCATGGGCCGGCTGGATGGGAAGGCGGTGGTCCTTCTGGGCGCGGGTGGCGCGGCACGCGGCGCGATCCTGGCGTTGGGCGAGTTGGGCGCGGCAAAGATTCATCTCCTCAATCGCCACGCCGACAAGGCCGCAACGCTGATGCGTGCCATGCAGCCGCTGGTCAAAAGCAAATTGTCCGCGGGCGGGTTCCAAGATTGGAAGGGTGCTGCACCCGCCGCCGATCTTCTGATCAACAGCACCAGCGCCGGGATGGCCGGCAATCCGCCGCTGGCTTTGGACCTCGCACCGTTAAAGCCGTCCGCCCTGGTGCTGGATATCGTCTACAATCCGCTGGAGACGGAATTGCTCAAGCAGGCCAAGGCGCGCGGCCACAAGGCGATCGACGGGCTGGGCATGTTGATGCATCAGGCGGCGCCGTCCTTCGAGGCTTTTTTTGGCGTGAAACCCGAAGTCACGCCCGGACTGCGCGCCCGGTTGATCGAGGCGCTGGCTCATGGCTAAGCCCTTTGTGATTGGGCTGACCGGCTCCATCGGCATGGGCAAAAGCGAAACCGCCAAGCTTTTCGCCGCCGAAGGCGTGCCGCTGTATGATGCCGACGCCGCCATCGCCCGGCTTTACGGCAAGGGCGGCGCGGCGGTTGAAATCGTGGCGCGAGAATTTCCGGATGCCGTGCAGGATGGCGCGGTGGATCGTGCGCGCTTATCGGCACTGGTGGTGGATGATCCGGCTGCGCTCAGGAAACTGGAAACATTGGTCCACCCCCTGGTGGCGGCGGAGCGGGATGTATTCCTGCAAGCGGCCAAGGCCCCCATCATTCTGTTCGATATCCCGCTGCTGTTTGAGACAGGCGCCAATACCGAGGCGGACGCCATTGTGGTGGCCAGCGCGCCCGACAGCGTGCAGCGCACCCGCGTGCTGGCGCGGCCCGGCATGACGGCGGAGAAATTCGAAAGCCTCAAGGCCCGCCAGACCAGCGACGCGCAAAAGCGTCAACAGGCGCATTATGTGGTGATGACCGACAAGGGCTTGGATCAAGCCCGCGAACAGGTGAAAATGATCCTTGCTGACATCAGGAGTAGGCTCGCCCGCGATGCGTGAAATCGTCTTCGATACCGAAACCACGGGCTTCGAACCTGGCGAGGGTCACCGCATTGTTGAGATCGGTCTGGTGGAATTGATCGACCATTTTCCCACCGGAAACAGCAAACAATTCTATCTCAATCCCGAACGGGATGTGCCCATCGAGTCCCAGCGCATCCACGGACTTTCGACCGAATTTCTCAGCGACAAGCCCATCTTCGCCCATGTTGCGGAAGAGTTCCTGGAATTTGTCGGCGACGCCACCTTGGTGATCCATAATGCCGGCTTTGATATGAAGTTCATCAATGCGGAACTTTCCCGTATCGGAAAGACGCCGCTTTCCATGGCGCGCACCATCGATACGATCGAGATCGCCAAGCGGAAAGTCCCCGGGGCGCGCTATTCGCTGGATGAGCTTTGCAAGCGCTTCAATATCGACCTCACGGCGCGCTCCAAGCATGGCGCGTTGCTGGACGCGGAGCTGACCGCCCAGGTCTATCTGGAACTGGTCGGGGGACGGCAGCGCGGCCTGGCCTTCGCGGCTCTCGAAACCGTGACAGAGGCAAAGGCGGAAGACAGCGGCCGCGCCCGCCAACGGCCCACACCGCTTCCGTCTCTGGTCACGGCGGAAGAGGCGGCGCGCCATGCCGCCTTTGTCGCCAGCGAATTGGGTGACAGGCCGATCTGGAAACTGGCCTAAGCGCGCCGGATTATGCAGTCCCTTGGGGCTGCTGCTGCGCCGCCTGACCCATCTTGGCCTGATAGAGCGCCACGAAATCGATCGGTTCAATCATCAAGGGCGGCATGCCGCCGTCGCGCACCACATCGGCGATGATGCGGCGGGCGAAGGGAAACAGCATATGCGGCGCTTGGATCAAAAGGATCGGCTGCATTGCTTCTTCCGGGATATTGGTGAGTCGGAACAGGCCGGCATAAGCCAGTTCCAGCAGGAAAAGCTGGCGCGCCTCGCTCTTGGCATGCACGCGCAGCTTGAGCTCGACCTCGTAATGCTGGTCGTCGCCGCGCCTGGCCTGCACGTCGATACCGAATTCGATCTGTGGCCGCTCGGTCAGGCCGGCCGGCGCGCCGGGATTTTCGAAGGACAAGTCCTTGATGTATTGGCCTACGGCCTGGAAATTGGGGAGCTGGGGCACGCCATTGCCTTCGCTTGCCGTTCCGACGCTGCTCATTCTGCTCATCCCGTGTTTTGCGGCCCGCGCGCTAGCATGGGGCGCCCCGCCTTACAAGGAAAAGGCGTCGATTCCGCGCCCTGCGGCGTTATTGAAAGGGCAACTTCTGGACCCCGATGCCCCTTGGGGCTAGGTTTCGCGCATGTTTGGGCCCCTGGAAATGCCGGACGCGCAGCTTATAGAGATCCTGATTGCCGCCATGGTGGCAGGCATCGTGCTGTTCCGGCTCTACACCATCCTGGGCCGGCGCACCGGGCATGAGCCGCAACCCCAGGACCAAGTTGCGCCGCAACAGTCCAGCTCGGCGCTCCGGCCACCACTACCCTCCGCCGAACCCCAGGCGCGCAGTCTGTTCGACATTCAATTGGCCGATCCCAGCTTCGAGACCGGCCACTTCCTGAGCGGTGCGCGCACGGCTTATGAGATGATCCTCAAGGCCTTCGCGGTGGGCGACCGCGCCAGCCTGAAGCCGCTTTTGTCGGATGAAGTCTACAGGGCTTTTGATGCCGACATCGCTGCTCGCAATGGCGCGCCCGCTGCCGAAACCCTTGCCGGGTTGACCGATGCCCGCATCGTGGAAGCCGCGCTGGCGGGCAAGACCGCGGAAATCACGGTGTCGTTCCGCGCCCAGTTCGCCCATGGTGAAACTCAGCGCGATGTGACCGATATCTGGACCTTCGCCCGCCAGATCGGCTCCGCCAGCCCCACCTGGATGCTGGTCGCAACTGGCGGCGCGCTGCCCTGAAAGCCAGGCTTCTCACAATCCTGGTCGCGGTTGCGCTTCTTGCGGGGCTGGGCTGGTGGTGGCTGAGCCGTCCCGCCCCGCTTTTGACTGAGACGGGTTTTTCCAACCTTCCGGGCTGGCGCAAAGCCGACCTTGGTCCGGCGATGGCGGCGTTCCAGAAAAGCTGCGCCGTGATTGCCGGCAAACCGGCGAGCGAGCCCCTCAATTCTTACGCAGGAACCGCTGGCGAGTGGCTGGTGCCCTGCGTGCAAGCCACCGGCGATGCCCGCACCTTCTTCGAAAAAAACTTCACGCCCTATGCGCTTTCCGGGGATGGGCTTTTCACCGGCTATTACGAACCGGAAATCCATGGCAGCCGAACGCGGCATGCGGCTTACCAGACTCCGGTCTATGGCCTGCCGTCGGATCTGATCCGGGTCGATCTGGGGCAATTCCTGCCGCAATTCAAAGGCGAGCATGTCTCCGGCCGTGTCGATGGCCAGAAGTTGGTGCCCTACGCCACAAGGGCCGAGATCGATGCCAAGGGCGTGCCCACCGCCAAGATTCTGTTCTGGGCAGACGATCCCGTGACGCTGTTTTTCCTCCAGATCCAGGGTTCGGGGCGAGTCAAGTTTGACGACGGCGCCATGATCCGCATCGGTTATGCCGGCGAGAATGGCCGCCCCTATACCGCCATCGGCCGGGTGCTGCTCAGGGCAGGCAAGCTCGCCAAGGATAAGATCTCGCTTGCCACCATCCGCGCCTGGCTGAAGGACAACCCCAGCCTAGCGGGCGGCGTGATGGAGGCCGATCAATCCTTCATCTTCTTCCAGGAAGCGCCTCTGGGCGATCCGGCCGAAGGCGCGCGCGGCGTTCAAGGCGTGCCGCTGACGCCGCTCGGCAGCATGGCGATCGATCTGCGCAAAAACGCGCTGGGCGCGGCTTACTATGTCGATGCCGATCCACTGCGCGCGCTTCTCGTGGCGCAGGACACCGGCGGCGCTATTCGCGGCCAGGTTCGCGGCGACATCTTCTTCGGCTTCGGCCCGGAAGCGGAGGTCCGCGCCGGCGGCATGAAGGCAGAAGGCCGCCTTTATGTGCTGTTGCCGAATGCGGTGGCCCAGCGGCTGGGCAAAAGCTTTTCACCATGAAGCGCCGCACCACCGACCAGGAGCGGGCCGAATTCAGGGCGCATATGGACCAACCGCGTCCCTTGAAAGCGGTGATGCCGAAAGCCAAGCCACGCAAAACACCGCCTGCCAAATCGATCGGCCTTGACGGCACAACAAAAGAAAAACTTAAGCGTGGGGCGCTTCAACCCACCGCTCGCATCGATTTGCATGGAATGACGGAAGCGGCTGCCCATGCCGCATTGTTGTCGTTTCTAGCCGGCGCACAAGCGCGCGGTGTGCGCCTGGCGCTGGTGGTGACCGGCGTCGGCAATCCGCGGCCCGATGAGGACGCGGAATGGATGCGCGCACCGCATGGCGTGTTGAAGCAAATGGTGCCGCGCTGGCTGAACGAAAAGGAATTCGCCGCGTTGGCAGTGGGCACGGCGCCAGCCCATATTCGCCATGGCGGCAATGGTGCGCTCTATGTCTATTTGCGGAAGCGGGTATGAAACAGGCCTTCCATACGGTCGAAGTCAAAACCCATGGCCCCGGGCTTTATGACTTCACCGATGCGATGGCGAAGTTCGTTCACGCGGAAAAGATCAGCGACGGGCTTCTCACCTGCTTCATTCGCCACACCTCGGCTTCGCTGCTGATACAGGAGAATGCCGATCCCGATGTGCAGCGCGACTTGAAAGATTTTTTCGCGCAGCTGGCAAAGAAGGGCATGGACTATCGCCATATCGCCGAAGGGCCTGACGACATGCCGTCTCATATCCGCGCCGCGCTGACCCAAACCTCGATCGCGATTCCGGTAAAAGGCGGCAAACCCGCGCTCGGCACCTGGCAGGGCGTTTATGTCTTCGAGCATCGCGACGCGCCGCACCGGCGTGAGGTCACGCTGCATTTCATTGGAACTTAGGCCAGCCCGTCGCGAGCGGCCAAGTCTTTCAGCGGTACATCGGGTCTGGGGCCATAATGCGAAATCACTTCCGCCGCCGCCAGCGCGCCCAGGCGCCCGCAAGCCGTCAGATTTTTTCCGCGCGTCAGCCCGAACAGGAAGCCCGCCGCGAATTGATCGCCCGCGCCGGTGGTATCCACCAGCTTCGCAACCGGCTTCGCGGGTATGGAATGAACTTCGCCTCCCTTGATGACGACACAGCCTTTTTCCGATCGCGTGACGGCAGCAAGACCGCCCCAGCCCTTCATACGCTCCAGCACAATGTCGAAATCTTCCGTTTCGAAAAGCGATTTGGCTTCGTCTTCATTGGCGAAGATGATGTCCAGCCGGTGCTGCATCAGATCCAGGAATTCGTCGCGGAAACGACCCACGCAAAAACTGTCGGATAGCGATAGCGCGATCTCAGCGCCGGCATTCTTCGCTGCCCGCATCGCTTTGCGCGAGGCTTCCTTGGCGGCGTCGGTGTCCCAGAGATAGCCTTCGATATAGAGAATTTTGGCAGCCGCGACTTCGTTGACATCCACATCCTCCGGCGTCATCTCGCGGCAGGCGCCCAGATAAGTGTTCATGCTGCGCTGGCCGTCCGGCGTCACCGCGATCATGGACGAGGCGGTGGAGGATCCACCCGTCGCCCGCTTGGTAGTGTAGTCCACGCCCAGTCCGTTCAGGCTTTCGCCGAAGCGTCGGCCCAAATGATCGTCGCGCACCTTTCCTAAGAACACCGCGCGTCCGCCCAAGGAGGCAATGCCCGCCATGGTGTTGGCGGCGCTGCCGCCCGGCACCTGCACGCTGTCGGCAAGTGCCTTGTGCAGTTCCTGCGCCCGGAATTCATCGATCAGGGTCATGGCGCCCTTGGCGATGCCATGATCCAAAAGAAACTGATCGTCGACCGCGGCGATTACATCCATGATCGCATTGCCCAAGCCCGCGACATCGTATTTTTGCGGCATGATTTCTCCGAACGGCGTTATAAGCGCATGCCATTACGGGACGGACGCGATGTTCGCAAGCTTGGCCCGGGCCGCGCGGCTGATTTTCGATCCCGCCTTCGCGGGGATCGTGGTCAAATCGCTGTTGCTCACAATCCTTCTGTTCGCCGCCGCCCTGGCGCTGACGGAGTATGGACTTTCCCATCTGCCGGTCCTGGGCAATGTATGGGTCAACCGGGCGCTCGAATGGATCGCGCCGCTGCTGTTGGTGTTTGGCGGTATTTTCTTGGGCCCACCGGTGGCGGCTCTGTTCGCATCTCTGTTCCTGGATCAAATCGCGAACCGCATCGAGGCGCGCGATTATCCGGACCAGCCCGCACGCGGCGCGTCCTTCGCGACCATCCTGCGCGCTGGCCTGAAGCTTGCGGCGCTGGTCGTCGGCGTCAATCTATTGCTCTTACCCTTCGACATCGGCTTGCCGGGCGTGGGCGAGATTCTCAGCCTTGCAGCCAATGGCTGGCTCCTGGGCCGCGAATATTTCGAGCTTGCCGCGCTCCGGCACATCCCGCTGGACGAGGCCACGCGGTTGCGGCGCATCAATGGCGGCGTGATCTGGCTGAGTGGCGTCTTGATTGCACTGGCCAGCATGGTTCCCGTGCTCAATCTGGCGGCGCCCTTGTTGGGCACCGCCCTGATGGTGCATCTATTCCACCGCATGATGCGACCCGCCGGTGCATGACAAGAAAATCGATTCTCATTGCGATGCTGATGTTGGCAGGCTGCGCCAGTCACCCGCGAGCACCGGCCGCGCCCACCGTCCCGTCGCCGGCGCCCGAACCCACAGTGCCGATCCCACCGCCGCCGCCCAAAGGCGAACCGGAACAATTTACCGGCATGGATGCGGCGCGGCTCCAGGCGCTGGCAGGCGCGCCCGTCTTCACCCGCAAGGACGGTGCGGTCGACATGTGGCGCTACGATACACCATCATGCCGCATCTTCTTTTTCTTGAGCGGTGCGCCGGGCAAGGTGCAGCATGTCGAGACCTTGCCGCATGGGCCGAATACCGCCGCAGATCCCGTGTGTCTCAACGCCTTGCGGCGACCTTCTTGACTCGCGGTTTTTCGACGGGCAGCTCTTTCGTTTTATCGCGGAAATTGCACATGTCGCGCACCACGCAAATGGGGCATAAAGGCTTGCGCGCCACGCAAGTATAACGCCCATGCAGGATCAGATAATGGTGGGCATGCTGCTTGTATTTTTCCGGAACCCGCTTTTCCAGATTCAGCTCCACCGCCAGCACGTCGTTGCCCGGCGCCAGTCCGGTGCGGTTTGAGACACGAAAGATATGTGTGTCCACGGCGATGGTGGGTTCGCCGAACGCCACGTTCAAGACCACATTGGCGGTCTTGCGGCCAACGCCCGGCAATTCCTGCAAAGCTTCGCGGTCCCTAGGAACCTTGCCGCCATGCTTCTCGATCAGGATCTTCGACAGCGCGATGACATTCTTCGCCTTGCCGCGATAGAGTCCGATGGTTTTGATCGCATTCGTCAGCTTGGCTTCGCCCAGCGCCAGCATCTTTTCCGGCGTGTCGATCGTCTTGAACAAGGGCTCGGTCGCCTTGTTCACGGATTTGTCGGTCGCCTGGGCCGACAGCGCCACCGCCACCAGCAAGGTGTAGGGATTTTTATATTCCAGCTCGGTCTTGGGATCGGGAATGTGTTTCTTGAGGCGTGCGAAAAAAGTTTCGATCTCCGCATGCGTCAATAACTTGACCATCAGAGGCCCAGCACATCCGTCATGCCATACAAGCCGGGTTTTTGTCCCTGGCCCCAGCGCGCCGCTTCGATGGCGCCGCGCGCGAAGATCGTGCGATCCTCCGCCGAATGCGACAGGGTGATCCGTTCGCCGGGGCCCGCCAGGAACACCTGATGCTCGCCCACCATCGTGCCGCCGCGCAGCGACGCGAAACCGATGGCGCCATCATTGCGGGGGCCGGTATCGCCGTCGCGGCCGCGCACGGATTTTTCCTTCAGCGACACGTCGCGGCCTTTGGCGGCGGCAGCGCCCAGGAGAAGCGCAGTCCCCGACGGCGCGTCCACCTTCATGCGGTGATGCATTTCCAGAATTTCGACATCGTAATTGGGAAGCGCCTTGGCCGCTTTCTCTACCAGCGCCGCCAGCAGGGTTACGCCCAGGCTCATATTGCCCGATTTCATGATCACGGCATGGCGCGCCGCCGCCTTGACGCGCATTTCGTCGTCCGCGCTGAAGCCGGTGGTGCCGATCACATGCACGATGCGCGCCTGTGCCGCCAGATCGGCCAGCATCACCGAGACCATGGGACGGGTGAAATCGATCACGGCTTGCGCTTCCGCGATCAGGGGCAGGGGATCGGCCGTAAGCTTGATCCCGTTGGGCGCCAGCCCTGCCAGCTGGCCGGCGTCGCGGCCAAGATCGGGATGGCCTTCGGCTTCCAGCGCGCCGGACAGCTGCATGCCGGACGCCTGTGCGATCTCGCGCACCAGGGTGCGGCCCATGCGGCCCGAAGCGCCCGCGACCACAATGTTGAGGTCCGCCATGCTCAGGCCTTGGTATCGATAGCGGGCGCCGCCTCGCGTCTGGCCACGGTCACCATGGCAGGGCGTAGCAGCCGGTCGCCGATCATGTAGCCCGCCTGGACCACATCCACGATGCTGCCGGCGGGCTTGCCATTGCCCGGCACTTCTGCGATCGCCTGATGCAGGTTGGGATCGAATTTGCCGTCTTCGGTTGAGACCGGCTTGACGCCATAACGCTCCAAGGTCGCCATCAATTGCCGGTCGGTGGCTTCCACGCCGTCCAGCACTGCCTTCACTTGCGGATCGGCGGTCTCGCGCAATTCCGGCGGGCAAGCCGCCAGCGCGCGAGAGAAATTGTCAGCGATGGAAAGCATGTCGCGGGCGAATTTGGTGACCGCATATTGGGAAGCTTCCGTCTTCTCGCGCTCGGCGCGGCGGCGGATATTCTCGGCTTCCGCCAGCGCGCGCAGGCGCTGATCGCGCAGCGCTTCGACTTCACTCTTCAACACCTGGATAGGGTCGGGCGCGGTTTCCGCGATGCGGGCTTCCGGCATTTCCTGTTCGGTTTCTTCGCTCATACTTCCTCGATGCCCTATTGCTTCGCTGAGGGCGGCTGTTCCTTAAACGCTATCCAAGCAATCGTCCAATGACTTTGGCGGTATGGTCCACCATGGGAATGATGCGGCCATAATTGAGCCGCGTCGGACCCAGAACTCCGATCACACCCACAATCTTGCCCGCCTGATTGGCGTAAGGCGCGGCCACGATAGAGGAACCGGACAGGGAGAATAGCCGGTTCTCCGATCCGATGAAGATGCGCACCCCATCGCCATCCTTGGCCAGTTCCAGAAGCCGGATCAGATCGGCCTTGCGCTCGATGTCGTCGAACAGGGTGCGAACCCGCTCGATATCCGCTTGGGCTTCGACGGAATCGAGCAGATGCGAGGTGCCGCGCACGATCAGCACCTTGTCGTCCCTGCCGCCCGGTTCGGCCAGCGTGGCAAGACCCTCGGCCACGATCTTGGCCGTGAGCGAGTCCAGCATGGCGCGGTCGCTTTCCAGCTCCGCCAGGATTTCGGTGCGCGCGGTTTCCAATGTGCGGCCGGTCAGACGCGCATTCAGATAGTTGGAAGCTTCAATCAGGGCAGAGACCGGCAGGCCCGCCGGCGTGTCGATCACCCGGTTCTCCACCTGGCCGTCGCCGCTCACCATGATCACCAGCGCCTTGCCGGGTCCGACATGAACGAATTCGACATGTTTCAGCGGGGCCTGATCCTGTTTGGCGGTCACCACCAGCCCGGCACACCGCGACAGGCCCGAAAGAAGCGTGGTCGCTTGGGTCAGCACATCCTCTAGCCGCTGACCGCTTCCCATCATGCGAGCCTCGATCATGCCGCGCTCCTGCGGCTCCAGATCGCCCACTTCCAAAAGCCCGTCCACGAACAGACGTAAGCCCTTTTCGGTGGGCACCCGGCCCGCGCTGGTGTGAGGCGCATACAGCAGGCCCATGGCTTCCAGATCGGCCATCACATTGCGGATCGAAGCCGGCGACAGGGTCAGCGGCAGGCGGTGGGATAGGGTGCGTGAGCCGACCGGTTCGCCCGATGCCAGGAAGGCTTCCACCAAATGGCGGAAGACTTCGCGGGGGCGCTCGCTCAAGGACGGCGTGGCAAGACGGGCAGCGAACGATTCCAAGTACAAGCCTTTGATATAATTACACTATTTAAACGGAGTGGGACGCTATTGGACGCGCTCCGGCAAAGCGGCTAGGTAACCGCCCCTGTTTTCCACTCCAAGATATACGGCCCCATGCGCCTCTCCAACCGCAGCTCTGATTCCCTTCGCACCATCCGCCTGGAACCGGGCGCCGCCCGCCATGCCGAAGGTTCCTGTCTGGTCAAATTCGGCGACACCCATGTGCTGGTCACCGCCAGCCTGGAAGAGAAAGCCCCGCCCTTCCTCAAGGGTTCCGGCAAGGGCTGGGTGACGGCGGAATATGGCATGCTGCCCCGCTCCACCCATGAGCGGATGCGCCGCGAGGCGGCGGCGGGCAAACAGTCCGGCCGCACCCAGGAAATTCAGCGCCTGGTCGGCCGTTCGCTGCGCGCCATCTGCGACCTGTCGGCGCTGGGCGAACGCCAGATCACCATCGACTGCGACGTGCTCCAGGCGGATGGCGGCACCCGCACCGCCTCCATCACCGGCGGCTATGTTGCGCTCGCCCAATGCGTGGGCTTCATGCAGAAGACGGGCCTGATCAAAATGCCGATGCTGAAAGATCAGGTCGCGGCGGTAAGCTGCGGCATCGTCAAGGGCGAAGCGATGCTCGACCTGGATTACGGCGAAGATTCCACGGCGGAGACCGACGCCAATTTCGTGCTGACCGGCGCGGGTGGACTGGTGGAGATTCAGGGCACCGCCGAGGGCGCGCCTTTCACGGAAGATCAGCTGGGGCAATTGCTGCGGCTCGCCCGCAAAGGCATCGGCGAACTGGTCGAGCTGCAGAAGCAGGCACTGAAATGAGATTGCCCCGCGGCAGCGTGTTGATCGTCGCCAGCCACAATCGTGGCAAGGTGCGCGAGATCAAGGCGCTGCTGGGGCCTCACGGTATCGAGCCCGTCAGCGTGGCCGAACTGGGGCTCCCGGAGCCGGAAGAGACCGGTGACACCTTCGCCGCCAATGCTGAACTGAAAGCGCGCGCTGCCGCCGACGCGGGCAAGCATCCAGCATTGGCCGACGATTCCGGCCTTTGGGTAAATGCGCTGGACGGCGATCCCGGCATCCATTCCGCGCGCTGGGCGGGACCCGAAAAGGATTTCCGCATCGGCATGGCGCGCGTCGAGCATGAATTGCAGGCGAGGAAAGCCACGGACTTCTCCGCCAAATTCGTCTGCGCCCTAGCGCTGGCCATGCCGCAAGGCGCATGCCAGACTTTCGAAGGCGAAGTTCATGGCACCCTGACATTCCCCCCGCGCGGCACCTTGGGCTTCGGCTACGACCCCATCTTCATTCCGGACGGCTTCGACAAGACCTTTGGCGAGCTCAATCCGCATTTGAAGAACGCCATGAGCCATCGTGCCCGGGCTTTCGAAAAGCTCCTGCGCAGCGGCATTCTCGCCGAGTCCTTCTGAAGGTGAGCAGTTTCGGCATCTACGTGCATTGGCCATTCTGTGCCGCCAAATGTCCCTATTGCGACTTCAACAGCCATGTCCGTGCATCGATTGATGAGAGCGGCTGGGTCGACGCCATCACCCGCGAACTGGAATGGACTGCCGCGTCGCAAGGCGCGGAGCGGCCTATCGTCGAAACCATTTTCTTCGGCGGCGGCACGCCATCCTTGATGCAGGGCGCCTCTGTGGCGCGCATTCTGGATGCGATCTCGCGCCGCTGGCGCTTGGCCAACGATCTCGAAGTGACCTTGGAAGCCAACCCCGCCAGCGCAGATGCGGCCCGCTTTGCCGATTATCGCGCGGCGGGCGTCAATCGCCTGTCGTTGGGTATGCAGGCCTTGAATGACGCCGATCTGAAATTCCTGGGCCGGTTGCACAATGCGGAAGAAGCCAAGGCTGCGCTGGCCTTGGCGATGCGGAATTTCGAACGCGTCTCGCTGGATCTCATCTACGCGCGCCCGAACCAGACCGACGCCCAATGGCGCGAAGAACTGACATGGGCGCTGGCCTTCGGCACAGACCATCTCTCGCTTTATCAGCTCACGATCGAGCCGGAAACGCCATTCGCCCTGCTGCACCGGAACGGAAGTTTGCGCATTCCCGACGACGATCTCGCGGCGGGCCTTTACGAGACGACGCAGGAACTGACGGACGCGGCAGGCCTGCCGGCTTATGAAATCTCCAACCATGCCCGGCCGGGCTCGGAGAGCCGGCACAATCTGATCTATTGGCGTTATGGCGATTATGCCGGCGTGGGGCCCGGCGCCCATGGACGACTGATGCTGGGTGGCAAACGCATCGCTACGGCCACCATCCGCCTGCCGGAGCGCTGGCGCGAAAGCGTGACCAAGGGCGAGAATGCCTTCGCCGATTTCACGCCCGTCGCCGATGGCGACGCGGCGCGCGAGCACCTTCTGATGAATCTGCGTCTTCGCGAAGGCGTCGATCTCGCGGCTTACGAATCCCGCTGGGGAACGCGGCCATCAGGCGAAAAAATTGCGCAGCTGATCGCGCAGGGAGTGCTTCGACAGGATGGCGACATGATTTCCGCGACGCTTCCCGGTCGGTTAATTCTCAATTCCGTGATTTCAGCGCTTGCGAACTAAATCAGGAGCCATTCTGCTGAACCAGAATGACAGTTGCGGCGCACGTCATGTCGATCAGCAATCAAACAAAAACCAACAGAGCGCGTTGCGGCGGCGCTGATCTTCAAGCACAAGTTCGCGAATTTCCTCTGGGAGTTTTTTGCGCTGCCATGAGCCCTCCCTGCGACCTGCTTCGTCCTGCTCATCTTTGGCCACGGATGCGCGCACGGCCTTGATGGCATAAGCAGCCGCGCCGAGTTCGTGTTCAGCGACATGCGCAACCACTGCGGCCTGGGCTGCAGCATGCGCGGCGTGCCGCGCCGCGCCGGTCAAGTCCCTTGCCGCGTCATTTGCCGCACCGGCTGCTTGGCGTGCCTGTTTCATCTTGATCTCGCCGCGCGTCCAGGCGCGCGCATGCGCGATCGCCCGCCGCGGACGCTCGTCGTCGGGCCGTACCCTCTCAAAGAGATGCAGCACATGCTCGGCACATTCCGCCGCCCAGAGCGCGAGGCGGTGGTGGTCGGGTTCATTCAGCGTACCGCCACGGCGCACAGTGATCAGTCTGGAGTCGCGTTGGCCTTTGCCAGGTAAGATCATCTGACGGGCTGGTTTGTGGTTCTGATCCTAGGAATTCTTCTGCTGAAACGTCTTGGGCGCGGGGCTCACGACATGAAAGCCGTCAGGCTGCACTTCCAACACCGCCAAGCCGCGCTCCGAGGTGCCGTCCACATTGAAGCGGAAAATGCCATTGACGCCTGCAAAACCATTAGGGTCCATCAGCGCCTGTTGCGTGAAGCGGTGATAAGGCGTGCCGGGGGAAAGCAGCGCCACCAGCGACAGCGCGTCATAAGCCAGCGACGCCAGTTGCGGCGGGTTGGCGCCATAGACGGCGCGGAATTTGTCATTGAAGGCGTCGTCGGCATTGGGCTCCGGCGCGGCGAACCAGCCGCCGGTCAGACTCTGTTCCTTGACCGTGTTGGGATCGTCCCAAAGCCCGGTGCCCAGCAATTTCGTTTTCGCGGGATCAAGCCCGTTGAACACCAAGGTGGGGCCGATAGCGCGCAACACGCCGCCGCCCTGTGCGATCATCACCGCATCGGCGCCGTCCTTGGCGATGGCGGCCGAAGGCGCCGCGACGCTGGCCGTACTGGGCGTGAAGCGCGAAATATCGACCGCGCTCGCGCCAGCGTCCTTGACCGCATCGCTAAAGGCGCCGCTGATGACTTCGCCATAGGGCGTCTCCGGCACCATGGCCGCGAAATTGTGATGGCCTTGGCTGACGGCATAATTCACCACCCGCCTGACTTCGTTTTGCGGCAGGAAGGAAAGAAGATAAACGCCTTTGCCCGCCACGCCGCGTTCGGTCGAAAATGCCAGCACCGGAATGCCGCGGTCGCGCGCGATGGGGGCGACGGCGGAAACCGACGGCCCGAACAAGGGCCCAACGATGATTTCCGCGCCCTGGTCGAGAAGCTTGGACGCGGCCGCCGCAGCGCTGTCGGTGGACCCCCCTTCATCAGCCGTCATCAAAAGGATGTTGCGGTTGCCGCCGTCGAACAAAGCGAGCTCTGCCGCCTTCAGCATGCCGGCCGCCAGATTACGGGTAGCGGGTGTGGTACTGAAAAAAGGCAGGATCACGCCCACCCGGACGGGGACGCTGTCCGGCCCGTTGTTGGGAAGACGCAGATAGCTCGGCAGGTCGCGGTCCAGGGGATTGCCTGCCACGGGCGGCGGCGGCACCACGACTTTGGGCGGCGGGGGCGGTGGGGGCGGCTGGCAGGCGCTCAACCCGGCTATCGCGGCCAGCCCCAGAATGGCAAAAAGACGGGCGAATGGCTTCTTCGGGCGAAATGAAACGGCGTGAATCATCAGACATTCCCTTGCACGGCGACACTAGAACCCGCGCCGCCGCCGGTAAACCGCAACATCGCGGCGATTTGAAGATGGGGGAACTCGTGACCAGTCTTCTGGCACCCGGTCTTTATGTCACCGCCACGCCCATCGGCAATGCCCGCGACATCACGCTTCGGGCGCTGGATATACTGGGAGCGGTGGATCTGATCGTGGCCGAGGACACCAGGGTCACGGCCAAGTTGCTGGCTATCCACGGCATCTCCAAGCCGCTCGCCGCCTATAACGATCACAATGCCGCGAAGGAGCGGCCCCGGCTGCTCGCGCGGCTTCGGGATGGCGCCCGCATCGCGTTGGTCAGCGATGCCGGCACGCCGCTGGTCAGCGATCCCGGTTTCAAGCTGGTGCGCGCTGCGATCGAGGAGGGACTTGCCGTCCACGCCGTGCCGGGCGCCTCGGCGGCCTTGACGGGACTGGTCCTCTCCGGCTTGCCGTCGGACCGGTTTCTCTTCGCGGGCTTCCTTCCACCCAAGCCGGGCGAGCGCCAGGCGGCGCTGGATGAGCTAAAAGCGTTCCGCGCCACCTTGATCTTTTTCGAGTCCGGGCCGCGTCTGGCGGAAAGTCTGAAGCAGATGGCGGACACGCTGGGCATGCGCAGCGCGGCGGTCGCGCGCGAGATGACCAAGCTGCATGAGGAGGTACGGCGCGGCACGCTGGAAGATCTGGCGCATGCCTATGCCAACGAGCCCGCGCCCAAGGGCGAGGTGACCTTGCTGGTGTCGCCGCCGCACGAAGCCGAAGCCGATCTGGCCGCCATAGACCGGGCGCTCGACGCAGCGCTCGCCTTCATGCCGCTCAAGCCGGCCGCCGAACTGATCGCCGATCTGACCGGAGCTTCGCGCAAGACGATCTATGCCCGCGGCCTCGAGAAGAAAAATGGCTGATCCCAAAGTCGCAAACAGACGGGCGGCGGAATCACGCGGCCATCGCAGCGAAGCGCTGGCCGCCTGGTGGCTCAGGCTCAAGGGTCATCGGATTTTGGGCCGCCGGGTGAAAACCCATGCCGGGGAAATCGATCTCATTACCCTATGCCCCTTCGGGCCGGTGTGTTTTGTCGAGGTCAAGGCCCGGTCGAACCTCCGCGACGCCGCCGAGGCTGTGACGCAAGAGCAGCGGACTCGCATTGCCCGCGCCGCCTCCCTATATCTGGCGTCTCGGCCCGCGCTTGCCCGGCGCGGCGCCCGCTTCGATATAATCACGGTTGCCGGCCTCCCCAGACATTTGCGGGATGCCTGGCGGATGGATGGATAAGACATGGCCTTGACCGTCGCGATCCAGATGGACCCGATCGAGAAGATCGATATCGGCGGCGATTCCACTTTCGCGTTGGCGCTGGAAGCGCAGGCGCGGGGCCATGGCCTGCTCTATTACGGACCACGCGATCTTTCTTTCAATCAGGGCAAGGTGACGGCGCGCGTGCGGCCGCTGAATGTGCGCGCGGTCAAGGGCGATCATTTCGCGCTGGGCGAAGCTTTCGTCTACGACCTGTCGGCCGCCGATGTGGTGTTGATGCGCCAGGACCCGCCTTTCGACATGGCCTATATTTCGGCCACCCATATTCTGGAGCGTATTCATCCCAAGACGCTGGTGGTCAACGATCCCCGCGAGGTGCGCAACGCACCGGAGAAATTGTTCGTCACCGAATTCGCCGACTTCATCCCGCCCACCTTAATCACCTCCGACGCTCGCGAAGTGCGTGACTTCCGCGACCGCTACAAGGACATCATCATCAAGCCGCTTTACGGCAATGGCGGCGCTGGCGTCTTTCGCATCGTGCCCGCGGATGAGAATCTGGGCGCTCTCTTGGAGATGTTTACCCAATTCTTCCGCGAGCCGGTGATCGTGCAGCGCTATCTGCCCGAAGTGCGCAAGGGCGACAAACGCATCATTCTGGTGGACGGCGAATTCGCCGGCGCCATCAATCGCGTGCCGGCGCAAGGCGAAGCGCGCTCCAACATGCATGTGGGCGGGCGGCCCGAGAAAACAGAGTTGACGCAGCGTGAACAAGACGTCTGCGCGGCAATCGGACCGGAACTGAAACGCCGCGGTTTGATTTTCACTGGGATAGACGTGATCGGCGACTATATGACGGAGATCAACGTGACCTCGCCCACCGGCATTCATGAGATCAAGCGTTTCGGCGGCGCCGATATCGCCAAGCTGGTGTGGGAGGCGGTCGAGGCGCGCCGATGATCACGGTGCGCAAATCGGGCGAGCGCGGCACCACCAAGATCGATTGGCTGGACTCCAAACACACTTTCTCTTTTGCGGATTATGACGATCCCGCCTTCGAAAGTTTCGGCGCGCTGCGCGTGATCAACGAGGATTGGATCGCGGGCGGCGCGGGCTTTCCGCCCCATTCTCATCGCGACATGGAGATCGTCACCTACATTCTGGAAGGCGCCTTGCAGCACAAGGATTCCAGCGGCGGGGGCGGGGTGATTAGACCCGGCGAAATCCAGCGCATGAGCGCAGGCGCGGGTGTGGTGCATGCCGAGTTCAACGCCAGCCGGGAGCGGCCCTGCCATCTGCTGCAGATCTGGATCGTGCCGTCAAAGAAGGGGATCGATCCGTCCTACGAACAAAAGGCAATGGATGTTCAGGCCATCGCCAACAAATTCGCCCGCATCGCCGGGCCCGATCCCCAGCCCAACGAAGTCCGTCTGGTGCAGGACGCCGAAATCTGGGCGACGCGGCTCGACCCTGACATCGAAGTGATCCATCCGCTGGGCCCCGGCCGCCGCGCCTGGGTGCAGGTGGCCAAAGGCCAGATCACGCTGGGCGATGAAACCCTCGGCGCCGGCGATGCCGCCGCTGTGACCGATCAGGAGAAAGTCACCCTCTGCTCGAAAATGCCGAGCGAAGTTCTTCTGTTTGATTTGGCCTGACCCCCTCCGTCTCTTTCGCGCAAGCGCTCAGAGACACCTCCCCCTCCAGCGTGCTTCGCACGCGAGGGGGGGTGAGCTGGCAGCCAAGCCGTGCGAACGGCCTCAGCCTAGGTTCGAGACCCGCAGAGCGCGTTACGCTGAATGAGCTTTTATTTCACCAGCCCGAAGCGGGACTTGTAGCGCGCATCGATTCCCGACAGCGGGAAATAGATGAACACGTCGGTGGTGCCGAATTGCCGGTCGATCACCGCGCCGTCGCCGATGCAGCAGCCCGCGCGCACATAACCCTTGAGCAGCGGCGGCAGGCTGCGCAGCCCTTCGCGCGGTTCGATCGCGTCTTTGGCCATCGCGTTCATGTCCACGAACAATTCCGGCCGCGCCTTCACCCGCAGATGCGCTGGCATGGCGTGGAAATGATGGAGATAGGACAAGGGCAACGCCAGCGCCTCAGGATCGGTGCCGGCCAAGCTGGCGCAGCCGAACATCAAATCGATGTCGAAACGCGCGACATAAGCCATCAAGCCTTTCCACAGAAGCTGCATGGTGCCCGGCCGCGCGCGATAGCTTTTCAGCACACAGGAGCGGCCCAACTCCAGGAATTTGGTGCCAACGGGCAGGCCGTTCAGCATGGGCGCGATGTCGTATTCGCTGGCGGTATAGAAGCCGCCCGCCCGCGCCGCGTCTTTCTCGCGCGTCAGGCGATAGGTGGCGACCACCAGCGGCTGGTCGTCCTCGCCATGCGCTTCGCGGTCCACCACAAGCAGGTGGTCGCAAACATCGTCATATTTGTCGAAATCGCGTCCGGCCTCGCGCATCTGAGGCGAGGGGATGGCGCTCATCTCCTGATAGAAGACGTTGTAGCGCAGCTGCTGCGCCAGCTCGACTTCATGGTCGGTCTCGGCCAGCCGGACTTCCAGCGCGCCCGCGACGGCCAAAACTGGCCATTGCTCGGCGCGGCCTTCGAACGGCCCGGCTTCATAAATATTGACCACGCAGATCCCCTTAAGAGTGGGTGCTGTCGGGGAATGGCATAGGCCGCTTCTGCGACAGATTTATAATCTAGCCCAGGGACTTGGGGGCGCGCAACGAATTGTGACAGCGGGCTTCTATGCGTTCCGGCGGGAGGGTTAAGGCCGCTTTTGCCCTTGTCAGCCAGCCGCGGCCCCGCCCGCGGGGTTCCGCCGCTGTAGCCGGGCGAGCGTCCAAAACAGGAGCAATGCGGGAATTCCGATAGCGCCGCAGCCAAGAAAAAAGAGGGTGTAGGCGTTCATCAGGCCGACATGGGACGACAGGCCTTCGACCACGGCGCCGGAAAAACCCTTTAGAAGCTTTCCGGCCCAGGCATAGGTGGAAGAGAGCAGCGCATATTGGGTTGCCGTATAGCCCAGGCTGGTCAGCGAGGACATGTAAGCCACCAAAGTCACACCCGCCAACGCGATACTGAAATTGTCCAGGACCATGACGATCGCGAAACTGAGCGGGTCATGCGCATAAGGCAGCACGGCGTAAAGCGCGGTACCGAACATCTGACCCAGACAGCCGAACTGAACCGCGGGCATCAGCCCCAAGCGCAGCGAAAGATAGCCGCCCGCCGCCACGCCCAGGAATGTGCCGACCAGGCCGACACTGCCGCGTACCGCGCCCACCATGTCCTTGGTGAGACCCAGATCGACATACATGGGATTGTACATCGGCCCGCTGACAAAGTTTGGAAGCTGGAACAGGCTGATCGCCAGCAGCATGACAATGGCGACCGCGCCGTGAGTACGGAAGAAGCTGATGAAAGGTCCCGTCACCGCATCGCCAAAGCCTCTCAGCGTCCAGAGCGGCGCTTCCTGTTCCATGCGTTGCATCACCTGGTCCGCCTTGACCGGCTCGGCGGCCAGGAAACAGGCGGCCAGCCCGATCTCCATCAGCGCACCGTAAAGCGCATAAGATGTGTTCCAGCCGATGCGCTGCGCGATCGGAAGGATCACGGCCTCGCTTGTGAGCAACGCGCTGCGATAGCCGAATGTGTAGGCAGATGTCAGAAGGCCCAATTCATCCTTGTCGGCAGCACTCTCGATGCGCCAGGCGTCGATGGTGATGTCCTGGGTCGAAGACGCAAAGGCCACCACCAGCGCGAACACACCCAGCATGACCAGGCCATGGCCGATGCCGCTCCATGCCATCGCCACCAGCCCGCCGCCGACAAAGATCTGAGCCAGCGCCATCCAGCCGCGCCGCCGGCCAAGCTTGGACAAAAACGGCGCGCCGACCCGGTCCAGGATCGGGGCCCAAAGAAATTTCATGGAATAAGCGATGCCGACCCAGGACAGGAATCCGATCGCCTTGAGCGAGGCGCCTTCGTCGCGCAGCCAATAGCCAAAGGTGTTGCCCACCAGCACGAAAGGCAGGCCCGACGAAAAGCCCAGCGCCAGCATGGTGAGGACGCGCGGACTCAAATATTCGTGGAAGGAATAGCGGCGGCGAGTCATGCCGCCGCAGTATGGGGCAGTCCGTCCTTAGAGGGAAACAAGCCCGCGAACATTTCCTCAAGCTCGGCGGGATCGACCGGCTTGGTGAGGAAGCCGTCCATGCCCGCTTCCTGGCAGGCGCGCTTGCCGGTCTCCAAGGCGTCGGCCGTCAAAGCCACGATGGGCATGCGGGGGCGGAAATGCTTTTCCTCGATGGCGCGGATGGTGCGCGCGGCCTCGATGCCGTCCATTCCGGGCATGTGGATGTCGGTGAGAAGCAGGTCGAAGCTTTCGGTCTCCACCACGGCGACCGCGGCGGTGCCGGTGGTGACTTCGCGCACCTGATGGCCGCGCCGGCGTAGCAATTCGCGGATCAGAAGCGCATTCACCGGATTGTCCTCGGCCAGAAGGATCTTCAGGCCACCGGTCGGCAAGTTTTGTGGCGGCGGAGGCGGCGGCGCCTCGACCGGCACGGGGCTTTTCACCGGCAGCTCGGTCAGCGGCGGCGCCACATTGGCAAGCACCAGCCTTTCGCAAAGCGAGGCATCGCGCACCGGCTTGACCAGATATCCGGCAAATCCCATGGCGCGCAGATCTTCCAGTCGCGTGCGCGCCGCCGGCGTGATCATGACCAGGGTCGGCACCGCCAGATCCGGCGGTATCAGAGGGTCGGGGGCACTGTCGGTGCCGGAATCGATCAAGACCGCATCGATCTTTCCGCCCGGAGGCAGATGCGTGAAATTGAGGCCTTCCCCGCCTTGGGTCGCGATCTGAAGACAAAGCCCCTCGCGCAGCATGCGGTTGCGGCTGACGATGGCGATGCGCTTACCGGTAAGCGGCAATGCGTCCTGGCGCATGGGCTCGACCACCACCGACGGCACCGTGAACCAGAAGGTCGAACCGCTCTCCTGTTCCGAATCTATCCCGATCTCTCCACCCATGGCATCGACCAGGCGCCTGGAGATGGCGAGCCCCAATCCCGAGCCGCCGAATTTGCGGGCATGGCTGGAATCGGCCTGCACGAATTCCTGGAAAATCTCCTGGCGCTTTTCCTTCGGCACGCCCACCCCGGTGTCGCGTACTTCCACGCGGATGAAGGTACGGTCGCGGCCATCAAACAATTTCAGCTGGACGCAGATCCCACCTTTTTCGGTGAATTTGACGGCATTGCCCATCAAATTGGTGAGGACCTGGCGGAAGCGGACTTCGTCGATGCGGATGATGCGGGGCACTTCGGGCTCCACCGCCGTGGCGATCTCGATATTCTTGGCATGCGCCCTGGGACCCAAAAGTTCGGCGACGCCCGCGACTAGGGGCCGTATCTCGACTTCATCGTCCTCTAAGGTCAGGGTGCCGGACTCGATCTTGGAGAAATCCAGAATGTCGCCGATCAGGCTAAGTAGCGCTTCGCCGGATTGGGTGATCGCCTCGGCATAGGTGCGCTGTTCCGGCTTCAATTCGGTTTCCAGCAAAAGCCGCCCCATGCCCAGCACGCCGTTCATCGGCGTCCTGATCTCGTGGCTCATGGTGGCGAGAAAGCCCGATTTGGCGCGGCTGGCGGCTTCGGCGCTGTCGCGCGCCTCCATCAGGGCTTCTTCCAGCGCTTTGCGTTCTGTGACATCGCGGCCCACGCTCTGCACTTCGACTAGTCGGCCTTCGCCGTCGCGCACGGCATAATCTTCCCACGAGATCCAGCGCCAGCCGGAAGTGGTGCGCACATGCTGGTCGTAATGGGTGCGACCGCGCTTTTTCTTCAGCGCGCCGAAACTGCCGAATTGCGGCGCGCGGCTTTCCGGGTGCAATTCCGGCGCGAAGGGGTAACCAAGCGCGCGCGACGGCTCCAACCCGAACATCTTGAAAAAGGCTTCGTTGGCATAGGTGAGACGGCTGGACGCGTCGCGCCGGAAGATGGCGTCGCCTTGCGCGTCCACCAGGCCCTTGTAGCGGATCTCGCTTTGATAGAGCTGCTTGTTCATGGCGGCGGCGTTTTTCAGCGACGCTTCCTGGCGCTTGGTGGCGGCTTTCAATTCGGCCGCCTGGCGCGTCAGCATCGTGTCGCGCTCGCGCGCATTCAGAAGATTGGAGATCAGGAAGGCCAGCGCTACAGTCAAAAGCGCGCCGAAGCTGGCGGGCGAAACGATGGTCAGCCGGCCCGACAACATGACGTCGCCGACCGCCAGGGTGAGCATCACCCCCGCCACCACGCCGAACACGATCCTGACTAGTCGCGCCACGGTCACGGTGGTCGCCGGGCCTATCTTCCTGGTTACCCTGCCAATTTGCGGCCTTACCCATAGAAAAAGCCTAAAGTTGCTTGGTGAATCCCGGTTAAGGCTTGCCTTGGCGGAAATGGGGGGAATTGCCCGGGGAATTTCCGTTCTATTTCAAGCGGTTAATGGAATGCCGGGTTCCCACCCGCCGGTCGTCACAAAAGCTTTGCAGAACTGTGATGTTCGTGGCGCGAGAGCCGTGTGAATTGGCGCCGCCCGCCATTCAGGCTTCACATTTTATGGCCGATGTAGCTTTGACCGACGCAACTGCCACAGCCGATCTGGCGCAAAGAGCGGAAGTCACCCGCCGTGCCGGGCGTGGCGATGCGCGCTTCCATTTCCTGACCTGGGCCGCCGCTGCCGCGGTGCTTCTGGTTTTCGCGGGCGTCATTGCCTCCCTGCTGATCGGCTCGATACCTGCGGTGCGGGCCTTTGGCTTCCGGTTCCTGGTTTCCAGCGCCTGGGACCCCACGTCCAATGAATTCGGCGGCCTGCCTTCCATCTATGGCACGCTGGTGACTTCCGCCTTGGCCATGCTCCTGGCGGTGCCGATCGGGATCGGCGTCGCGATCTTCCTGACCGAGCTTTGCCCGCGCCCACTTCGTCGCCCCATCGGCATCGCCATCGAGCTCCTGGCCGGCATTCCGTCCATCATCTATGGCATCTGGGGCCTCTTCGTGTTTGCGCCTTGGTTTCAAGCGCACGTGCAACAGCCCATCATCGATGCCACCGCCGGCATTCCCATCATCGGCACGCTGTTCGGCGGCGCCCCTTACGGCATCGGCGTCTTCACCGCATCGCTGATCATCTCGATTATGATCCTGCCCTTCATCTCGGCGGTGACGCGCGATGTGTTCGAGACCGTGCCGACCATGCTGAAGGAAGCCGCTTACGGCCTCGGGTGCACCACCTGGGAGGTCATGTGGCGGGTGGTTCTGCCCTACGCCCGCACCGGCGTGGTGGGCGGCTCGATGCTGGCGCTTGGCCGCGCGCTGGGCGAAACCATGGCGGTCACCTTCGTGATCGGCAACGCGCACACCATCGATCCTTCGCTGTTCGCGCCCGGCACCACCATTTCCGCCACCATCGCCAATGAATTCACCGAAGCGACCACGGCGCTCTATTCCTCCTCCCTGATTTTTCTTGGCCTGATCCTGTTCTTCATTACCTTTATCGTTCTGGCCTGCGCGCAATTGATGCTGCGGGCGCTGGAGCGTCAGGCAGGCGTCAAATGATCGTCTCCCGCGCTCTTTATGCTCGCCGCCGTATCGCCAATGGCGTCTTTATCGGCCTTTCCATCGCGGCCGCCCTGTTCGGCCTGGTCTGGCTGGGCTTCATTCTGTCGGCACTGTTGGCCGAAGGCTTTTCCGCCGTCTCGCCGCTTCTTTTCACCCAATCCACGCCGCCGCCCGGCCAGCCCGGCGGTTTGCTGAATGCCATCCTGGGCAGCGTGCTGATGAGTCTGGTCGCCGTGCTGCTGGGAACGCCCATTGGCCTCTTCGCCGGCACCTATCTGGCCGAATATGGCAAACATACGCGGTTTGCTTTTGTCGTGCGCTTCGTGAACGACATTCTTCTGTCGGCGCCCTCCATCGTGATCGGCCTCTTCGTCTATGAAATCGTGGTCTTTCCCATGGGCCATTTTTCCGCCTGGGCCGGCACGCTGTCATTGATGGTGATCGTGATACCGGTCGTGGTGCGCACCACCGAGAATATGCTGATCCTGGTGCCCAATGGCTTGCGCGAGGCCGCCAGCGCGTTGGGCGCGCCCATGAATTTCGTGATCCGCAGCGTCACCTGGAGCGCGGCAAGAGCGGGCATCATCACCGGCGTACTGCTCGCCGTCGCGCGCATTTCCGGCGAGACGGCGCCGCTTCTGTTCACGGCACTGAACAATCAGTTTCTCACCACGAATTTCAACGCACCGATGGCCTCGCTTCCAGCGGTGATCTTCCAATATGCGCTGTCGCCTTATGACGATTGGCACAAGCTGGCCTGGGCGGGCGCGCTTCTGGTCACCGCCACAGTGCTGACCCTTTCCATCGTCGCCCGCCTCCTCGAAACCAAACGGAATTGATCTTATGGACGCCGCCAACTGTCACAATGGAAAGCCCCAGAACGGCAGGCCTAAGATCGATATTCGCGATCTCTCTTTCTATTATGGCCAGACCAAATCCTTGAAGGACATCACGTTGCCCTTGCACGACCGCAAGGTGACCGCCTTCATCGGGCCTTCGGGCTGCGGCAAATCCACGCTGCTGCGCGCCATCAATCGCATCTATGAGCTCTATCCCAACCAGCGCGCCGAGGGCACCATCACGCTGGACGGCGAAGACATTCTTTCGGTCAAGGATCTCAATCTTCTGCGCGCTCGTATCGGCATGGTGTTCCAGAAGCCCACGCCGTTTCCCATGTCGATCTTCGACAATGTCGCTTTCGGCATCAAACTCTATGAGAGATTGCCGCGGTCGGAGTTGGAAGGCCGCATCGAAAACGCGCTCACGCGTGCCGCGCTTTGGACCGAAGTGAAGGACAAGCTCAACGCCTCTGGCCTGTCGCTATCCGGCGGCCAGCAGCAGCGCCTCTGCATCGCCCGCACGGTGGCGACGCGTCCGGAAGTGATTCTCCTGGACGAACCTTGCTCGGCTTTGGATCCGATCTCCACCGCCAAGATCGAGGAGTTGATCGACGAATTGGCGGCCGATTACACCATCGTGATCGTGACCCACAATATGCAGCAGGCCTCGCGCGCTTCCGACTACACGGCCTTTATGTATTTGGGCGAGCTGGTCGAGTATGGCGCCACGGAAAAAATCTTCACGGCGCCCGATAACAAGCGGACTGAGCAATATATTACGGGCCGGTTCGGCTAATCGCGATCAGGCGTAATCCTCGGCCAGTGTCTCGTCGGCGCGCGGGCCTTTCGACAGCGCATTGAAGATCACGCTCAGCACGATCCCCACCAGGAGATTGAGCGCCAGCGCACTCAGCGCGGCGTAACAGGGGATCGCCACGCCGAACGCGTGCAGCACATAGACCGAGCTTTTCAGGCCGAGGCTCCAGGCCATGGCCGTGCCGGCCGCTATGCCGGACGCCCAGCCGATCAAAAGAGCGGTGGGATGCATGGCGCGGGTGAACAGGGCCACAAAGACCGCGGGCACCGTCTGGCAGATCCAGATGCCGCCCAGAAGCTGAAGCTGGATGGCGTAAGAGCTTTGCAACGCCAGAACGAAGAACAAGGCTCCCAGCTTGGCGACAAAAGCCACGATCTTGGCGACCCGCGCCTCGGCTTCTGGCGTGCAGTCGGGCGCGATGAAATCGCGATAGATGTTGCGGGTGAAGAGATTGCCGCAGGCGATGGACATGATCGCAGCCGGCACCAGCGCGCCCACGCCGATGGCGGCAAAGGCGACGCCCGCGAACCAATTGGGAAACATGGACAGGAACAAAGCGGGCACCGCGAAATTGTTGCCAAAGCGGGCAAAGCCCCCGGCATATTCCGGCATCGCCTTGACGCCTGCCGCCACCGCCATGAAGCCCAGAAGCGCGATCAGCGCCAGGGCGAAGGAATAGATCGGCAGAACGATCGAATTGCGCTCCACCACATCGCGGCTGGCGGAGGAAAGGACGCCGGTCATGGCATGGGGATAGAGAAACAGCGCCAGGATCGAGCCGGACGCGAGCGTGGCATAGGCAAAGCCGGGGCCAAGATTATCGGCCGTGCCATGACCCAGAAGCAGCAATTTGGGATCGATGCTGGCGAAGATCTTGGTGTAACCGCCAAGCTCGACCGGGATCACGACGATCGCGGCCAACACCGTGACATAGATCATCAAATCCTTGGCGATGGCGATGACGGCGGTGCCGCGCAATCCACTGGAGTAGGTGTAGAAGGCCAGGAACAGAAATGCCGCCAAAAGCGGCAGGCTGGGAATGGCGGAAAGCCCCGGAAGGCTTTGGATGCCGAGGGCGGCGATCACCACCTGCAAGCCCAAAAGCTGCAGCGCGATATAGGGAATGGTGGCGGCGATGCCTGTCAGCGCCACGGCCAGCGCCAGCCAGCGCGAACCAAAACGGCCGCGCACGAAATCGGCGGCGGTGACATAGCCATGGCGGCGCGCCACCGACCACAGCCGCGCAAAGCCCACGAACAGCAGCGGATAGGCCAGCATGCCATAGGGGATCGCGAAATAGCCCGTCGCGCCCGCGCCGAACATCAAGGCGGGGACGGCCACGAAGGTATAGGCGGTGTAGAGGTCGCCGCCCAACAGGAACCAGGTGATCAAGGTGCCGAAACGCCGCCCACCCAAGCCCCATTCGGTCAGTTGCGAAAGATCGGCCCGTTTCCAGCGTGAGGCGATAAGGCCCGCGCCCGCCACACCCGCAAACAGCAACAGGAACACCGTCACGGTGACGGGATCAGCCACAAGTCCGTGCGCCATGCCCCCGAAAATCCTTCCTCTATTTCTTCTCGGCGGGGGTTGTGGTCACCGGCCCCATGCCCACCAACTCTAATAGAGCCTCTCCGTCCTTGGCGCCATCGTAATGCACCGTGTTGGCCAGATCGGTCACCACCGACCCCGCAGGCATCGGATAAGTGTTGGAGAGATCATAGGTGTCAGAAGAGCTGACCCACCAGGTGCCGGAAATCACATAGGCATAGCGGTCGGCATTGTGGAAATGCGGCCGGCTGAAATGGCCCGCATGCCAACGGATCAGAAGGCCATAGAGCCCGGGTTTGGACGGATCGCCAAAGATCACCGCCTGATCGCTGCCATCGCCCATTTTCCATTTCACATCCTTGGGCGGAGTGAAAGTGATGTGGCTGGGATCGGGTTTTTGCGCATCGGCTTGTGCGAAGGCGATGGTGGCGAATGCGGCCGCCCCCAGCCCGAACAAAATCGGAGAAACGCGCATATCGGCCTCCCTTGGAAATTGGCGGGATGCTAGAGCGAATTCCCCCATTTTAGAACGGGGCGTTCTCATCTTTATTTGGTCGCGCAGCCCGGGCGCGAACGCGCCCAATTATTCAAGGGCGCCTCCGGCGCCGCTCGGGAAACCGGTACCCGCCGATACGCTGCCACTATCGGCTCCCTGGCTGCGTTCCGCTCGCAAAAATGGGGACGATGCAATTGCAGCTGCTCTGCACCGGCCCTCGTCAGGGCCTAAATGTCAGACCAGAGCCGGAGAAGATTGTGATAGCAGCCCGCCAAGGAAACCAGGGATTGGTGCCCCGGCGTGTCGCGGCCCAGCTGCTGCAAGGCGGTGTCCATCTCGAACAAGATTTCGCGCTTGGCATCCTCACGCACCATGCTCTGGATCCAAAAAAAAGCCGCCAGCCGGGCGCCGCGCGTCACCGGTGTCACATGATGAACGCTGGTGCCGGGATAGAGCACCATGTCGCCGGCGGCCAGCTTGACCCGTCGGTCGTCTAGCCGGTCCTGGATGACCAACTCGCCGCCATCATAATCCTCTGGCGCGGTCAGGAACAAAGTAGCGGAAAGATCGGTGCGTATTCTATGCCGCGTGCCGGCGATCGGGCGCACGGCCCCGTCGATGTGCCCACCATAGGCTTGGCCGCCGGAATAGCGGTTGAAGAAAGGCGGCATAATTTTCAAGGGCAGCGCCGCCGAGATGAAAAGCGGATTGGCGTCCAGCACGTCCAGGATCATGCCGCCCAATTGGCGCGCCACCGGATGGGTTTCCGGCAGCTGAACATTGTTCTTCACCCGGCTTGAGAGATAGCCGGCTGTATCGCGCCCATCGATCCATTCGGCAGTTTCCAGGGCCTGCCGGCATTGGTCGATTTGGTTCGCGTCCAGCACATGCGGAATGTGCAATGGCATAAGGCCTCGCGTGCCGGATCAGTAATTCAGATTGAGCGTCAAGAGGGCGGTTCTCCCTTCGGCCGGCACGACATGGAAGAAGTGTAGCTGGTCGTAATAATATTTGTCGAAGATATTATTGACGTTGAGCTGAACCGACAGCCTCTCGCTGAACGCATATTTGGCCATCACGTCGGCGGCGAAAAAGCCGGGCACGGTTTTCACGGGCGGGACATTCTGGGTGAATTGGGAAGAGACATAGCGCCCGCCGCCGCCAATTTCGAACCCCGACCCAAGGACGTAGCTGGTCCATGCCGTGACGCTGTGTTTCGGCGTGTTCATCAAGGGCGAGCCCACAGGTGCGGCGCCGGGCGCCGACTTGATCACCGAACTGTCGAGATAGGCGTAGCCCGCCTGGATCTGCCAATCGTCGGTGATGTGTCCGGAAGCGCCCAGCTCCAGCCCGTCGACCTGGAAATTGCCGGCCAGCACGTTGAGCGCCGAATTGGTCGGATCGGGCACGCGGGCATTGTCCTTTTCAGAGCGGAAAAGCGCTGCGGTCAGCGAGAGCCGGCCCGTGAACAGATCCCATTTGGTGCCCAGCTCGAAATTCTTGTTCCGCTCGGGGCTGAGATCGGCGTTGCTGAGCGCAAAAGAGCGCGAGCTGTTAACAAAGGACAATTCTTCGCCCGATGGATTGAAGGACGTACCATAGGCAAAATAGACGCTGCCATTGGTGTCGGGCTTGTAAGTCAGCGCCCCGCGATAGCTGAACATGCGGTCGATCTGGGGGATGCGGTCGGTACGCGTGATCAGGCCAGGCGTCGTGGTGGAGAAATTCTGATCCGTATAGACCAGTCCGAAATAGTCCCAGCGCACGCCGCCCGATACTTCCCATTGTGGATCGAGCTTTATCGTGTCCAGGGCATAGACGGCAAAGCTGTCCGCGCCCGTGTTGGTCTTGAAGCGCGGAAAAGTGCTGGTAGCGGTGAAAGGCACATTCGGGTTCGGCGCCAGCAGCGGCACCGATGGCACGCCGGTGCTGTTGTCGAATTCGGGCTTTGAGGTTTCGCGTCCCCCTTCGATCCCCGCCGCCAAGACATGCTTGATGGAGCCGGTGTCGAAATGCACCGTCGCGTCCATCTGGTCCCAAAGCATGGTTTGCGTATTGATGCCTGAATTGACATTGCGGGTAACATTGATCGCACTCAGCGGCGTGGTTACCGGGACCGTGGCTGCGATCAAGGGTTCGGTGAAGCGGAAATTTTGGGAATAGGCCGCATAGCGCAGCTGGTTTTTGATCGCGACATCCTCGCTGAAATCATGCTCGGCGGTCAGCGTGGCGATGTCGGTATCGGTTTTCAGATAGTCGCTTTTGAAGCCATAGAAATTCTGCCGCGGCACTTTCACGACATGGCTGCCGAGATAGGGAATGCCGTAATCGGGCACGTCGTCCGCCGACTCATGAAGATAAGCCACGGTCAATCGCGTCGGCGCACCCAGACCCAGTGACAGGCTTGGCGCAAAGCCATAGCGGCTTTGTTCCGCCACATCGCGCCCTGTGACGCTTTGCTCATGTCCCATGGCGACAATGCGGAAAGCGGCGTCCGGCCCAAGCTCGGGCAGCGGCTCATTCACGTCCACCGTGACGCGGCGGGTCAGATCGGTGCCGGCGGTCAGGGTCCCCGCCACGAACTGGCTCAGTTGCGGTTTCTTGGAAACCTGGTTGATGACCCCGCCTGTCGAGCCCCGGCCGAATACGGTCGAGGCCGGACCCTCCAGCACTTGAACTTCGTCCATATAGAAGGGGTCGCGATAATAGTCGCCAATGTCGCGCTGGCCGTCGATGAACATATCGGTTCGCGCCACAAAGCCGCGAATGGTCGGCGAGTTGCCCAGCGACTTGAATTCACCGGCTCCGATGGTGATGCCGGGAATGTTGCGGAAAGCATCATTCAGATTGGTGATGGCGCGATCCTGCATCAACTGCTGTGAAACCGTGTCGATGGATTGCGGCGTATCGAGCAAGGATTCCGTGAGCTTGGAGAGGCTGGGAGCCGTGACATTATAGTCCGGCGAACGCTCGCCATTGACGATGACCTGCTCGTTTCTGAGTGCGGCACTGGCAGGCACGGTCTGCGCTTGCGCCGTCAGAGGCTGCAAAAGGGCGACGCTCGAGCCGGCCAGAAGACAAGCCCGCAGCGAGCCAAAGCTCCGCGCCCACAAAAACCGCATGTCGTAATTCCCTGCTGCTGTTCCGCGTGAGCCAAAACAGCCCGCTATAGAGCGTGGAAAGCGTTATATCTGTCAGAATATAACGCTAATTTCAAGCGCCCCGACCTGCACGCGCTGCTATTTGACCAGCATGGTGAAGCCGTCTTTCTCGAACACCGCCCGCGAGACCGGCGCCGCCAGATAGGCGAGGAAGGTGCGCGCTTCGGGCTTTGCATCTTTTACCAAAGCGGCGGGATAAAGAATCGGTTTGTGCGTGTTCTCCGGAAAGACGCCGACCATTTTTACATTCGGGTCGGCCTTGGCGTCGGTCTCATAGACGATGCCAAGCGGCGCTTCCCCGCGCGCAACATAGGCCAGCGCCACGCGCACATTCTCGGCATTGACCACCCGGTTCGCCACGGTGCTCCAAACACCAAGCGAGGTCAGCGCGGTGCGGCCATACTTGCCTGCCGGCACCGAATCCGGATCGGCCATGGCCAACCGCCCGCCCCTCAGCGCGCCCAGAAGATCGAAATGCGGCGCTATGGCGACTGAGGTGTTAGCGTCCTTGGGCGCCACCAGCACCAGCCGGTTGCCCAGCAGATTCTCACGCGTGTCGTGTTGGATCAGGCCCTTGTTGTCGAGATAGTCCATCCAATCGAGATCGGCGGAAATGAAAATGTCCGCACCCGCTGAGCTTTCGATCTGCTTGGCCAGTTGGGACGATGCGGCCAGCGACACCGCTACATCCTTGCCGCTCGCCTTCTTGTAATTGGCGGCGATTTCCTTCAGCGCGTCGGCCAGCGAGGCGGCGCCGAACAAAGTCACGTCGGCGGCACTGGCCGGCAGCGGCAAAAACGCCAGCAGCAGGGTGGCGGCGAGAACGCGCAGAATTCCAGTCATGACGATTGCCACATCCGTCGTGATGCTCGCCTGAATATAACGGAAAATGGCACGCGCAAAAGCCTTGCCCGCAGACGGCAACAGGCGTCAGGATGCCACCATGGCGGGGCTGTTTTTGCGACTTCCGATCGGGGATTCCGGCAATGTCGGGCCGGGCAAGGCGCGTTTGTTGGAGCTGATCGACGAAACCGGCTCCATCCGTTCCGCGGCGGCCAAGATGAAGCTCAGCTATCGCCGCGCCTGGCTGCTGTTGCAGGATCTGGAACGCGTATTCGGCGGTCCGGTCTTGGAGCGCCGCACCGGTGGCAAGTCGGGCGGTGGCGCGGCGCTGAATGCGCGGGGCCGCGACGTGGTCAAGTATTTCCGCAATGCCGAACGCAGGGCTGCCCGCGCCATCAAGGCGGACCTGGACGCGCTGACGAAGCTCAAAAGCTAGGGCGGCACTTCCGCGTGTCATGCTTCGACAGGCTCAGCATGAAGAGCCTATCTTTTCTTCACCCTGAGCTTGTCGAAGGGTGAGCAGCGACCCAAGGGGCGAAATGGTCCGGGGACCATTTCGAGCTGCGAACGCCGCGAGTTCAGGCGACCGGCCGGAAAAAGGCGAATCGCTTAAACACTCTTCTTACTCACCATCACCAGGCCCAGACCCGCGATCACCGCCACAATGCCGGCGGCGGTGGGAATCCAGACGCTATGATCTTCCTGATGATTGATCTCGATAGGCCCCGCCTTGATCAGCGGCTTGGTCTCCGTCCAGCTCACGCGGCTCACAAACAGGCCGATCACCCCGGCCAGGATGAGCACCACGCCCAGAAGCATCATGGGTTTCATATCGGCTCTCCCAAATCGGGAGAGAGAACGGCTGCAAGGAACTAAGGTTCCTGTTCCCAGCGTACTCTCAATCCTCGTCTTGGAAGATTTCGCGCACACCCAGCGGCCCATCGATGCCGGCATAGGCGCGGCAACCCTCGATGAATTCTTCCGAGGTGCCGCGGCAATCGCTGGGGTTCACGACCTTGTGCTCGGCGCCCCACTGATAGCCTTGTTGATGCAAGGCGCAGTCGCCACCGCCGCAGCGATAGCCATGGAAGAGGTCGGCAGGGCCGACATCCTCTGCCGGATGCGGTTTGGGCTTGGTAGGCGCGCTCACACCAAGACTGGGTGCCGCAAGCGCGAAAGCGATCATGAGGATGGTGGTCTTGCGGCGCATGGCTCAGTCAATCCCGACCGTGTGAGGAAAGCTGGGGTCGAATTCTCGATGGCCCAGCGGCCCATCGATCCCCGCGAAGGCCAGACAACCTTCAATGAACTCTTCCGACGCGCCATGGCAGTCCTTGGGATTCACGACCCGGTGCTCCGAGCCCCACTGATAGCCTTGCTGATGCAGCAGACAGCCACTCGCGCCGCAGCGATAGCCATGAAACAGATCCGTGCGGCCGATGTCCTGATAGGGTCGCGGGGAGTGGCCGATGGGCTTGGATTTGGCAACTTGAGACTGGGCTGCGCCCGGGGCCTGCGCGCTCAGACTTGCGCCGGCCGTGGCGGCTGTGAGCATGGCGGCAATCAAAAGCGTGGCTGTCTTATGCGGCATGCCCAAACCATTTCGATATGAGCGACATGGCCATTGTGCTCGGATCACCGGACGTCGTCCAGCCGAGATGCGATCTGAACAGCCATCAAGGCCGCCAGCAGCAGAAGCGCAATCGCCACCATCGCCGATCCATGAAGACCGGCGGCAATGTCGGCGGGCTGGTCGCCCGCAAGCGCGCCGAACAACGCGACGCCGCACGCCCCGCCGGCCTGGCGCGCCGCATTGAGCACGCCCGCTGCGATGCCGGACATTCTTTTATCGATGGCCGCGAGCACGGCCGTGGTCATGGCAGGAACGCCAAGCCCCATTCCGCCGGGCATGAGGATGAAAGCCGGTAACAGGGCCCAGAAGCCCTTTGCCGCCAGAAGTGCGAGAAGACCGAAACCAGCCGCGTCGATCAGGGCACCGATGATCATGGGCGGGCGCGAACCCGCCCGCGCCACCCATGAGCCGCTGATGATGTTGACGACAAAGAAGGTCGCGGTCAGCGGCAAGTAGGCGAGCCCGGCTTTCAGCGGACTGAAGTCCAAGACACGCTGCAGATAAAGACTGAGCACAAACACGATGCCGTAATAGGTGAGATTGACGATGAAGCCGTAGCAGATGGCGGTCCGGAATGCCCGGTTGGCGAAGAGCGGCAGCGGCAGCATGGGATCCTTGCTGCGCGCCTCCACGAGCAGAAACGCGACAAAGGCGGCGATGCCAACGGCGGCCATGCCCGGCAGCACGGCGCCGCCAAACCCAAGGAGTTTGGCTTCGATGATGGTCGCCGTAATGGCGATCAAGGAGAGAATCGCGAGCGCCTGTCCGGCGATGTCGAAGCCGTGTCTTGTCTTTGCCCGCTCCGTTTCGGCAAGCTTGAGGGCCAAGAGCGCGCCCAGGACGCAGAGTGGGATGTTGACCAGGAAGATGCTGCGCCAGCCAAAAACGCTCAACATCAATCCGCCGACCAGGGGGCCGGCGGCGATGGTGATACCGCCTGACGCGGTCCACCAGCCGACCGCCTTGGCGCGGACCGCTGGATCGAATTCCGTCGCATGGTTCAGCAAGGCCAGCGAGCAAGGCAGCATCACAGCGGCGCCGACGCCTTGCACGGCGCGTGCGGCGATCAGCATCACCGGCTCTGGCGCGAGCCCGCAGGCCAGCGAAGCCGCGGCGAACAGCGCCATGCCGCTCAGATAGATGCGCCGCGCACCAAACCTGTCGCCCAGGAACCCGGCGCTAAGCAGAAGCGCGGCAAAGCAGACGGCGTAAGCATCGACCACCCACTGCAGTTCGGCCACATGCGCGCCGAAGGCGTTCGCGATGCTGGGCAAGGCCACATTGACGATGGTGACGTCAAGCTGGATCAGGGCGAAGCCGAAGCTCGCCGCCAGGACAATCCATCCGATTCCATGCGTGGCGGGCGTTGCCAGGTTCATGCCGTGTGCCGTTCCGGCCCATTTAGAATTGGCGGATACTAAGCCTCGCTTATGGGCAAGGTTTCGACCCCGACCGAAGTTTCGCCCCGCACGCACAATGCAGCCACTGGAAAGTTCCATGACCCCGGATCGGCCCGGGAACTTTTCCAAGTTGCATTTTTACACTCGACAAAGTTCCCGACCCGGTTGAAGCTGCACGTTCTGCAAGGGGGATTCCCATGAAGGTATTTCTGTCTGCCGCATTGGCCACTTTGATCTTCGCGTCCGGCGCGGTGGCCGGTGATGCCGCCAACAATCTCGCGCCGGGCAAGCCCGCGGGCGTCAAGGCGGCGCAGAGCCAGGGTGTCAATACGATCGCCATTGTCGGCTTGGCAGCCGTTGCGGGTGTTGCGGTGATTGCCGTTTCTCATAGCAGTCACAATGGCAGCGGCAGCACGTCCACGACAACGACAACGGGCACAAGCCCGTAGAGGGGCGCCTCCCTCAATTCTGCAAATTAAGCCGTGAGGAGCGGCGCGCGGAACGCGCGCGAGCAGGTCCAGTGGACCGTAAGCGGCGACGCTCGAAGGGCGGCAAAACCATCCAGTGGATGGTTTTGAGCCGCGAACGCCGCGAGCAAAAGCGAGCGGCCGGGCAGCAAGCGCCGCTGGCGGATTGCACTCTGCAGGCGCTAGTTCTGCAAACTGAGGCGCCGATAAGACAGCGCCTCGGCGATATGCGGGCGCTGCACCTGGGTCGATCCGGCTAGGTCGGCGATGGTGCGGGCCACGCGCAGCACGCGGCTGTAGCCGCGCGCCGAAAGCCGCATCCGCTCCGCCGCTTCCGTGAGAAGCTTCAAGCCCGCTGCCTCCGGCTTGGCGATGCGGTCCAAGAGTTCGCCTTCGGCCTCGGCATTGGTTCGCGCCGGCATACCGTCAAAACGCTCGCGCTGGATATCGCGCGCCCGTGCCACCCGCGCGGCGACCTCGGCGCTGCCTTCGGCGGGCGGCGGCAAGGCGAGGTCGGTGGCAAGAACGCCCGGCACCTCGACATGCAAATCGATGCGATCGAACAAGGGGCCTGAAATGCGCGACTGATATTCCCCGGCGCATTTGGGCGCCCTCGAGCAGGCTTGCGCCGCGTCGGAAAGATAGCCGCAGCGGCAAGGATTCATCGCCGCCACCAGCTGGAAGCGTGCCGGGTAACGGACATGGGCGTTGGCGCGCGCCACCACTGCCTCGCCGGTCTCGATGGGTTGGCGCAGGCTCTCCAGCACCACGCGCTGGAATTCGGGAGGCTCGTCCAGGAACAGCACGCCCAGATGCGCCAGCGAAACTTCACCCGGCCTCACTTTCAATCCGCCGCCCACCAGCGCCGCCATGGAGGCGGAGTGGTGCGGATTGCGGAAAGGCCGTTCCCGGCTGATGGCGCCGTCGGTCAATTCGCCGGCCAGCGACCGGACCATGGAAATCTCCAGCGCCTCGCGCGCGTCCAGCGGCGGCAACAGGCCCGGCAGGCGCTGCGCCAGCATGGACTTGCCCGCGCCGGGCGGCCCGATCATCAGAAGATTATGTCCGCCGGCGGCCGTGATCTCCAACGCCCGCTTGGCGCTTTCCTGGCCTTTCACGTCTTTGAGGTCGGGCACGGCGCGGTGCGCGCAGGCCAGCTTTGCCGTGGGTGGCGAGAGCGCCGACGCACCCTTCATGTGATTGACCAGCGCGATCAAGGAAGGCGTGGCGAGGATCGACAGACCCTCCACCCAAGCGGCTTCCGCCCCGCACGCCGCCGGACAAATGAACCCGCGGCTCATCTCATGTGCCGCCACAGCAGCAGGCAGCACGCCAGCCACCGCCGTCACCTGCGCGTCGAGCGACAATTCGCCGACCGCCACATAATTTGCCATTTCGCTGGCCGGCAGCACGCCCATCGCCGCCAGTAAGCCCAGCGCGATCGGCAGATCGTAATGCGAACCTTCCTTGGGCAGGTCGGCAGGCGCCAGATTGACGGTGATGCGTTTGTACGGCAGCGCCAGGCCGATGGCGGCCAGCGCCGCGCGCACCCGCTCGCGGCTTTCACCCACCGCCTTGTCGGCAAGACCCACCACCGTGAACTGGCCACTGCCCGAATCGCTGATATGCACCTGCACATCGACTTCCCGGGCTTCGACGCCCTGAAAGGCGACGGTGTAGATATGCGCGACGGTCATGGAATCCCCAGACTGCGACGGAGACTAGAGAGAAATTTTGCGGCTGGCGAGTAGCGTTATGCACGCCAGGCGAGTGGTAACCATGATCGGGCTAACAATGCACTGCGCCTGCCTTGAAATCGTCAGCGCTGAGATGTTTGCGGATGGCAGCGCGAGTAACGACGCTCTGTGCCGTGCGAAACCAGATCGTGTCATAGACCACGATCCCGTTACCCGCCCCGTCATTGGCTTCGCATAGCGGTTGACCGAGCGCGGTGTGAATCGCTGCCTCGGCGCTGCCAACCCCCAACCCTTCCCGCGTATGATAGGCGGGCGAGGCGGTGGCGATTTCGAACGGAGCGTCCTTGTTGAGGTCCAGCGTCACCACCAGTTCGTCCGGCGCTCCGCCATCCGGCTTGGGTGGGCCATAGCGATAGGTCGCCATGTCGCCCTGCTGATCCGTCTGGTTCGGCTCGCCCAGGTTACGCTGCAACGATCCCTGGTCCGCTGGGTCCAGCTCGGCATTGCCGATGCGCTCGCCCGGCACGATCACATGATCGCTAGGCAGAGTCTGGGCTTCCGCGTCGGCCACCGGCAGACTTGCAACGACGGCCGCGAGAAATAATCTGATCGCCGTTTCGCGCAATTCAGCCGGTCTTCCCGCCCGCGTGCCGGACGATCTCAAGCGATTTGAAGACGTGCTGGTCCGGCGTCAGCCCTTCCTCGAAAGTGGGCCCCTTCTGCGACGGCGCGGTTTTCTCGATCAATTGATTGATCTTCTGGCTGACATCCGCTCTGGAGGACAGCACCGCGACGACCTTGCGATCCTGGTCCACCACGAAAGTCATGCGCTCGATCAGCACGTGGCTGACATCCGCGCCATTGACGTCCTTTATACCTTTCAGCGATCCCGCGGTCACCAGATGATAGCTCTTTGCGATGTTCAGGCTTTCATCGGCGGCGATGGGGAATTTGCCGGCGCAGAAATTCGGATCGGCGGCAAAACGGTTGAGCCGCTCCAGATTATCGCCCGACACGCCGATGATGCTTGCGCCCGCCGCTGTGAAGCGGTCTTTGTTTTCGGCGAAAGTGTGGGCTTCCAGATCGCATCCCTGGGTATAGGCGGACGGATAAAAGTAAACCACCGCCGGGCCTCTTTTCAGCGCATCATAAAGGTGGAATTGAAATTCCTTGCCGCCCAGACTGGCGGCCGCGGTGAAGTCAGGCGCCGTATCGCCGACCTTCAGCGCTGCGAAGCATGGCGTGGCGAGAAAGGCGAAGGCGGCAGCGAGCAGGAAGCTCTTCATGACGATCATCCCGATGGCGTGGGACAAGCCTACTGCGCGGCGGTCTTTGTGTCCAAAATCAATTGGTCGGTGCAGTCGCTCAGTTTCTTCATGGGACAAGATTCGACGGCCTCGCCAAGCCTGCCGCCATCGCGTGAGAACACGACGGTGAAAAGAAAATCATCCCGATCTTTCTTGACCCCGTCCGGCGCCGAAAGCGTCAGGACATCGGGACCTGGTCCCGGCGCGGATTGGAATTGCGCCTTTGAAAAGGCGGCCTGTATGGCATCTGCAAGCGGGTTGTTGCTGGTGCCGAACCAGTCCTTGTGTTGAAGGGCCGCGAGCAGTGGCGCAAGATCGAGCTTGATCGGGGCATCCTGCGACCAGGCAGCTCCCGGCAAGGTCAGACAAGCGGCAAAAGTCAGAGCCGTCGCGATTTTCAATTTGGTCTCCCGGAAGCGGCTGCAGCCTAGCATCCCGGATCGCAGCAAACAGCTTGCTACTCGGGGGCTACCGTTACTTTAATTCCATCCGTCGCTTCGCTGCAGACGATCTGGCAGGACAGCCGCGAATTGGGTTCGACCGCCAGCGCCATGTCGAGCATGTCGATCTCGCCTTCCGACGGGGCCGGCAGTTTTTCGTACCAGCCGTCGTTCACATAGACATGGCAGGTGGCGCAGGCGCAGGCTCCGCCGCATTCCGCAGCGATGTCCAGCCCGCCGTCGCGCAGGATCTCCATCACGCTCCAGCCGTCGCGGCCTTCCAGCGTGTATTCCTTGCCTTGGCGGTCGATTGCATAAATCTTCAAGAATTAAACTCCTTCATCCTGAGCCGCGCCTGGCTCCCATCCTTCGACAAGCTCAGGATGAGGATATGCGCGTGTGGAAGGGTCACGAGACACCCAATTTCTTCTGCAGGCTGGACGAAGAGGTCGTGTACTGGAAACGCAGCTTCTGATCCGGCCTGGCGACGTGAAACGCGGCCTGGGACATCAGGGCCGCTTCATGGAAGCCGGACAATATCAATTTCAGCTTGCCGGGATAGGTGTTGATGTCGCCGATGGCGAAGATGCCCGGGGTCTGGCTTTCAAAGCGCGCCGTGTCCACCGGGATCAAATTCTCGTTCAGGTGGATGCCAAACTCCGCGATGGGGCCAAGCTTGATGGTCAGTCCGAAGAAAGGCAGGAATGTATCGGTCTCGTGGCGCCACTCGCTCTTGTCGGCGCCCGCCAGGGTCGCACCCGCCAGCTTGCCTTGCTCGCCATGCAGTGCCTTGACGCTGGCGACATGAAACTTGACCTTGCCTGACGCTTCCAATTCCCGCATCTGGTTGACGCTGTGCTGGGCGGCGCGGAAGCCGTCGCGGTGATGCACCAGGGTCAGCGATTTCGCCAGCGGCGCCAGATTGATGGTCCAGTCCAGTGCGGAATCGCCGCCGCCCGCGATCAGGATGTTTTTGCCGCGAAACGTCTCCATCTTGCGCACGGCGTAATGCACGCCCACGCCGTCGCCTGCATTCTCGAAGGCGTCGATGCCGGCCAGCGGCGGGCGCTTGGGCACGAAGGAGCCCGCGCCGGCCGCGATCACCACCACCGGCGCGATCAGCTCGGTGCCGGCGTCGGTCGAAAGTTTCCAGCGCCCGTCGGGAAGTTTGGTCAGCGCCGTCGCCATCTCGCCGAAATGGAATTGCGGATCGAACGGCTTCACTTGCTCCAGCAGGCGGTTTGTCAGTTCCTGACCGGTGACGATGGGAAGGCCGGGAATGTCGTAGATTGGCTTTTCCGGATAAAGCTCGGTGCACTGCCCGCCCGGCCGGTCGAGAATGTCGATCAGATGGCATTTGAGATCGAGCAGCCCCAGTTCGAACACCGCGAACAGGCCGATGGGGCCTGCACCGATGATAACGACGTCTGTCTCTATGGGCTTGCTCACGATATTCTACACCTAACTGTCTGTAATGCCTGGGGAAAGCGTGGTGGTTATATGTAAAACCCGCCCCCGCAACAACCCTGTCTTTTGTCACCCCCTTCTGTCTTCCTCAGGCAAGCCATCGGAAGACATCTTCCCCCGCTGTCGCTTCGCTAGCGGGGGAAGAAAGCCTGTGTGAGTTGAGAGGTCGGTAGAGTTTAAGCCGCGAGATAGGTGTTGATGAAAGCGCGGACGGTTTCCGCTTCGCTTTCCAGCTTTTGGATCGCGGCCTTGGCTTCGGGGCCGTTGGCGGGGTCGACCGGTTCGGCTTTGGCGGCGGCCTCTCCCATCTCGAACGCACCGACACCGCGCGCCGCGCCCTTGATAGTATGGGCGATCTCGCGCCAGCGCTTGCCGTCGCGACTTTCCAGAAGCGCGTTCAACTCCGCCACCATGCCGGTGATCTGGCTGTCGAACAGGCGCAGGATCTCGCCATTGAGACCCTTTTCCCCACCGGTGTAGCGGGCGAGGTGGTCGAGATCGATGGCGCGTCGGGGCATTGGGGAGGTCCGCTTTTGCCGGGATCAGACTGACCAAAACCCCGCTAAAGCCCCGTTAAGGCCGCCCGGTTAGCCTTCCCAGCCGGTTTACGGTATCATGAGAAGGCCCAGAGCGTCTGACCGATGATACGGAATTTTGAACGAAACCAACCGCTTATGTTGGAACAGGCCGGCTTTGCGCCCGAAGGCCTGGAGGCCCAGCCTGAAAAGCTGGCCGAACTGCCCCCCCTGCGCAGGAGCCGTTTCGGCCTCATTGCCTGGCTATTCGCCTTGGTCGCGGCCCTGTTTTGGATGGGCGCGGGCGGGGCGTATCTCTGGGGTTTTCTGGGGCTGAAAGGGGTTCTGGCGCTGGGCCCCGGCCAGGGCGCACTCGCCGCCGCAGCGCTCTTCCTGCCGCCGCTTTTCTTTCTCGCCATCGCTGCCGCTTTCACCCTGGCCCACCGCATGGGCCGCAGCACCGAAGCCTTCCAGGACGCCACCCGCCAGCTTTTCGCCGCCGACGAAACCGTGTCGCGCACCGCCGGCCGGCTGGGCCGCTCGGTCCGGCGCGAACTCGACGCTTTGAATGCCGGCCTTGACGGAGCCTTCGGGCGCCTGCGTTCGCTGGAGACGGCACTGGAAAATCAGATCGCCGCGCTCGACGAAGCGGGCGCGCGCGCGGGCGTGCGCGGCGAAGCGGTAGCGGCCGGCCTGGCGCAGGAGAGCCAGCGGCTGGAGGTTCTTTCCAATCAACTCACCGACGCAGCCTGGCGGGCGGCGGAGATCGTTACCAATCACTCCGCCGAATTGAAGATGACGATCGACGGTGCGGAAGAATCCTTGCGGGGCACGGCGCACACACTTTCCGGGCATTTCATGGAAGTGGCGGCGCGCGCCACGGATGTCATGGCGGACCGGTCTCAGCAAATGCAGGCCGCCATCGACATGGCCGAGGGATCGCTCAAAGGCACCGCGCAATCGCTTTCGACGCATTTCATCGAGGCGGCGGCGCGCGCCACCGATGTGATGGCCGACCGCTCGACCCAGATGAAGGCGACCATCGACAGCACCGAACATTCGCTCAAGAGTTCGGCGCAGGCGATGTCGGACCAGTTTGTGGAAGCCGCTTCGCGCGCCAGCCAGACCTTGGCGAACCGTTCGGCGCAACTGAAGGCCAGTATCGACACGGCGGAAGCTTCGCTTCAGGCCATGACGCAGACCCTGTCGGAGCGCTTTACCGGCGCCGCCGCCAGCGCCACCGAATTGGTGGCGGGCCGGGCCGCGCAACTCAAGGCCACCATCGAGACGGCGGAAGGTTCGCTCAAGATGGCGGGCCAGTCGCTGGAAGTGCAGGCGGCGAAATTCCGCGCCACCGCACAGGAAGCCGCCGACGCGCCTTTGACGGCGGCGCAAGAACTCGATGGCAAGGCCAAGAAGATCGAAGAGGTGGCCGAAGCCACCATGGCGCGTGCCGAATTCGTATTAGCGCGCCAGGAGAAACAGCGCGCCGCCATGAGCGAGCTTTTGGCGAAGCTGAAAGAAGAAAGCGAGGCCTTCGACACCGCGCTCACCGGGCAACGTGCCAGCATGGAGGCCGCCATCGGCGCGGTGGGCGAAGAAACCAAGCGGTTTGAAAGTGTCACGGGCGACGCGGAACGGCATCTGGATGCGATCATGGCCAATGCCGCCAGCCGTGCCTCGCAGCTGACTGCCGCCTTTGGGCGCGAGGCGGAGCGGTTGAAAGAATCCGCCGACACCGCCAACGCGCTTTTGACCGGCCTCACCACGGCGCTGCGCGACGCGGGCACCGGCGCGCAGACCTTGATCGGCCAAAGCTCGGCCCAGGCCAAGCACGACGCCCACGCCCTGGTGGGCGAAGCCATGGCGCAATGCGAGAAGCTGCTCAGGGCCGCGGGCGAGATGGGGGCGGAAGCCACGCGCATCCGCGAAACCCTGGCCAAGACTATCGAGGATGTGGAGCGGCACCTGACGCGGCTTCCCACCGTCGCCCAGGGCGAAGCGCAGCGCATCCGTCACATGGTGCAGACCGAGACCGACCAGATCCTGGATCTGTCGGCGCGGGCCATCTCCACCATTCATTCGCGCAATGCCCATGGCCGTCCGACATTGCAGCTGGAAACGACGCAGCCAGAAGTCGGCGAGAGCGATGGGCTGAAGGGCCTGGCGCGCAAGCTCACCCAGCGGCCCAAGCGTATCGGCGATCTGCGCGGCGAGGCGCGCATCGACAAGCCCGCCGATGGCAAATGGGAGATGAAGCAGCTTCTGGCGGCGGCCGATGGCGATCATGTTCAGCGCGGCTTGGGCGGCGGCACGGCGGCGGCGATGGGCGCGCTGCAAATGGTTCTTTCCGACATGGCGGTGGACCTCGAAGCCATCGATACCAAGGGCGCGCCCGGCAATGAGGATTGGCGGCGTTATTTGTCCGGCGACCGCGCCGTGTTCGCGCGGCGGCTGGCGGGCGCCATCGACGAGCGCACAGTGGACCGCATCGCCGCGCTTTATCGCGACGATCAACGCTTCCACGAATCCGCCGACGCGTATCTCAGCGAGTTTGAATCGCTTCTGGCGCGGGCGCGGGAAGGCGATGGCGGCGGGCTTTTGGCTTCGTCGATGCTCTCGGCGGACACCGGCAAGATTTATCTGGCGATCGCTTACGCGTTGGGACGGCTATAACCAAGAGCTCCTCTGTCATCCCCGGCGAGGCGCGGCCAGCGCCGAGGGAAGGGGATCCAGGCGGTCAACTGATGCGCCGTTCATGGGCCTGGATCCCCTTCCCTCGCATCGCCTGCGATGCAGTCGATGCTCGCCGGGGATGACAAGAACACCTTTTGATTGCCTCAGCGCGCTTGTCGGCGGCGAGGGACGCTAACCGCGGCGCAGCCGTGCTGCGTAGAAGCCGTCCATTCCACCTTGCTCGGATAGGTGGCAAGGCAGGGTTCTGAGATCGCCGTCGGGCGTGATCCATTCAACGTGACCGGAAACATCATCGGCCGTGACCGGCACCCGGGCGAATTCTGGATGCGCGGCTAGAAACGCCGCGATCTGCTCCTCGCCTTCTTCACGCTCCAGCGAGCAGACAGCGAAGATCAGAAGGCCGTGCGGCTCGACCATCAAAGCGGCGCTTTCCAAAAGCTCATAAGCCAGCGCGGTCTGCGCCGTCACATCGCCTGCGCCCTTGATCCAGGGCAGGTCGGGGTGACGGCGGATAGTGCCCGTGGCCGTGCAAGGCGCGTCCAGCAAGATCAGCGCCGTCTCGTCCTTGAAATCGCGCGCATCACTTTCGATCACATTCGCCTTCAGATCCGTGCGCGCCAGATTCTCGCGGATGCGTCCGGCCCGCGCGGGTTCAAGCTCGACCGACATCACATCCGCGCCGCCCGCCGCCAATTGCAGCGTCTTGCCGCCTGGCGCGGCGCAAAGGTCGATCACACGCTTGCCCGCCACATTGCCCAATAGGGTCACGGGCAAGGCGGCGGCTACGTCCTGGACCCACCAATTGCCGCCAGCGAAGCCCGGCATCTCTTCAACCCGCCCCTCGGCTTGCACGCGCCGCGATAGTCCGATCAAGGGCGTGCTTTCGGGATGAAGCACGTCGGCGCTCTTCAGCGTAATGTCGAGCGGCGCTTCCTTGTTATGCGCCGCGGCAATGGCGCGGGCGATGTCTTCGCCATACTGCGCGCTCCAGCGTGCCCATAACCAGTCGGGGGTGTTGAGCCGCGCGCAATCAAGATTGGCGCGCACGCTTTCGCCTTCGCGCGCCACACGCCGCAAGACGGCGTTGATCAGCGATTTGAAATGCACCGCTTTGCTGTCGGCCTGGGCCAGGCGATTGGCGGCATCCACGGCGGCGTGCGGGGGCACCGTCAGAATCAGAAGTTCGCAGGCGCCGAGCAGAAGAATTTCCATCGCCGGTCCCGCCTTGTGCGGTTGAAGCGGCTTGGCCACGAAGCGGGCAATCACCGCATCCAACTCCCCGAAATGCCGCAGGGCCTGGCTTGCCAACGCGCGAGCGAAACCGGCATCGCGCGGCGGAAGCGCCTTCAACGCGTCTAGCACCAAATCCAATGGGCGGCGCTGGCGCAGAACCTGAGAGAAAATGGAAAGCGCCGCCTTGCGCGCCGCAAGACCCGCGCCTTCGCTCATCCCCAAGGACCGGCCTGCCGCGCCGGCACGCCCGCCATGGCGCGCAACCGTGCGATGCGTTCTTCGGTGGAGGGATGGCTGGCGAACAAGCCGCTCAAACCGCCATGCAGCGGATTGATGATGAACATGTGCGCCGTGGCGGGATTGGCGTCGGCGGGCGCGTTCAAAGTCTGTCGCGCCTTGTTGTCGATCTCAGCCAAAGCATCGGCTAGCCACAAGGGGCGGCCGGTCAGCTCGGCGCCTGCCCTGTCGGCCTCGAATTCACGCGAGCGTGAGATCGCGGCCTGCACCAGCATGGCGGCAAGCGGGGCGAGCAAGGTCACCAGCAACACACCGACCAGGCCCAGCGGATTGCGCCGATCGCCCATGAAGAACGCAAAATTGGCCAGCATGCCGATGGCGCCCGCAATCACCGCCGTGATGGTCATGGTCAGCGTGTCGCGGTTCCTCACATGGCCCAGCTCATGCGCGATCACACCCGCCAATTCCTCTTTGCTGACAGTGGAGAGCAAGCCGGTGGTGACGCACACCGCGGCGTGTTCGGGGCTTCTGCCGGTGGCAAAGGCATTGGGCTGCGCATTCTCCGTGATGAAGACCTTCGGCATGGGCAAATTGGCCTGTGCCGCCAGCCGCTCGACGATGTGATAAAGATCGGGCGCGGTCGCCGCGTCCACCTGCCGCGCGCCATACATCGAGAGCAGGACCTTGTCCGAGTTCCAATAAGCGAACAGGTTCATGCCGGCGGCGAACAAGAAGGCGATTGCCATGCCGGTACTGCCGCCGATCAGCGCGCCCACGACCAGGAACAGCCCGGTCATCAACGACATCAAAAAGACGGTCTTAAAGGTGTTCATGGAGGAATATCCCTAGTGACAACAGTGATGTAAGCTCTGCCGGGTCAGGGTCAAGCGGTCATGGACACGCTCAAAAAAGCTTCATCGCCCGAGGAAATCGCCGCCCGGCTGGCGGAAGCGGCCAAGCGCGCCAATGCCGAGGCCGAGGCCCGCCGCGCCGCCGAAAAGCCGCTTAACCTTCCTCCCGAACAGGGCGGCCCCAAGGGGCCGGAACCGACCCGCTACGGCGATTGGGAGAAAAAAGGCCTGATTTCGGACTTTTAGGAGCGCGGCCCCGCGAAGCGTGCAGGTTGGCACGCTGATGCTACCAACCGCATCAGGCCGCGCACGGATGCTTGATCGGGACCCGGCCAAGGTCCATTTAGAAGGCATTAGCCCCGAAATAGCTTGGGAAAACCGCCATGTTCATCCAGACAGAATCCACCCCAAATCCCGCCACCCTGAAATTCCTGCCCGGCCAGACCGTGATGGGCGAAGGCGCGGTGGCGGACTTTCCATCCGCCGAACAGGCCAGCCGTTCGCCGCTGGCGCGTGCCTTGTTCGCGGTGCCGGAAGTGTCGCGGGTGTTCCTGGGCGCCGACTTCATCTCCATCACCAAGCGCGACGGCGACTGGAAGCATCTGAAGCCCGCGCTTCTAGGTGTGATCATGGAGCATTTCACGCGCGGCCTGCCTTTGATCGAAGGCGGGGCGGACGAAGCCGATGAAGCCTCTTACGGTGAAGGCGATCCAGAGATCGTGGCGCAGATCAAGGAGCTGATCGAGACCCGGGTGCGTCCCGCCGTGGCACAGGATGGCGGCGACATCATCTTCAAGGGCTTCGACGGCGCAACCGGCATTGTGGCGCTACATCTGCAGGGCTCCTGCGCAGGGTGCCCGTCTTCGACCATCACGCTTCGTAATGGCATCGAGAACATGCTTCGCCATTATGTGCCGGAAGTGACGGCGGTCGAATCCGTCTGATAGTTTCCTTCTTCCTGATCCGGAGTTCGCCATGACATCCCACGCCGTGAGCGATGAAGCGCTCGACATTATCTTCCGCGATGCCCACACCCAGAACAAATGGTCGGACAAGCCGGTTTCGAACGCCCATCTGATGGCGGTCTATGATTTGATGCGCTGGGGCCCCACATCGGCCAATGCCTCGCCGGCGCGTTTTTATTTTCTGACCTCGCATGCCGCCAAGCACCGCCTGAAGCCGCATCTCAGTCCCGGCAATCAGGAAAAAACCATGGCCGCGCCCGCCGTCGCCATCGTCGGCATGGATTTGGATTTTCCCGGGCATTTTCCGCGCCTATTCCCCAACAACCCCAAAATGAAGGATGGCTTTGTCGGCAAGGAAGAATTCACCAAGACCTTTGCCCTGCGCAATTCCAGCCTTCAGGGCGCCTATTTCATCATCGCGGCGCGGGCGCTGGGGCTTGATTGCGGTCCCATGTCGGGTTTCGACAATGACGGCGTGGACAAGGAATTCTTCGCCGGCACCAATATCAAATCGAATTTCATTTGCGCCGTCGGGCATGGCGATCCGGCAGGCGTCTTCCCGCGCAACCCGCGCCTCGCCTTCGACGAAGCGTGCAAGATACTTTGAAACTTCTGAGCGTCGAGACCGCGCTGGGCGCCTGTTCGGTCGCGGTGTTGGATGGCGAGAAAATTCTCGCACATCGTTTTGAAGAGATGACGCGTGGCCACGCCGAAGCGCTTGCGCCCATGGTGGAAGACACGATGCATGCGGTCGGTGTCGCCTTCGCGGCGCTCGATCGTCTTGCCGTCACCACCGGGCCTGGCACCTTCACCGGCCAGCGTGTGGGCCTGGCCTTCATGCGCGGCCTTCGCCTGGCTTTGCGGAAGCCATTGATCGGGATCACCACGCTGGAAGCCATGGCGGTGGCTACGGAAGCGAGCCGGGCGGCGGCGATCCATGATGCCAAGCGCGACGAGGCCTATCTGCTGCTTTGGGAGAATCAAGATACGACCTTCGCGCCCGCCGTGATGCCGTTCGCGGATGCGGTGGCGCGCATCAAGAGCTTTGGACCTTGCGCTCTGGCGGGCACGGGTGCGGCGGCGGCCGCAACGGCGCTGGGCAGCGACTTTATGGTGACAAATATTCGCCAGCCCGACGCGCTCTGGGTGGCGCGGTTGGCGATGGTTCGGCCTGCGCCCGATGGACCGCCCGCGCCGCTTTATCTACGCGCCCCCGACGCCAAGCTTCCCGCGTCTTCGGCCTTGGCATGATGCCGCGTTTGTTTGATCCGGCCACGGATGATGTGGCCGCGTTGGCCACGCTGCATGCTACGGGTTTTGCTGCCCCTTGGAGCGAAAGCGCTATCCGCGACTTGTTCGCAACTCCTGGGGTCTTCGCCTTTGCAGCGCCAGAAGGTTTTATCCTTGCCCGCGCTGCAGGCGGCGAAGCGGAGATTCTGACCTTGGCTGTGGCCCCTGCCGATCGCCGCAAAGGTCTGGGCCGCGCCTTGGTACGGTTGGCTCATGCCCATGCCGCGACCCTGGGCGCGATAGGGTTGTTCCTTGAAGTGGGGGTCCGCAACGACGCGGCGCAAGCGCTCTATCGCGGCTTGGGCTTTCAGGCGGTAGGCCGACGCAAAGCCTATTATGCGGACGAGGATGCCGACATCCTCAGGCTTCCGATTCCGGCTGATTTCGCCTAACCTGCATCCCGCAACATCGCGCACGGGGACCAAAGAGTGACGCGGATCGAAAAACTCTGCGTCGACAAGGGCCTGCGGATGACCGAGCAGCGCCGGGTGATCGCGCGTGTCTTATCAGGGGCCGAAGATCACCCCGATGCGGAAGAGCTCTATCGCCGCGCTGCCGCCATCGATCCGCATATCTCCATCGCTACGGTCTATCGCACCGTCAAACTGTTCGAGGATGCCGGCATTCTAGAGCGGCATGATTTCCGCGACGGCCGCGCCCGTTATGAAGAGATGCCGGAAAGCCATCACGATCATCTGATCGATGTGCAGTCGGGCAGCGTGATCGAATTCCGCAACGAGGATATCGAGAAGCTGCAGCGCCGCGTGGCGGAAGAGCTGGGCTTCGAACTGGTCGATCATCGCCTCGAACTTTACGGCGTGCCCAAGGGCAAGAAGCTATCTAAGCCATGATTTGCCCCCTCCGGCCTTCGCACGCTCGAGAGCGTGCTACGTCGGCACGCTGTCGCTACCGACCCTCCCCCGCCAGCATGCTTCGCATGCGCAGGGGAGGCGGACCTGAGCTTTCTGTTAGATCCTAATGCCTACTATCCGCGCTGCTATCGTGCTGGCAGCCTTCCTAGCGATCACGCTGCTTCTTATTCCTTACCAGTGGCTGCTTGTGACCCTGCGGCTGCCCGCGCGCCGCACCTTTCCCCATCGCTATCACCGCATGGTCGCGCATCTCTTCGGCATTCGCGTGCGGGTGATCGGCACGCCGCCCAGGAACGCGACCCTGATCCTGGCCAACCATACCAGCTGGCTGGACATCGTCACCTTCTCGGCTGTGGCGCCGCTCTCCTTCATCGCCAAGTCGGAAGTGGATACTTGGCCGTTCTTCGGTACCCTGGCCCGGCTGCAGCGCACCGTCTTTATCACCCGCGCGCGGCGCAGTGAAACCGGTCAGGCCCGCGACGCCATCGCCGAACGCCTCAAGGAAGGCGATGTGCTGGTATTGTTCCCGGAAGGCACCTCCGGCGACGGCAATATGGTCCTGCCGTTCAAAAGCGCGCTGCTAGGCGCGGCCGAAACGGTTCTTCCCGATGGCGCGCATGTGCCGGTGCAGCCGGTCTCCAGCGCCTATGTGGCGCGGGAAGGCATTCCCATGGGGCGGGAGAACCGGCCGCTTTATGCCTGGTATGGCGACATGGAACTTGTGCCGCATCTGTGGGAAGCCTTGAAAGCCGGACCTCTGGATGTGGTGATGCAATTTCATGAGCCGTTACCAGCTCTTGACCGCAAGGAACTTGCGAAGCTGGCCTGGGATACAGTCAGAAAAGGCCAAGCCGCTGCGCTAGCGGGCAATCTTGCGATATGATACTGCCCCGCGCCGCATGAAAAAGCTCTTCATCAAGACCTATGGCTGCCAGATGAACGCCTATGATTCGGCGCGCATGGCGGATCTGCTTGCGCCTTTGGGTTTTGCCGGCACCGAGACGCCCGACGACGCCGACATGGTGATCCTCAATACCTGCCATATCCGCGAGAAGGCGGTGGAGAAGGTCTATTCCGAACTGGGTCGCATCCGTGAATTGAAGGACGACAAGGCGAAAAGCGGGGGCCGCATGCTGGTGGCGGTGGCGGGCTGTACCGCGCAAGCCGAAGGCGAAGAGATCATTGGCCGCGCGCCGGCGGTGGACATGGTGGTCGGGCCGCAATCCTATCACCGCTTGCCCGAGATGATCGCGCGGATCGCGCGTGGCGCGGGGGAACGCGTCGAAGCCGATTTTCCCGCGCTGGAAAAGTTCGATGCTCTGCCGCAAGCGGTGTCGGACACCGGCGTCAGCGCCTTTCTCACCGTGCAGGAAGGTTGCGACAAATTCTGCACTTTCTGTGTGGTGCCTTATACGCGCGGGCCGGAACATTCCCGGCCGCCGGAAAAGATCTTGGGCGAAGCGCGCGCACTTTGCGCCGGCGGCGCGCGCGAGATCGTGCTCCTGGGTCAGAACGTCAATGCCTATTGTGGGACGGACGCGACCGGTCAGGACCGGTCGTTGGCGCATCTGATCGAGCTGTTGGCGGAAATTCCAGATCTGCTGCGCATCCGCTACACCACAAGTCACCCGCGCGACATGCGTGACGATCTGATCGAAGCGCATGGCCGGATCCCAAAGTTGATGCCGTTCCTGCATCTGCCGGTACAATCCGGCTCCGACACGGTGTTGAAGGCGATGAACCGCCAGCATACGGCCGAGGAGTATCGTCGCCTGATCGCCCGCATCCGCGACGTGCGGCCCGACATCGCCTTCTCCTCCGATTTCATTGTCGGTTTTCCCGGCGAGACGGACGAGGATTTCGAGGCCACGCTGCGTTTGGTGCGCGACATCGGCTATGCACAGTGTTTTTCGTTCAAATACAGCGCCCGGCCCGGCACGCCGGCTGCTGCCGCCAAGAAACAGATTGCGGAAAGCAGCAAGACGGCGCGGCTCGATAGGTTGCAGAAATTGCTTTTGGCGCAGCAGGATCAAGCCAATCTCGCCGCCATCGGCAAAACGCTGGACGTGTTGTTTGAAAAACTCGGCCGCAATCAAGGCCAGATCGTGGGCCGTACGCCTCATCTGCAGCCGGTCCATGTCGAAGCGCCGGCATCGCTGATCGGTAGCGTCCGCCCGGTTCGGATCGAAGCGTTGACCACCAACAGCCTTAGGGGAAGCCTGGCGTGAACCCGCGCGCCAGATCGCTTCCCCGCAGAGCAGCGGCCGAACAGGTCACGCTGGAATTCGCCGACAACAAGCTGGTGGCGGCACTGTCGGGGCCCCACCAGAAGCATTTCGCTCGCATCGAGCAGCGGCTTTCCGTGCTCATCACCCAGCGCGGCAATCTGATCGGCGTGGCGGGCACCGCCGATACGCGCGCCCGCGCCGCCACCATTCTGCGCGCGCTGTATGCTCGGCTGGAAGCCGGCGAGAGCATCACCCTGGCGGAAGTGGATGCGGAATTGCGCTTCACCGATCCCGACATCAACAACAGCCGCGCTGCCACCGAAGGCGCCATCCGCACATCCACCTCCCGCATCACCCGCCCGCGCAGCCCCGCGCAGGCCGCTTATCTGGATCTGATGCGGCAGAACCCATTGGTATTCGGCATCGGCCCGGCTGGTACCGGCAAGACTTATCTCGCCGCCGCCTTTGCCGCCCATATGCTGCATCAGCGCCGCGTCGAGCGGCTGATTTTGTCGCGTCCGGCGCTGGAGGCGGGCGAGCGGTTGGGCTTCCTGCCGGGCGATTTGAAAGAGAAGATCGATCCTTACCTGCGCCCGCTTTACGACGCCCTGTTCGACGTTTTGGGCGAACAGACTACGCGCCTGATCGATCAGGGCGTCATCGAAGTGGCGCCTCTGGCTTTCATGCGTGGGCGCACGCTGACGCGCGCTTTCGTGATTCTGGACGAAGCCCAGAACACCACGCCCGCTCAGATGAAGATGATGCTGACCAGGCTGGGGGAGGAGAGCCAGATGGTGGTGACCGGCGATCCGTCCCAGTCCGACTTGCCCGGCAATGTCGCGTCCGGCCTGAACGAAGCGCTTTCCATTCTGGAAGGTGTGGATGGCGTGGGCGTCGCGCGATTCGGCGAGGGCGATGTGGTTCGCCATGCTCTCGTCAGCCGCATCGTCGCCGCCTATAGTGTGCGGGGAAAATGACCGCCCGCAAACGTCAAGAAGGCATTCTGGTCGTGGTGGATGATCCAGGCTGGCGCAAGGTGCGCGGGCTCTTGCCCCGGTTGAAGCGTGCCGCCGCCGCCGCGGAGAAGGCGGCGAAGTTTCGCGGCCACTCCTCTTTCACGGTGCTCCTGTCGAACGACCGCAAACTCAAATCCCTCAACCGCGATTTTCGCGGCAAGGACAGGCCGACCAATGTCCTGGCCTTTCCCGCGCCAAAGAATGGTGAAAATTATCGCGGCGATCTCGCGCTGGCGCTGGGCGTGACGCGGCGGGAAGCCAAGGCGGCGGGTAAGAGCCTTGCCGATCACGCCACCCATCTGGTGGTGCATGGCGTGTTGCACCTGGCGGGCTATGACCATCTCCGTGTCCGCGACGCCAAAATGATGGAAAAGCTCGAGATTGCTACTCTGGATCGGCTCGGCATCGCCAATCCTTATGAGGCGTCGCCGTGACCGACACCTCCGCTCCTTATCCTCCGCTCTTGAAGCGCCTGATGCAGAAGCTGCGCGGCGAGGATCCGTCCAGCGCCGCCATGCGCGAAAGCCTGGAAGAGGTGATCGAGGAAAGCGAGCGCAAGGAATCCGCTCTGTCGCAGCAGGAACGGGTGATGCTCACCAACCTGCTATCGTTCGGCGCGTTGAAAGTGTCCGACGTGATGGTGCCGCGCGCCAGCATCATGGCCGTGGACGAAGATACGCCCATCGCCGAGCTTGTGGCGCTGTTTCGCGACGCCAAACATTCTCGCCTGCCAGTCTATCGCGAGAATCTCGATGATCCCACCGGCTTGGTGCATGTCAAGGATGTGCTGGCGCTGCTGGAGCCCGACGGTTCGGGCGGCTATCGCATCCAACCCGCCACCATGAAGGATATCAAGCGCCCGATCCTGTTCGCGCCGCCATCCATGCGGACGCTGGATCTGCTGCTCAAGATGCAGGCCAGCCACACCCATCTGGCGCTGGTGATCGACGAATATGGCGGCACCGATGGGTTGGTTTCGATCGAAGACATTATCGAGGAGATCGTGGGCGACATCGCCGACGAACATGATGAGGAATCTCCGCCGCTTCGGCGCGACGGCGAGGATTTCATCGCCGATGCCAGGCTGGAGCCGGAAGACTTCAAGAATGAAACCGGCATCGATCTGACCATTCCCGATGCCGACGAAGACGTGGATTCGCTGGGTGGCCTGGTGGTGTGGCTGCTGGGTCGTCTGCCGCAGCGGGGCGAGATCGTGGCTCACCCCGCCGGCTATGAGATCGAAGTCCTGGAAGCCGACCCCCGTCGCGTCAAACGGCTTCTTATCCGGCGCGGCGAGACCGTTTCTTCCGCATGACGGTTTTTCTGGATCGGCTCGGTACTGGCGTGAGAAGCCTGACCGGTTGGCGCCGACTTCTGCTGGCCCTTGCCGCGGGAGCCTGCTCGGCGCTCGCCTTCCCGCCGATCGAATTTTTTCCAGCGCTGCTTTTAGGCTTTGCGATACTGGTGCTGCTGTTGGATGGCGCCGACCAAAGCCCGCATCCTATCCGCAAATCTTTTGTCGCCGGCTGGGCCTTTGCCTTCGGCCAATATCTGATCGGCTGGCACTGGATCGGTTATGCTTTCATGGTCGATCCCTCGGCCCATCTTTGGCAGATGCCGTTCGCCATCCTGATCCTGACAGGAGGGCTCGCGTTATATACGGGTGTAGCGTGCGCCTTGGCCGCGGCCTTCTGGCAGGACGGTCCGGCGCGCATCCTGGTGTTTGCGAGCTTCTATGCCGTGGCCGAATGGGTGCGTGGCCATGCGCTCACGGGCTTTCCTTGGAATCTTTCCGCCTATGGCTGGGGCGCGTCGCTTGGCGTGATGCAAAGCCTTTCACTGTTCGGCGCTTATGGCCTGTCACTGCTGACCGCCTTGTTGGGTGCCTCGCTGGCGGAGTTTTGTGCGCCGCAACGCCGCAAGGCGCTGCCCTTGGCGATGATCCTGTTGTTCGCTGGCCTGTTTGTGTTCGGCGCAATCAGGCTTGGCACGCCAGAGGCCGATGTGCCGGGCGTGACCGTCCGCCTGGTCCAGCCGGATGTGCCCCAAAACGAAAAATATCTGCGCCGTTATGTGGGGCGCAATTGGCAAAGGCTGATCGATCTGTCGCGCCGTCCCGGGCGGGTCACCCACATCATCTGGCCTGAAGCAGCGCCGCCTTTCCTGCTCGATCGTTCGCCGGTGGCGCTGGACGAAATCGCGCGGCTGACTGCGGGAAACCGCATCCTGATGACGGGGTCGGCGCGGGCCGAGCGCTCTACCGACAAAATCTCATTTTACAATGCATTGTATATTCTTGGCCCAGATGGCCGCAAAGATGCGGTCTACGACAAATTTCATCTCGTGCCCTTCGGCGAATATGTGCCTTTTGCCAATGTTCTTGCGCATCTGGGTATCAGCAAGTTGACCGCGGGGCAGGAGGGCTTCTCCGCCGGCGATGGTCCCCATGTCTATCCCGTGCCTGGCGCGCCGAACGTCACGCCCCTGATCTGTTACGAGATCATTTTCCCCGGTGCAGTCACGAGCGGTGTTCGGCCCGGATGGCTGGTTAATGTCACCGATGATTCTTGGTTTGGGCCATGGGCGGGCCCCAAACAGCATCTTCTGACTGCACGCGCACGGGCAATCGAGGAAGGACTTCCCGTTGCACGTGCAGCAAACACTGGAATCTCGGCGATGATCGATCCTTATGGACGGATCACCAATGCGCTCGCACTCGATCATATGGGCGTCGTCGATGCTGCATTGCCGCGCGCGCTTCAGCCCACGCCGTATGCGCGCTTCGCCGATATGATCTTCGCTATACTTTTGGGTGGGATGGCTCTCACCGCTTTGGTCATCTCGCGGAAAGAAAGTCAGTAACTAAGCGGCCATTTATATCTTTCAGTTCTATGACCATGCGGCTAAGTTCGGGACAAATCACCACCCCCGATAGCGCTGTGACGAAAAAAGCCAATCCCATAGATGCTCAGGTTGGAAGTCGCGTGCGCATCCGCCGCATGCTGATCGGTATGAGTCAAGAACGGCTGGGCGATCTGCTCGGCCTTACCTTCCAGCAAGTCCAGAAATACGAGAAGGGGGTCAATCGCATTGGCGCCGGTCGATTATTCGAAATTGCGCGGATTCTCGGCGTACCAATCGATTTCTTTTATGATGGCGTGGGCGCGTCTTCCGAAAATGTCGCCGAAGCGGCGCCGCCGGTGATGGAGTTCGTATCTTCAGGCGAGGGGCTTCAGCTCTCGCTGGCCTTCATGAAGATCAAGGATCCGAAAGTGCGCAAGCGTGTGCTGGATCTGGTGAAAAGCCTCGCCGAAGAGGAAGAGGCGACCTCTTAAACCTTCAGCTTTTGCGCACCGCTTTTTCCTGAAGGCCAGACTGGTTCTCGCGCGCCAAAAGCATCGGCCAGGAGCCGATAGCGACAGAGTATCGGCGGGAGCCGCAAGGCGGCGAACCGGTTTTCCGAGCGGCGCCGGAGGCGCCCGGCGACAATCGGGCGCATCCGCGCCGGGGGCCGTGCGTGGAAAGGATCAGGGCGCGCGCGCCGCTTTTTCCTGAAGGCCAGACTGGTTCTCGCGCGCCCTGAGCGCAGCATAGACATCATCCGGCGTGATGCCGGCGGCCGCCCACAGCACCAGCAAGTGATAAAGCACATCGGCGCTTTCCGCCGCCAGATGCGCTTTATCGCCGCTCACTGCCGCCAACGCCGTTTCTATCGCCTCTTCGCCGAATTTTTTGGCGCATTTCTCCACCCCCTGCGACAGAAGCTTGGCGGTGTAGGATTGCTCGGCATCGCCGGCGGACTTGCGCGCGGCAATGATGGCGAACAGACGGTCGAGGGCGTGGCTTTCGTTCATGGGCTTGGCACTCATGTCCGGGCTTTAGCATGCCGCATCGCCGCCGGACCAGCGCGCGCGCCGCAAATTTGGTTAAGCTCCGGGTAATGGCTGGTCTCGCAAAATGGACCTATGACAGGCCAAGCCATAGCGACGGCGCGGTTCCAGCCTTTGGCAGTGGCCATCGCGGGTGGCGTGGCCTTCGGCTATGCCGCTTTTCTTGTTCAAATGTTTTTGGCCCATCACTGGATCGCCGACGCCGCTGGACACCCTTTGGCGGCCGACTTTCTGTCTTTCTGGAGCGCCGGCTTTCTGGCGTCTTCAGGCAAGGCAGTCATGGCTTATGACTGGGCCACTATGCATCGGCTGCAGGCCGCTATGATGGGGCATGACGTGGGCGGCTATCTGGGTTGGGCCTATCCGCCTCTGTTTTTCTGTGTTGCGATGCTTCTGGCGGCGATGGCTTATGCGCCCGCGTTCCTCTTGTGGGTCGGCGCGACCCTTCTGCTTTACGCGCTTGCGATTGTGCGGATCACGCGGGAGCGCGGCGCATTGTTGTTTGCATGCGCGGCGCCGGCTGCGCTCGCCTGCGCCATGGCGGGGCAGAATGGTTTCGCATCCGCGGCCTTGATCGCGATTGTTCTACTTGAGCTGGAAACGCGCCCGCTTCTGGCGGGCTTGATTCTGGGTCTACTGACTTACAAGCCGCATCTGGGACTTCTCTTCCCCGCGGCCTTGATCTGTGGTGGCCATGGACGCGCTGTTCTGGCCGCGGCCGTTAGCGTGGCCGCTATCTTGCTGCTTTCCTGGTTGCTTGCGCCCGACAGTCTTGCCGCTTTCTTTGCGCATCTCGGTGGCATGAGCGACAATTTCCTGAGCAAAGGCTCCGCAGGTTTTTTCAAACAGCAAAGTCTCTATGGCCTGATGCGGACTTTGGGCCTGGGTGATCATCTTGCCTTTGGCGCACAAGCCGCATTGTCGGGTGCGATGCTGATTTTCGTCGCCCGGCTTTGGCGCGGCGAATATTCTGCCGCCCTCAAGGCGGCTGGGCTCACGGTGGCGACTTTGTTGGCAACGCCTTACCTCTATTACTATGATTTTCCCATTCTCTCGGTCGCCATCGCGTTCCTGTGGCGCGATCGCGCATTTCAACGCGACGAGAGCCTACTGATCATCGGTTCCCAATTGGCCATGGCCAGTTTCATGGTGCTGAACGCGCCTATGGGATTTCTCGCGTCCCTGCTTGTCTTAGCGGTTGTCGGGCGCCGCATGCTGCCCGGCCTTAAAACCGCGCCTCAATATCGGCCGGTGTGACGCCGTCTTCCCTGAGGCTGCGTAAAGTGACGGCGTGGTCGCGCTTGGAGAATTTGCGGCCGTCTGCGCTCAAGATCAGGCGATGATGGGCATAGGCCGGCGTGCGTAACCCCAACAGAGCTTGCAGCAATCTTTGGACATGCGTGGCGGGCAAAAGGTCTTCGCCGCGTGTCACCAGGCTCACACCCTGGAAGGCGTCGTCCACCACCACCGCCAAATGATAGGAGGCCGGCAGGTCCTTGCGCGCCAGCACGACATCGCCAAACAGCGCGGGATCTGCGGTCTTCTCATGGCCATGTTCGAAAAAGGTGAGGGGGCCTGCAACTTCCGCCGCTTGCGTCACGTTCAAACGGATCGCGTAGGCCTCGCCCTTCGCCATCCGCGCGACACCCTCATCGCGGGACAGATCACGGCAGGTGCCGGGATAAAGCGGGCCGTCTGGCCCCGTCCGCGGAGCGGACAGAGATTCAATGTGCGGCGCTTCGGCCGCGCGAGAAATTTCTTCCGCGATTTCCTTGCGCGTGCAGAAGCAGGGATAGGTCATCGGCTCCAATCGCGCGAGCGCCGCGCGATAAGCCTCGAAGCGGTGGGATTGCCGCAGCACCGGCTCGTCCCAGGACAGGCCAAGCCACGCCAGGTCTTCGAAAATGGCGGCAATGAATTCTTCACGCGCGCGCCCCTGGTCCAGATCCTCCAGCCTGAGCAGAAATCGCTCGCCCGACCTGGCCGCGGTCAAGGCGGCGAAGGCATGCCCCACATGCAGATACCCTGTTGGCGACGGCGCGAAGCGTGTAACGATCATGGCGGCTCTGCTGCAGGGCTCGGGCTATCCGCTCGCGCGGTCCTCGCTCTGCAGATTCCAATTACAGTCCATCCAATGCGTGCATGGTTCTTCTCTATCTGGCAAGCTTTCGGATTCATTCAGATCAATCTGAGCTAGCACTATTTGGCTCTGAAGTTCACCGGAGTAGGTATCAATGCGAGCTTCGAAACTTAGGCCCGTTCCGTAATGGCGCTCATCGGCCCACGGTTGCCGCCTTCGAATGGCAAAGCCACCGAGCTGGTGGTTCTGCTGCATGGCTATGGCGCGGATGGCAATGATCTGATCGGGCTGGCGTCGCACTGGCAGAACCGTCTGCCCGGCGCCGAATTTATTTCGCCTCACGCGCCGGACCCGGTGCCCGGCGCGCCTTCAGGCTTTCAATGGTTTCCCATTTCGCGGCTCGATCCGCATGAGATGCGGGATGGCGTGGCAATGGCCGCGCCGCGAATCGAAGAGTTTCTGGACGCCGAATTGTTGCGGCTGGGCTTGCCGCCAGAGCGGCTGGTGCTGGCCGGCTTCAGCCAGGGCGCGATGCTGTCGCTGCATCTGGGCCTTAGACGCGCCACGCCACCCGCCGCCATCATCGGCTTCTCGGGACTTCTGGCGACACCGCCGCCGGACTCCAGTCCGCGTCCGCCGGTGTTTCTCACCCATGGCGATGCCGACACGATGATTCCGGTGAATGCCATGTTCGCCGCCGCGACGGTACTAGGCCGTGCGGGCGTTCCCGTGCAATGGCATCTGGCCCCGGGCATGGGCCATGGCATCGACCCTGCGGGCCTCACCCTGGCCGGCACCTTCCTGGAGCTGGCCTTGTGCGGACGGCTGAAGGCGCAAACACCTGTTTCCAGCCCACTTTAGCGCGCCTGTCAGAGACGCAGGCCACCCTTGCGGGCGTGATTCTGCAGCTTGAGGATGGGATCGAATCGCCCTTAGTATCGACCCGGTTCGATCAAGGAGAGGTCGCCTTCACAGGATTTGAGCCGTGTTAGCCCCCTTACGCTCCGCCAGCCACTGCCCCGCGCTGGTGCTCAACGCCGATTACCGGCCGTTGAGCTACTATCCGCTGTCTCTCTGGTCCTGGCAGGACACGATCAAGGCCGTGTTCCTGGAACGGGTGAATATCCTGGAAGAATATGACCGGGTGGTGCATTCGGCCCGGTTCGAGATGAAGCTGCCCTCAGTGGTCTCGCTCAAGACCTATATCAAGCCCGCCCGCCATCCTGCCTTCACACGGTTCAATGTGTTTCTGCGCGACCGCTTCGAATGCCAATATTGTGGCGATCCCAAGGACCTGACCTTCGATCATGTGGTCCCCCGTTCCAAGGGCGGTCGCACCACCTGGGAAAATGTCATCACGGCCTGCAGCCCCTGCAATCTGCAGAAGGGCGGCCGGCTTCCAGCCCAGGCGGGCATGCATCTCCGCCAGCGGCCGCATCAGCCCACGGTGACGGAGTTGCGCGAGCGCGGTCGCCGCTTCCCGCCGAACTATTTGCACGAGTCCTGGGCGGATTATCTTTACTGGGACTCCGAATTGGAACCCTAGCTCCCACGCGCAGCGCGAGACCGCGCCCCTATATTTTCTCTGAGAGTTTTATGGCGACCCGGCAGCCGGCCTTGATCGCTTCGCTCATCAAGCGATAGCCCGGCGCCTGTTCCGCGCCATTGTCCAGTGCCGTCTGGCGGTGCGCCGCTTCGTCGGCGCGGAAATCCTCGACTGTCTGCTTCAAGTCCGGGTCGCGGTCACCCAGATCGGTGATCTGCTGGGCGTAATGCTCGTCGATGGCTTCTTCCACCGCCGCGGTACAGGCGAAGGCCGCTTTCTCGCCCATCAGCGCGGTGGCTGCACCCAAGGCAAAACCCGCCAGCCGCCACACCGGCTCCAGCGCCGTCGGTCGCACCCGGCGCTCATTGACCAGCCTGTCGAAAGTCTTCAGATGCCGCTGTTCCTGCTCCGCCATGTGCCGGATGGTTTCGGCGCTGGCACGGTTCTTCAGCACCGCCAGCTGGCCTTCATAGATGCGCACCGCGCCATATTCGCCGGCATGATCGACACGGATCATGGCTTCGGTGTCGGGCTGGGCGCCGGGCGCTTTTGGCCGAGGTTTACGCGGCATGGCTCAGCGCGGCATGGGATTTGTCCGCGGTCTTCGAAAGGCCGAACGCGCCAAGAGCCGCGATTGCGAACGAGCAAAGCGCGTTATAGGTCGCCATCGACAATCCGAACAATTGCCAGGTGACCACATCGCATTGCACTTCCGGCGGCGGCGCGCCGCTGCCCAGCACATAGCGATGGCCGCTGCAAGACGCCGGCCCCGGCAGCAGATGATATTCCATCCCGGTCTGATAAGCGCCGATCAACCCGGATGTCAGAACGAACAGGATCGCGATCCACGCCATGCCGCGCGCGGTCGAATCATTTTTCGTTACCGTCACGGCAGCGATGCCGGTCAGGCCCGCGCCGATATGCGCCCAGCGCTGCCAATGACACATTTCGCAAGGTGGATAGCCGCCGATATATTGAAAACCCAGCGCGCCCAGGAAAAGGCACAATCCGCCCATACCCACCAGAAGGGCGATGCGGTCAGCGCGCAAAGACAGCGGAGTCATGTTGGAAAGCCTTGAACTCCAGCGCATTGCCGGATGGGTCGAGGAAGAAAAAGGTGGCTTGTTCGCCGGGGAGACCCTTGAAGCGAATGTCCGGCTCGATGATGAACGAAATTTTTCTCTCCGTCAGGCGATCGGCAAGTTTTTGCCAATTTTCCATGGAAAGAATTGCTCCGAAATGACGCACCGGCACTTGATCGCCATCGACATCATTATGTGCTTTGTGTCCGGCCTCATCCGGGCTTAAATGCGCGACGATCTGATGGCCGAAGAAATCGAAATCGACCCAATCATCGCTCGAGCGGCCTTCGGGACAGCCGAGCAGGTCGCCATAAAAGGCGCGCGCTTCGGAAAGATCGCGCACCGGAAACGCCAGATGGAAACGTGGACGTTCTGACATGTTGAAATCCCTTCTGGGCCTCAAGCCTAAGGCCAAGCGCGCGGAAAAGCGAGCCGTCCGTGAGGAGTTGCTTGCAGTCGATGGCGCCGATGTCGCGGTCAAAGTCAGACTCAATCCGCGCGCGCGGCGCATTGTGATGCGTGTCAATCCCCTTAACGGCGATGTGGTCGTGACCGCGCCCAGCCGTGGCGGCGCGGGCGCGGCGCTGGCTTTTGTGCGCGGCGAAACGCAATGGATCGCGGGACAATTGCGGCATCTGCCAAAGCCCGTGGCCTTGCTGCCAGGCGCAGTGGTGCCTTTCTTGGGACTGCCGCATCTCATCCGTCATTCGCAAGCGCGCGGCCCTTCGCCGGTTTGGCGGGAAGATGGCGCGCTTTTAATCAACGGCCGGATGGAACATGCGCCCCGCCGTCTCACGGATTTCTTCAAGCGGGAAGCGCGCGCTTTGCTTTCGGCGCGCGCTCTGGAATATGCCGCCCGTCTTGATGTACGGCCTGGCCGCGTCAGCGTGCGCGACACCAAGAGCCGCTGGGGCTCCTGCAGCCAGAACGGCTCGCTGTCATTTTCCTGGCGACTTATCCTGGCGCCCGAATTCGTGCGCGACTATGTGGTGGCGCATGAAGTGGCGCATCTGAAGGAAATGAATCATTCGCCGCGCTTCTGGGCGCAGGTGAAGATTTTGTCACCAGATGCCACTCGCGCGCGTCAATGGCTGCGCGACCATGGCCGGACGTTGTTGCGATACAATTAGGGCTGCATTTCTGCCGCCACCTATTTCACCATGGCCGGTCTTGGGCCGGCCGCGGTGAAATAAAGTCACTTCCCGCCAAACTGTTCAGCAGCTTGTCGAACGAATCCGGCGCCGGCTTGGCGGGAGCGGCCGCCGCCACAGGAGCGGGGAAGGGTGCAATATCAGGCGCTGGCGGTGCAAGCGAGGCTTCGGCGGCTTGCGGCGCTGCGGGCGCGGCCTCCGCTGCCGCCATCAACAAACTCCCCGCCAAGGGCTTCACAGGCAAATCCCGTTCCACATCCTCCATGAAGGCATGGAAGATATGGGCGGGAAGCCCGCCACCGGTCGCTTTCTTCATAGGCTGGGAATTGTCATTGCCCACCCACACGCCTGTCACCAGATCGGCGGTGAAGCCGACAAACCAGGCATCATGGAAATCCTGGGTGGTGCCGGTCTTGCCCGCGGTGGGCCGCTCGGTCAGCCGCGCGGCTTTGCCCGTGCCGGTGGTCACGGTCTGAACCATCAAGCGCGTCATTGCGATATTGTTGGCGGGCGACATCACCGCGCCCAATCCACCGGGCTTGCGTTCATAGAGAATCTTTCCCGTGTTGGAGCGCACGCGAAGGATGGCGAAGGGAATGACGCCATTGCCGCCATTGGCGAAAGGCACATAGGCGCCGGTCAACTCCAACGGCGTCACGCCCGAGGTACCCAAGGCCAGCGATGCCACTTCTTCCAAAGGCGTGGTGATGCCAAGCCGCCGCGCGGTGTTGGCCACTTCCTTGGGGCCTAGCTGATCGGTCAATTGCGCCGCCACGACATTGGAGGATTCCGCGAAGGCTTCGGTCAGCGTGATGTCGCCTTGATATTTGCCTTCGAAGTCGGACGGCTTCCAACCGTGAATATTCACCGGTCCGTCATGCATGATGTCGTCGGGTGTGCGGCCGTGCTCGAAGGCGGTCAGATAGACGAAGGGCTTGAAGGCCGAGCCCGGTTGGCGCACCGCATCGGCGGCGCGATTGAAGCTGGACCCAGCGTATGAGCGGCCGCCCACCATGGCGCGGATGGCGCCGTCCGGTGTCATTGCCACCAGCGCGGCCTGGCTGGCATGGATTTTTTCGCCTTCCGCATCCAGGCCCTGCGCCACCGCGCGTTCGGCGAGGTCTTGCGTGCCTAGATCGAAACTGGTCTCCACCGTCACTGCCTCGCCGCTCTGTCCGGCGATGCCGTTCAGCTGCGCCAAGATCCAATCGGTGAAATAGCCTGACTCCGGCGTGCCGCTGTTCAGGATAATGCGCGGGCGGGTCGCTTGCGCCTGCTGGCGCGCGGCTTCGGTGATGAAGCCGACTTCTTGCATGGCGTGCAGCACCACGCCGGCCCGGCCCAAGGATGCATCGGCATCGGCCAAGGGATTGTAGCGCGCCGGCGCCTTGACGCTGCCCGCCAGCATCGCCGCCTCGGTAAGGCTCAACTCATTGGCATGCTTGCCGAAGAATTTTTCGCTGGCCGCTTCCAGGCCGAACGTACCCGCGCCGAAATAGACGCGGTTGAGATAAAGCGCGAGAATCTGGTTCTTGGAGTAACGCGACTCCAGATAAAGCGCCAACGCCGCTTCCTGCAGTTTGCGATGAAAGGTGCGGTCGGGATCGAGAAAAAGGTTCTTGGCCAATTGCTGAGTCAGAGTCGATCCGCCCTGCACCACATGGCCTGCCATCATGTTCTCCACGCCGGCGCGGATCATGCCGACGGGATCGACGCCGATGTGATCGCGGAAGCGGCGATCCTCGATGGCGATAAAGGCGTTGGGGACATAAGGCGGCAGGTCTTCGACGCGCACGGTCTTGCCCTGCATCAGCCCGCGCCGAGCGACCAGGCGGCCGTGATCGTCCAGGATGGTGACATCGCGCGCGTTTGGCGCGGTCAGAAGATTGCGCACGTCCGGCAGATCGGAGACGAAGTGCGACCAGGCGATGGCGCCGAAGATGCTGCCCCATATCACCAGCATGATGAGCATCAGCGGCCAGATCGGTTTGCGCCTGGGCGGTGGCGCGTCGTCTTCCTCGTCATATTCGGGCATGCGCGCCATGGGCCGCCGCCGCACGATGCGCGGGCTCTCGTCGTCGTCGAAATCGGATGGCGGTCGCCGTCTGCCCATGCTCAAGCTTGGCGAATCAAAAGTTAACGGGCCTTAAAGAATTCATTAACCAGCCAAAATGGCGCGTTTACGAACCTAGCCGGTAGCCGCCGCCCTCGGTCAAAAGGATCTTGGCGTCACCGTCCTCGATCTTCTTGCGGAGCCGGTAGATATGGGTTTCCAGCGTATGGGTCGTGACGGCCGGATTATAGCCCCAAACTTCATGGAGAAGGGTCTCGCGCGCCACCGTGGCGCCGGCCGCATGAAGGAACTTCAGGATATCGGTTTCCTTTTCCGTAAGGCGCACCTTGCGCGCACCCGCGGTCAGAAGCTTGGCGCCGGGCCGGAAAAGATAAGGTCCGATGGCCACCGGCGTATCGTCGCTGGCGGCATGGCGGCTTAAATGATGATTGAGCTTGGCCAGAAGATCGGCGAAGCGAAACGGCTTGGCAATGTGATCGCCCAGGGGTGCGGGCATATCCGGATCGGCCAGGAGCAGCACGGGCGCGTCAAAGCCCTGGTTTTTCAGCTCGCGCGCCAACCCATCGCCTGCGCCATCCGGCAGCCCCTGATCGACGATCGCCACGGCATAGAGATTGTCGCCAGCAAGCTTGCGCGCTTCGGCCGCGCTCGCCGCTTCGACGATGACATAAGCGCCTTCACTGGCCAGTTGCTCCGCCAGTGAAGCACGCAGCACGGCATCGTCATCCACAAGCAGAATATGTTTGGTGCTGGGCATGGCTCTTCGATCTTCGGCAGCGCGGATTTTAGCGCGATTTGCTTTCACGCCTAAACAGTTTGACGCGGCAATTTCTGCCGCCAGGGGTTGTGAAGGCGTATGAAATTCCAGCAATAGAGCCAATTTTCCGCTGGCAAGGGCCTTGCTTTAGAAAAGCCGATGAGTATCGACGCCACCAGCGCCACGCCGGCCACGCCCGCCCAGCCGCAGGGTGACCAGAAGGCACAGTCCAAATCCTCGGACTGGGATTTCTCTTTCCACAATCTGCTCGACATCATCAATCCGCTGGAGCATCTGCCCATCATCGGCACGATCTATCGCGCCATCACCCACACCCATATCGGCGTGCCCGAGCGCATTGCGGGCGACGCACTCTATGGTGGATTGTGGGGCGCGGTATCGGGCGCGGCCGACGCGGCCTTTGAAGCGATCACCGGCAAGGATTTCGGCTCCACGGTGCTGGCGCTCTTCAACGGCCATCATCACGACACAGCGGTCGCCGCCAACAATGCCGGCGCGACCAATCCTGCCGCCAATATCGCGCCGGTTACGGTCACGCCGCCAAAGCAATTGTCTCCTTCGCAATTGCCCACTTCACCGTTGGTTGGCACGGCCGACAGCCCGGACATTGTGGCGCTGGAAGCCTCCATGAGCCGCAACGGCATCGACAGCGATCTGGCGCAGCGGGCCTTGGCCGCCTACCGCAAATCCATGATGCTTCCCACGCTGACATCACCCGCATTGGCGGCATTGCCCGCCGGCTAGGCTCGCTCTAAATTCCTTCCATGGATCTGAAAGTCTTCAATTCGCCGGCCGGTCCGGTGATGGATTGGGGCGCGGGCCCGCGCCGTTGCGCTGTGGGCCCGGCGGGCATTGGCGCCAACAAGAAGGAAGGCGACGGCAAGACGCCCACCGGCGTCTTTCAACTGCGCCAGGTTTTCTGGCGTGCCGACCGGACAGAGAAGCCCGCCACGATCCTTCCGATCCGCGCGCTCAAGCCGGAAGACGGCTGGTGCGATTTTCCCGCCGATCCCAATTACAACAAGCTCGTCCAGCATCCCTATCCCGTCAGCGCCGAGCATCTGTGGCTGGACAGTCACGTCTACGACATCATCGCGGTGGTGGGTTTCAACGACGATCCGGTGGTGGCGGGTGCGGGCAGCGCCATCTTCCTGCATCTGGCGCGTGAGGGTTATCCGCCGACTGCGGGCTGCGTGGCTTTGACCGACCACGATCTGCGCGCGGCACTGGTGCAATTCAAGCGCGAGGACCGAGTGCGGATTACAGGCTAGTCACCCAAATAATCCACCATGGCCGGCCCCAGCCGCCACTCCGGTCGAGGTCTAGATTTTCTCTCGTGCCCCGAAAATGGCGCTCCCGACCCGCACATAAGTCGCGCCGAAACGCGCTGCCATCTCGAAATCCCCGCTCATGCCCATGCTGAGTTCGGTGAGGCCATTCTCTTCCGCCAGCTTGGCGAGGAAGGCGAAATGGGGCGCGACATCGTCTTCGACCGGGGGAATGCACATCAGCCCGATCAGCGGCAATTCCAGCTTGCGCGCATAGGCGATCAGAGCCTCGGTATCGGCGGGCAGCACGCCCGCTTTCTGCGGCTCCTCGCCCGTGTTCACCTGCACGAATAGGCGCGGGCACCGGCCCTGCTTGTCGCGCTCGGCGGCCAGGCTGTCGGCCAGCTTGGCGCGATCCAGCGTCTGGATAGCGTCGAACAGAACCACCGCGTCCTTCGTTTTGTTGGTCTGCAAGGGTCCGATCAGATGCAATTCCAGATCGGAGAATTCCCTTTTCAACTGAGGGAATTTGCCTTGCGCTTCCTGGACCCGGTTCTCCCCGAACAGGCGCTGGCCCGCCGCAATGGCCTCGCGCACGCCCGCTTCGCTGACGGTCTTGCTGACGGCGACCAGGCGCGTCTGCGGGGCGGGCTTGATAGCCGCCTTCCGCGCCGCGTCGATGCGCGCCAGAATGGCGGCCAGATTCTCCGGGATGCTCATGACGGCCGCGAAACTAGCAAGAGCCGCCGCCCGCCTCAACGCGGGATTGCTGGCTCTCATGACCGACGATAATCGGCTGCCCGATCCGGTTGCGGCGGCGCGAGCGCTTCCGAAGGGCTCGCTGGTCATTATCCGCGCCCGTGACGCCAAGCGCCGCCGCGCCTTGGCTGAGACGCTTTCGGTGAAAACCACCGGCCTTATCTTGCTGGCGGCTGACGATCCGGTGCTGGCGAACCAGCTTCATGGCTTGCATCTGCCGGAGGCGCATGCGCGCGACGCGGCCCATTGGCGGGCGCTCAGGCCCCATTGGGTCATCACCGTGGCGGCGCATTCCGCCCGCGCGCTGCATGCGCCTTATGCCGATGCCGCTTTGCTGTCGCCTGTCTTTGCCACCCGCAGCCATCCGAAAGCGCATCCCTTGACGCCCGCGCGGGCGCGCTTGATCGCGCGCGCGTCGCTGGTGCCGGTGCTGGCATTGGGCGGTGTCAATGAACGCAACGCGGCGCTGCTCTCCGGCTTCTCGGGTATCGCGGCCATAGACGGGCTAAACGTGTAGATTCAAATGCAGGAAGCCCGCGTCCATGTTCAGACGCGGCGCGCCATTGAAGAAAGCGCCGTTTGAACGCCCATATTCCAGCCGCTGCCAGCCCAGCGTGATCTGCCAATTGCTATTCAGCACATAACCGACCGAGGCCTGATAGCCGTTGAGATCGATACGCGGCGCGCCCACCACACTGCCCGCGACGCCATTGCCATATTCAAAGCCCGCGATCCATCGATCGTAAGTGGCGCTGGCGCTGACATGAAGGGCGCGGGTGGTGGCGCCGTCGTAACTCTGCGCGGGATCGAAAGCGTATGCGTTGCTGGTGCGATAAGAGCCGCCCAGCGACAAGCTCAGATTGTCGTCCACCGTGTAATCGGCGCGAAGGCCGGCGGCCAGATCGCTCACGCCTTCTTGCCCTCCGAATTTATGCTCGCCGCGGCCTTCCGCGATGCCGCCATAACCGGTGAGACTGACGGGGCCGAAATCGGTGGAATAGCGCAAGCCTGCTTCCCAGATGTCGGCTTGGCGTCCAGGTATCTGCGGTCCGGCATGCAGAAAGGGCAGCACCTCCTTGCCTTGGTTGGGCGTGAAGGACAGCGCCAGCTGCGCCCCCAACAGTGCGGGACTGATATAGGCGAATTTGGCATAGTTCGACGACGCGCCCACCTCGGTGCGCAGCGCGAACATGTCGATCACGCCATGGCGCGTGGAAGGATCGCGGAAGAATGTGGTCTGCGGATCTTCTAGCGACACTTGTGCATCCACTTTGGGACCGCCAGCCGCCACAGCATATCCCGCGCCATCGGTCTGGCCGATCTCGACGCGGCCAAGACCGGTGCGGACCTCGCCAAAAACCTTCTCAAAAAAATCGCCGCCATAGCGGCCATAAGAAAGCGGATCGTGAACCGCCAAGGTGGCGTCCAACCCCAGCGACAAGCCGCTGTCATAGTCGCGGTGCAGCCGGGGCATCAGCTTGGCGGCGCCGGACGCCCCAAAAGTGGATGAAGTCTGGCCAGCCGGGCTACTGTCGAACAGGGCGCCGCTGGCCGTCCCGCCCACCGTCAGTTGGGCATCGCCCACGGGCAGTTGGAGCGGGGGCAAGGTTAAGGCGTCGCCCAGTTCGGCCATGGCGGGGGAAGCCGCCAAAAGCAGCGTCAGGGCCGCCAGCCCATTGCTTTTTTGAAATCCCCGCCAGCTCATAAGCCCTTCTAACATAAGCCAAACCGGGGCGCTTGCGACAAGGCGCGCGCCGTTGCGTGCGACCTCCCGTGCCAGTATAAGCCGGACTGGCCAGGGGGTGGACGGTAACCCTGTCGGGCACCGTCAAAGGAACGAACCTGATGCGAATTCTGCCCATTTTGCTGTGCGCGGCGGCCCTGCCCCTGCTTTCGGCCTGCGGCAGCAGCGGCGAGAAATCGACCGATATGGAGACCGGCGCCACCATCGTGGCGGGCGGCTCCGGCAAGATGACGCTCGGGGTCAATTCCTACCTTTGGCGCGCCGCCCTGGACACTTTGTCTTTCATGCCGCTGGTCAGCGCCGATCCCTTCGGCGGCGTGATCATTTCGGACTGGTATGTGGCGCCCAGCGCGCCCAACGAAAGGCTTAAGATCACTATCTATATCAGCGACCGCAATCTCAGGGCCGACGGCCTCAAGGTCGTGGTCTTCCGCCAGACCCGCAATGGCGCGGCTTGGTCCGATGCCGCCGCCACACCGGATACGGCGCATAAGCTGGAAGACGCCATCCTCACCCGCGCGCGCGAATTGCGTCTGGCGACTTTGAACCCCCGCGCATAGATTTCGGCTAAGCCTGTTCGACGGGCTCTAAAGCCACGGACGAAAGGCTTATCAAAATGGCGCGTTACAACGCCAAGGAATCGGAAAAACACTGGCAGGCGGAATGGGACCGCCGGCAGCTTTTCGTCACGCCCGCGCATGACGAGAAGCCGAAATGCTATGTGCTGGAGATGTTCCCCTATCCATCGGGGCGCATCCATATGGGCCATGCCCGCAACTATACCATGGGCGATGTGCTGGCCCGCTTCCGCCGCGCCCAAGGCTACAATGTGCTGCATCCGATGGGCTGGGACGCGTTCGGGCTGCCGGCCGAAAACGCAGCGCGCGACAAGGGCGTAAGCCCGCGCGATTGGACCTACGACAACATCGCGCATATGCGCGACATGCTGAAGATGCTGGGCCTGTCGCTGGACTGGACGCGCGAATTCGCCACTTGCGATCCGGAATATTATCACCAACAGCAGAAGCTATTCCTGCAATTCTATCACGCCGGCTTTGTCTATCGCGGCGAAGCGGATGTGAATTGGGATCCGGTGGATCAGACCGTGCTCGCCAATGAGCAGGTGATCGACGGCCGCGGCTGGCGCTCCGGCGCGGTGGTAGAACGGCGCAAGCTGTCGCAATGGTTCTTCAAGATCACGGCCTTCGCAGAAGAATTGCTGACTGCGCTCGACACCCTGGACCAGTGGCCGGAAAAAGTGCGCGTCATGCAGCGCAACTGGATCGGACGCAGCGAAGGGCTGAAATTCCAGTTCACCTTGTCCGACGGCGAAAAACTCGACGTCTTCACCACGCGGCCCGACACGCTGTTCGGCGCTAGCTTCGTGGCGCTGTCGCCGGATCATCCACTGACGCAAGAAGTGGCGAAAAGCGACCTGAAGCTGCAGGACTTCATCGCGGAATGCCGCAAGACCGGCACGGCGGAAGCGGAAATCGAAAAGGCGGAAAAACTGGGCTACGATATCGGCCTCACCGCCACCCATCCCTTCGATCCGAATTGGAAGTTGCCGGTAATGGTGGCGAATTTCGTGCTGATGGGTTACGGCACCGGCGCCATTTTCGGCTGCCCGGCGCATGACCAGCGCGACCTGGACTTCGCCCGTAAATATAAACTGCCAGTGACGGCGGTGGTGGTGCCGTCGGACGCCGACCCCAAGACCTTCGATGTCGGCAACGAGGCTTATGTCGGTCCCGGCAAGCTTGCCAATTCTCGGTTTCTAGACGGCATGACGGTGGACGAGGCCAAGGCGGACGTCGCGTCGCGGCTGGAGAAAGCCGGTATCGGCGAACGCACGGTGAATTACCGCCTGCGCGACTGGTTGGTGTCGCGCCAGCGTCCCTGGGGCTGCCCCATCCCGATGGTGCACTGCCCCAAATGCGGCGTGGTGGCGCTGAAGGAAAAAGACCTGCCCGTGCTGCTGCCCGACAAGCTCGACTTCTCCAAAAGCGGCAATCCGCTGGACCGCGATCTCGCCTGGAAGAACACCATCTGCCCCGGTTGCGGCGGCCCCGCCACGCGCGACACCGATACCTTAGACACGTTCGCGGATTCGTCTTGGTATTTCGCGCGTTTCTGCGACAGCCACGCCACAGAGCCGGTCAACAAGGCGGCGGCGGATTACTGGCTGCCGGTGGACCAATATATCGGCGGCATCGAGCATGCGATCCTGCATCTGCTCTATGCCCGCTTTTTCACCCGCGCCATGAATCGGCTGGGGCTGATCGGAATTAAAGAACCCTTCGCGGGCATGTTCACGCAAGGAATGGTCTGTCACGAGACTTATCGCGACGCCAATGGCTGGGTCTCGCCCGACGACATCGTGAAGGAAGGCGGCAAGGCCTATCGCAAGGACAATCACGCGCCGGTCGAAATCGGACCGTCGGAGAAAATGTCAAAGTCCAAGATGAACGTGATCGCGCCCGAAGCGATCATCGCTGACTATGGCGCCGACACCATCCGCTGGTTCATGCTGTCGGATACGCCGCCGGAACGTGACATCGAATGGACCGATGCCGGCGCGGAAGGTTGCTGGCGTTTCGTCCAGCGCGTCTGGCGTCTGGCGAGCGAGGCCGAAGGTCTGCCCGCGCCCGGCACCGCCGCAGCGCCTGCCGACGATGTGTCGAAGGCGCTGCGGCAATCGGCGCACAAAGCCATCGCGGCGGTGACGGAAGACCTGGCAGCCCTGCGCTTCAACCGTGCCGTGGCCCAGCTTTATATGCTGTCCAATGCGATCGCGGATGCCTCCAAAGCCGATGCCGCCACACGCCGCGAAGCGCTGGAAACCATGGTGCTCCTGGCTGCGCCCATGATGCCGCATCTGGCCGAGGAATCCTGGAAGGCGCTGGGTCATACCAAGTTGGTGGCGGAAACCTCCTGGCCCAAGCACGATCCCGCCTTGCTCAAGACCGATACCGTCACCATCGCTATCCAGGTGAATGGCAAGCGCCGGGGCGAAGTGACGGTTGCTCGCGACGCCGACAACAAGAGTGTCGAAGCGGCAGCGTTGGCGGAAGAGGGTGTAAAACGGGCTTTGGCCGGTGCGATGCCGAAAAAAGTTATCGTGGTTCCCGGTAGGATTGTTAATATCGTGGCATGAAATCTCCCCCTCCGGCCTTCGCATCGCAAGCGCTGCTACGGCCACCTCCCCCGTCACGCGCTGTGCGCAACGGGGGAGGCGGGCCTGCGCTTGCTGCAACATTGATTTGTCTGGTGCTTGCAGGCTGCGGTTTTCACCCGCTCTATAGCGGCAAGACCGCGCCCCAATTGGCTTCGATCTATGTCGAGCCTTTGGCGGAACGTGACGGCTATGAGCTGCGCAACCAGCTGATCGATCTTCTGGGCTCAGACGGGCGCGAAGCGGGCAAGGCCTATCGCCTGAAGCTGAGCCTCAACGAAGTGTCGAACGGGGTCACGCTCCAGAATGACGCCACCATAACCCGCTATAACGACACGCTGACCGCCACCTATGTGCTGACCGACGCCAAAGGTACGGAGATCACGCGCGGCAGTCAGACCAGCCTGTCATCCTTCAATGTTTCCACCTCGCCCTATTCGACCGTGGCGGTGCAGCAGGATTCCGACCGCCGCGCCGCCGACGATATCGCCGACCGTATCCGCATGGATTTGGGCGTCTTCTTCAGCAGCCGGCGATGATCGTCAAAACGCATGAGGCCGACCGCTTCGCGGCCAATCCACCCAAGACTTTGCGCGCTGCTCTCGTATTCGGTCCCGACGCCGGGCTGGTACAGGAGCGGACGGAGAAGCTGATGAAAAGCGTGGTCGCCGATCTCGGCGATGCTTTCAACGTCGCCGATCTCAGTGAAAGCGTGCTGACCTCCGATCCGGCGCGCTTGTCTGACGAAGCCGCCGCCATCTCCATGATGGGCGGGCGGCGCGTGGTCAGGGTGCGCAATGCCGGCAATGCTCTGGCCGATCTGTTCGAGGAATTCTTAGATGACCCCAAGGGGGATGCGCTGGTGGTGGTGGAGGCGGGCGACCTCGCCAAAGGCACCGGCCTCAGGAAAGTTTTCGAAAGCGACGATCATGCCGCCGCCATCGCTTGCTATGCCGACACCGCCCGCAATCTGGAAGACGTGGTGCGCGACACGCTGCGCGCCGGGGGGCTTTCCATTGCGCCCGACGCCTTGGCCGATGCCGTGTCGCGGCTGGGTTCCGATCGCGGCGTGACGCGCCGGGAGCTGGAGAAGCTCGCGCTTTACGCCCAGGGCCAGAAAAGCGTGAGCCTGGCCGACGTCCAGGCGGTGATGGGCGACGAGGCGGAAGCCCGCACCGAAGAAGTTTCCGACGCAGCGGGCAGCGGCGATTTCGCCCGTCTCGACCTGGCGCTGGAGCGGCTTTGGATCGCCGACATTTCCGTGACACAGGTGCTGCGTGGCGCTATGGGTCATTTCCAGCGCCTCGCTTTGGTGCGCGAAAACGTCAATCGCGGCGAGCCGGTGGAGACCGCGATCAAGAAGCTGCGCCCGCCCATCCATTTCCTGCGCGAACAATCCTTCAAGGCCCAAGCCAATCGCTGGAACGATACAAGGCTGGCCGATGCGCTGGACATGCTCTTGGAAGCCGAAGCGCTCAGCCGCACCACCGGCGTGCCTGCTCAGTCAGTGTGTGGCCGCACGCTGATGAATATCGCCGCTTTGGCCAAGGCCCGATGATGCTTAAAGTTCGTATCATTCCTTGCCTGGACGTGAAGGACGGCCGCGTTGTCAAAGGCATCAATTTCGAGCATTTGCGCGATGCCGGCGATCCGGTGGAGCAGGCGATCATCTATGACGCGGCGGGGGCCGACGAGCTTTGTTTTCTGGATATCACCGCCAGCCATGAAGCGCGCGGCACGCTGCTCGATGTGGTCCGCCGCACCGCCGAAGTCTGCTTCATGCCGCTGACGGTGGGCGGCGGCGTCAGAACTCTGGAAGACATTCGCGCGCTGCTGCTGGCGGGCGCCGACAAAGTCTCGATCAACACCGCCGCCGTGACACGGCCGGAATTCGTGCGCGAAGCGGCGGAGAAATTCGGCAGCCAATGTATCGTTGCCGCCATCGACGCCAAGAGCTCTGGAGTCCAGGAGCATCGGCCAGGAAAAGTGGGGACCACTTTTCCGTCCGGCCGTGCGACCAAATTCGAAATCTTCACGCATGGCGGCCGCCGCGCCACCGGCATCGATGCCGTGGCGCATGCCAAAAAGCTTGTGGATTATGGCGCCGGCGAAATCCTGCTCACCTCCATGGATCGCGATGGCACCAAGGCGGGCTACGACATCCCGCTCACCCGCGCCATCAGCGACGCGGTCAGCGTGCCGGTGATCGCGTCGGGCGGCGTGGGTTCGCTGGACGATCTGGTCAGGGGCGTCACCGAAGGCCATGCCAGCGCCGTTCTGGCGGCGTCCATCTTCCATTTCGGCGAAGCCAGCATCGCCGATGCAAAAAAAGCGCTTGCCGACGCGGGATTACCGGTGCGCGCGGCGTAATACTTTCCCCTTGTTGCATTCGGACGCGCTTTCCCTAAATTCGCGGTCCATGGACGATCCCCGCCCCGCTTCGATTCACTCCCTGGTCCGGCACAATATCGGCCCCGCCCAGCCGGTGAAAGCGCGGCCAACCCGCATCGATCGCGGCATGCGCCCGGAAGACGCTTTCCGCGCCACGCTGTCGGACTGCCTGACTCAGATGACGGCCAACGCCGCCACTCTGCGTGCCGGCCGTTCGGTGGAAGGCTTGCATCAATTGCGCGTAGCGCTTCGGCGCCTGGAAGTGGCGTTGAAAGCCTTTGGCGAGGAATTCCGCCAGGAATGGCTGGGCGATCTGCGTGGCCGTGCCAAGATCCTATCCAGCAGGCTCGGACCGGCGCGCGATCTCGACGTCTTTCTCACCCAATTGCTGGACGTGCCCGCCGAGGAAGGCGACCGCGAAGCGTTCGCGGCCTTGCGCACCCGCATGGAAGAGATGCGCGGCAAAGCCTGGAAGCAGGCGAATGAATGCGTCACCGGCTCGGATTTCATGCTCTTCGCCGAAGACATCGCCGCTTTGATCCATTCGCGGCTGCCCTTGGCGCCGGACACGCGGCTCGATCATGTCGCCAAGCGCATGCTCAAGCGCCAGCAGCAACGCGCCGTCAAGCGCGGCAAGAAAGCGAAAAGCTGCGAGGAGGGCGACCTGCATCGCCTGCGCATTGCGCTCAAGAAGTTGCGCTACACGGCGGAATTCCTGGCGCCGCTATACCCGAAGAAAAAAGTCCGTCGCTATGTCGGCAAGCTCCGGGGCTTGCAGGAACATTTGGGCGCGATCAACGACATTGCCCATGTCCGCACCACCATGCACACATTGTTGCGTGAAACCGATGGCAAGCGCGTGCTGCCGGGCGAGCGCTATGCCGCGGGCGTGGTGGCGGGCTGGTATCGTGCGCGCCGGCCGCAGATCGCCAAGAAAGCGCTGAAACGCTGGAAGCGGTTCCGCAAGGTCAAGCCCTTCTGGGCCTGAAGTCTACATTCAAGGCGTGGATTCTGGGCGCGCCACCCGCCAAGGCCTCCAAGACCAGTATCTTCGAAACATCCAGATCGGGTGGCATGGGCGTTGCCATGTCCCAGCCGGTCGCCAAGGTGTAAGCGGCGCGCAGCACACCCAGATGCGCCACCACCACGGCATCGGAATTTTCGCGCGTGACGTCTGTCAGAAACGATGCGACCCGCGCATGCAGCTCAGCGGTGGATTCCCCGCCCGGCGGCCGGAAGGCGTCGCCATTTTCCGAGCCGGCGCGGCGGAAGGCATCTTCGCCATCCCGCGCCAGAATGCCGGCGCGGCTCAAGCCTTCCCACTCGCCCCAATTCTGCTCCATCAGCCGCGGATCCCAGACGGCATCCACCAGGCCCATTGCTTCGGCGGTCTGACGCGCGCGGCGTGACGGGCTCACAAAGGCGCGCGCTTTGTCGAAGGGCGCGGGGGGCAGCAGGCCGCGCATCTTTTCCACGCCTTCGTCACTCAACGGAATGTCGGTATGACCCTGGATGCGGCCTTGCCCATTCCATAGCGTGGGGCCATGGCGAAAGAGGGCGATCCTCATGGAGCGACGGCCAGGAAAAGTGAGAGCCGCGGTAGCGGCGAGCGGGTTTCCGAGCGGCGCCGGAGGCGCCCATCAATTAATTGGGCGCGCCCGCGCCCGGGGCCGCGCGACCCCGTCATAAGTCTACCTCAACAATGACCGGCACATGGTCCGACGCTTTCTGCCAGCCGCGCATCTTTTTCAGGATGGTCTGGGATTTGAGCGCGCCCTTGAGGCCGGGGCTGAGCCAGACATGATCCAGGCGGCGGCCGCGATCCGAGGCTTCCCAATCCTGTGCCCGGTAGCTCCACCAGGAATAGATCTTCTCACTGGCGGGGATGAAGGCGCGCGTGGCATCGGTCCATTCGAAGGCGTCCTGCGCTTCGCCCAAAAGCTGCGTCTCAACCGGCGTGTGGCTCACCACGTCCAGCAACTGCTTATGGCTCCAGACATCATTTTCCAGCGGCGCGACGTTCAGATCGCCCACCAGCATCACCGGATTCTTGCGTTTGGTTTTTTGCTTGGCGAAGACCTTCGCCATCTCGCCCAGGAAATGCAGCTTGTGGGCAAATTTGCCGTTCTTCTCCGGATCGGGAATGTCGCCCCCGGCCGGGACATAGAAATTGTGCAGCTCCAGTCCATTGGCGAATGTGACGCCCATGTGCCGGGCATGGCCCTCGCGGCAGAAATCCTGGGTGCCGGTTTTGGCGAAGGGAAGCCGCGAAATCACCGCTACCCCGTGATAGGCCTTCTGGCCATGGATCGCTTGGTGCTCGTAGCCCAGCTTGGCCAGGGGCGCTTTGGGGAAAAGTTCGTTGATGACCTTGGTCTCCTGCAGGCACAGGACATCAGGCTGATGCTCTCGCAAAAAGCGGGTTACCAGGTTGATCCGGTGGCGGACCGAATTGACGTTCCAGGTGGCGATTTTCATGGAACGCAACCCTCTTATGCTGCAAATGCGTAATGGATTAACGGCGTCATCTGACGCCGACAATTCACGTTCATAATCAATAGCTTACCTGACGCGCCCGTTAACGTTCGAACAGTGTTCGAATTGTCACTTTTCCGTGGCTTGAAACCCTCCCTGTACGGACCATATTGCAGTGCAGCATGAGGTTCCAAGCTGTCTTGGGACCGGATTTTGAGGGAGTTTTCCATGACCATGTTTTCCAACCATGTCGCCGGCCCGGCCGAGGCCAATACCGAATTGAGCAGCTTCATCATCGAGGCGCTGAACGGTTTCGTCATCGCGCTAAGCGCCATTCTGGCGCTGGCCGCTGTGGTTGCCTTCGCCTGATGCGTGAAGCGGCCAGCGGGCGCGTGGGCTGACATCGAGGGGATCGCGCTTGCCCAGCGCGAAACGCTCGAGCCCGGCCCACGCGATCATGGCCGCATTGTCGGTACAATAGGCAGGCGGCGGCACGGAAATCTCAAAGCCGTGACGTTGCGCCAGATCCTTGAGCGCGGAACCGATCGCCTGATTGGCCGCCACCCCGCCCGCCACTACCAGAGACGGGCGCGTATTTTCCGGAAAATCCGCACGGAATTTCACCAGCGCCTGTTGGGTGCGGTCCCGCAAAATGTCGATCACCGCCGCCTGGAACGAGGCGCAGGCGTCATCGACATTAAGCCCGCCCTGGCTCGCCAGTTGGCGCACCGCCGTCTTCAAGCCGGAAAAGGAAAAATCCATGCCGTCGCGTCCCAGAAGCGGGCGGGGCAGCGCATAGGCTTTGGCGTTGCCGTGGCGCGCGCGCGCTTCCACATTAGGGCCGCCGGGATAGGGCAGGCCCAAAATCTTCGCCGTCTTGTCGAAAGCTTCGCCCACTGCGTCATCCATCGTGGCGCCATAGAGGCGATAGTCATCCACGTCCGCCACCGCCAGAAGCTGGCAATGGCCGCCGGACACCAGAAGCAGCAGGAACGGAAATGCGACGCCCGCGGTCAAGCGCGCGGTCAGTGCATGACCGGCCAAATGATTGACCGCGATCAAAGGCTTCGTGAGACCCAGTGCCAGCGCCTTGGCCGTGGTCAATCCCACCATCACGCCGCCGATCAAGCCAGGACCCGCCGTGGCGGCGACGGCGTCGATGTCGTTCCATGCGAGATTGGCCTCGGACAGCGCGCGTTCGATCTCACCGTCCAATATCTCCAGATGCGCGCGGCTGGCGATTTCCGGCACCACGCCGCCATAGGGTGCATGTGCTTCGTTCTGGCTGAACACGATATTGGAAAGGATCGCGCCGGGCCCGGGCGGACGCCCGCGCACAATGGCCGCCGCCGTCTCGTCGCAGCTGGTTTCCAGGCCTAATATGGTGAGCGTTTTCAATCCGTCCGCATCCCGCTAAAGGCTTCCCTCTAAACCAGAAACAGCGCCAGAGCGATACAAATGAAAGTCCTTGTCACCCGCCCGGCCGAAGACGGCGCCGAGATCGCCCAAAGGCTGGCGGAAAAAGGGCATGAGGCGATCCTGGCTCCCCTGCTTAAGGTGGAATTTCAACCCGGTCCGCCACTTGCGCTTGACGGTGTCCAAGCCGTGCTTGCCACCAGCGCCAATGGCGTACGCGCGCTTGCGGCGCGAACCCCATTGCGCGGCATGCCCGTCTTTGCGGTCGGGCCTCAAACGGCGGCGGCGGCGGAAAAGGTTGGGTTCCTCCGTATACGGAATTCCGCGGGCGACGCGACCGCGCTGGCCGCCAACACGCGCGAATGGGCCGATCCCGCCAAAGGTCCGCTGCTGCATGTGGCGGGCGAGGAGGCGCCCGGCGTTCTGGCTAATACCCTGACCGCCATGGGCTTTGAGGTTCGGCGGGAAAATCTGTACAGGGTCGTCTCCGCGACCGAACTGCCTTCCGAGGCGCGGCGCGCCTTGGCTCAGGGGCAGGTGGACGCGGCCCTGTTCTTCTCGCCCCGCAGCGCGGAAATCTTCGCCGCCTGCGTGCGCCAAGCCGGGCTGACGACAAAAAATCTGATCGGGCTCTGCATCAGCGAGAATGCAGCCAAGGTCCTCGATAGAAACGATTTTCGGGAGATCCGGGTGGCCGCTTCGCCCAACCAAGCCTCTATCCTGTCTTTAATCCAACATCAGCTCTGACGGTAATGGCAGCATGACCAAGAGACGAAAGCGCGATCTTTCCGGTGCGCTGGTGCTGGATGGCTATCCTCTCAGCTGGACGCTCAAGAGCGAACAGATTTGGGACCCATCCGGCGATCACACTGGTTTGCGCTTTTCGGTCATTCGCACGGACGAAGCCCATCGCGAGCTGATCTTGGAATATCCCTTTCAGGAAATGCCCGGCGGCAAGACGGCGCGCCCTGAGGTACGCAGCGAAACCCTGGAAAGCGATATCCGCCGCGCCCGGGACGCCGGCTGGAATCCCAAATCGCGGGGCCGGCCTTTCGTGTTTCCGGTTTAGCGCAGAAACTTCGCCAATTCGGCGCCGACCTGTGGCATCAACGCCGCCCAATCGCCGAACTGGTCGGGCGAAAAGACGCGTGTCTTGGCGTACCAGGGATATTCATCGGTACCCAATTGCGGCCAGGTGCGGCCCGCGGTGAGGAACCAGACTTCCGCGCCGACACTCGCTGCCGTCGCTGCCGCCGCCGTGGGCGCCGACAGAACCAGATCCAATGAAGCGGCCAAAGCCGCCGTGCCGTCGATATCGCTGCGCAGATCAAGGCCTTCGACCTGATGGATGGTCGCACCATGCTCCTCGGCGGCGCGTGCCAGTTCGGCGGCACAGTCGCCATATTGCAGATTGACGAAGCTTGCACCCGGCGTCTTCAACAGCGGCGCCCAGCCATCGATGGGGCTGAAATATTTGGCGCGTTTGGCCTCCAGCATCATGGAGCGCCAGCAGACGCCGATCTTCTTGCCAGGAAGCGCCGAAAGCTTCTCGCGGAATTCCGCCACACGCGCCGGATCGGGCTTTAGAAAAGCCTCGTGCCGGAAATCCCGGAGCGATTTGCGATAGACATGCAGCGCCGTGCCCATCGGCGCCCACATGTCGGGCTCGTTGCCATGGGACGCGAAGGGAATGAGCCTCAGCGCCTTGTTGCCGTTATCGTCGATCAAGGTGCGATCGTCATAGGTGCCGATTTCGGCGTCCGGAAAACTGCGCTGGAACAGCGGCACCAGGCGGGGATCGACCGCGATCTGCAGCTTGCCGTCCGGGCCTAAGTCGCGGATCACGTCGGGCAGGATGTTGGCGAACATGAATTCGTCGCCCAGACCCTGTTCGCCCACCAGAAGAAGCTTCAGCCCCTCCAACGGCTCTCCCGCCCAGCGCGGCGCCTTGATCATGTGATGGAAATAGGCGCGGAACCGCTCATCGTTGCGGATCTCATATTCGCGGAAACCTTCCTCGATCTTGCCCGCGCCGATCAGGCAGATGCTGCGCGAATGCCGCGACTCCATGCGCTCGGCGGGATCGACCGCCAGCTCCAGCGCCTTGTCGTAATTGGCCAACGCTTCTTCCAGCTGACCCAGATGCTGATAGGCGTATCCCAGATTGTGATAGCCTCGCGCAAAGCCGGGCTCGAGCCGCACGGCCTCCTGGTAAAAAACCAGGCTTTCCTCGGCGCGCCCATCTTCCGCCAGCACCGTCGCCAGCGAATTCCACAGAATGGCTTCCTGCGGCATGGAGAAGATCGCCTGACGCAGTGTCTCGATGGCGATATCGGGCCGGCCCAGATCGTAGAGCACGCTGCCCAGATTGTTGTAACCGAGCGGCGAATGCGGGCAGGCGTCGATATAGCGCTTGAACAGTCCGGCCGCGCTTTCGTTCATCTTCAGATTCCAGGCGGTGAGGCCCAGATTGATGAGCAGTTCGGGATCCTTCGGATCGAGCTGATAAGCCCGCTCATAAGTGACCAGTGCCTTGTGCTGATGGCCCATGCGCTCCAAAGCCATGGCAAGAACATGAAAGGCTTTGGCGTTGGTCCCATCGACTTCGGTGGCTTTCAGCGCCCATTGACCGGCGCGCACGATCTCGCCTTTGCGCCAGGCGCGGATGCCGCGTTTCAGAAGCAGATTGGAACGGTGGCGCGCGATTTCGGCCGCGGCTTCCTCGGTGAGCTTCTCCAGCCGGTCCAGCGCTTCCAGCCTTGCGTCAACGCCGCTTAACGAATCGATACTTTTCAAGGCTGCTGCGCTGGCCATCGGGGCTGTCTTTCGGATGCAAAATCGGCCCCCATCAAAGCCGGTTATGTTTAACCGCCCGTGAATGGAAAGCCGCGAAGCATCAGGCTTTTATTAACTCTGCCTCGCTATGGTCACACTTCCAGACAGGCAAGGACCCCCCGCATGCCTCTGAAACTGTCGCTCAAACCGGGCGAGAAATTCGTGCTCAACGGCGCCGTTCTCGCCAATGGCGACAAGCGCACCAGCCTTGTCATCCAGAACAAGGCCTGTGTTCTGCGCGAAAAGGACATCATGCAGCCCAAGGACGCCAAAACGCCGGCGCGCCTGGTCTATCTCGCCATCATGATGATGTACTTGGATGCCGAAAACAGTGAGGAAACCTATACCGAATTCGCGCTGCGCATGAGCGAATTCATGGGCGCGCTCCAAAACCGCCAGGTGCTCGCCACCTGTGTGGAGATCAGCCGCGACGTCACCCAGGGCAATTTCTACAAGGCTTTGATCGCCTGCCGCCGGTTATTCGACTACGAACAGGAAAGACTGAATTATGACCCTTCAAGCCTATCAAAACGTTCAGCGCGTAGTTGAAGATCCCCGCGCCACGGAATACCGATTGTTCGGTCAGGTGACTGGCGCGCTGCTGGACGCCAAGAACAGGAATTCGCAAGGCGCACCTTTGATCGAGGCGATCGACTGGAACAAGCGCATGTGGCGCACCTTGGCGGCGGATTGCATGGACGACCGCAATGGCCTGACCCAGGATCTGCGCGCCAAGATCGTGTCGCTATCGCTTTGGGTGTCGAAATATTCCCGCAAGGTGGCGCGCGAGCGGGCGCCGCTCGATCCGCTGATCGAGATCAATCGTAATATCATGCAGGGCCTGCAGGCCAAGGCCGGCTAGAGCGGTTCCGGGAGCCGGTAGGTTCTGAGCGGCAGCGAAGAACGCGTACCGGCGGAACCGGTTGCCACCACGCTGGCGCTCGGCGCTTCCGTCCGGAACCGCGACGAACAAAGTCTTTCAGTTTCAGGGGGCATCCAGAGCCGGCGCGGCAACGCGCCGGCTCTTTGTTTTTTGATGACCCCCTCCGTCTCTTTCGCGCAAGCGCTCAGAGACGCCTCCCCCTCCAGCGCGCTAACGCGCGCAAGGGGGAGGCGGGGCACGACCAAGGCGCACTGCCCTTGGTGCCTCGTCTGTTGGGCAATAACTGCCGGGCTGGGCAAATCGTGCCTAACCGAGGGCGACCTCGTTGACGGTATATGCAAACAAAATCAATAGTTTAATAAGTTAAACCGGCTGGCATCGGGGTTGCAAAAGTCCGGTCGGGCCATACGCCCGGGCACCGTAGAAGGCGCGCCACCCATCGACTGAAGTAATGGAGAACCCCCCATGTCTTTTAGCGTCAACACCAACATCGGCGCGATGACGGCGCTGCAATATCTGAGTGAGACCCAGGGTCAGCTCAACAAGACCCAGAATGCCATCAATTCCGGTTTGAAGGTTGCGTCGGCGAAAGACGATGGTGCGATTTATGCCATTGCCCAGAACCAACGTGGCGCGGTGGCGGGCTATCAGTCCGTCATCAACAGCTTGAACAACGGCTCTTCCGCCATCGACGTCGCGCTTTCCGCCGGCCAGTCGATTTCGGATCTGATGATCCAGCTGAAGCAGAAAGCGCTGTCCGCCGCCGATCCGTCCTTGGACACGGCGAGCCGCCAGGCGCTGAACTCGGACTTCACCGCGCTGCGCGATCAGATCACCACGATCGTCAAGAATGCGGTGTTCAACAATTTCAACCTGGTCGACGGTTCGACCAATATGGTTCAGGCCTTGGCGTCGTCCGACGGCGCCCGCCGTATCACCACCCAGGCCCAGAATCTCAGCCTGGACGGTACCATCGTGACTCTGGCGTCTACCGCCACGGTTTCGACCCAGGCAAAGGCCTCTGCTTTGATCAGCGTAATCCAGACCTCGCTCACCAACGTCAACTCGGCCTTGGCCAAGCTGTCGGCGGGTGCGGCGAAGTTCTCGATCCAGGCGACCTTCACCCAGAAGCTGGCCGACACGCTGACCGCGGGCATCGGCAATCTGGTGGACGCCAACATGGCCGACGAAAGCGCTCAGCTCCAGTCGCTGCAAGTCAAGCAGCAATTGGGTGTGCAGGCTCTATCGATCGCCAACCAGGCGCCGCAGACCATCCTGTCGCTGTTCGGTAACGGCTAAACTTTCTCATCCACGCATGGAAAGAGCGGTGCGCGAGCGCCGCTCTTTTTTTGCGCGCTTTTCATTGGCCCTATCACACACGGGATTTCTTCCCCCGCGCGGCAAAGCCGTTGGCGGGGGAGTTCGCTAGCGACAGCGTGGCGAACGGGCGCCAGCGGGCTTGCCAACGCGTAGGCGCGAGCCGGACGTCAAGCCAAGCCGGCGCCCAGATGGGGGATCAACTTATTGATAAGCATGTTTCTTCACCGGAATTTTTCCAACAAAAGCGCCATGTCTTTTCCTCAAAGTGGAAATATTTGCCGCCGCGGGTCGGCAAAAATTTCCTCTTCGCGGCAAATTCTGCCGGGCTCTGCGCGAGCTGGAAAATTCTTGCCGGGGCGCATTTACCTATGTGGCGCAAAATCGATGGTTGAGCGAATCTAAATCCGGCGCGGCACGCGGCTTGCCTAATGGTCCTCCGGGCAAAACGCCCAATCGAGCCTCGAGCTCAACACCAGAACGGAGAGACCAATGTCTTTTAGCGTCAATACCAATGCGGGTGCCTTGACCGCCCTGCAATACCTCAGCGCCACTCAAGGTGCTTTGGCCAAGACCCAGACAGCCATCAACAGCGGTATGAAAGTCGCCTCTGCCCGCGACGACGGTGCGATCTATGCGATCGCGCAGAATCAGCGCGGCGCGGTTGCGGGTTATACTTCGGTTATCAATTCGATCAACAACGGCACGTCTTCGATCGACGTCGCTTTGTCCGCCGGTCAGTCGATCTCGGACCTGTTGATCCAGTTGAAACAGAAGGCCTTGTCCGCTGCTGACTCCTCGCTCGATACCGCGAGCCGTCAGGCCCTTAACTCCGACTTCACCGCGCTGCGCGATCAGATCACCACGATCGTGAAGAATGCGGTGTTCAATGGCTTCAACCTGGTCGACGGTTCCACCACGCAGATCACCGCGCTGGCTTCCGCCGACGGCACTCGCCGTATCACGACGTCGGCGCAGAATCTGAGCTTGGGCGGCACCAATGTGACTCTGGCTTCGACTGCGACCATCTCGACCCAGGCCAAAGCCTCGACCTTGGTTGCCACCATCCAGACCTCGCTCACCAACGTCAACGCGGCTCTCGCCAAATTGTCGGCCGGTGCGGCGAAGTTCTCGATCCAGGCGACGTTCGCTCAGAACCTGTCCGACACGCTGACGATCGGCATCGGCAATCTGGTGGACGCCAACATGGCGCAGGAAAGCGCTTCGCTGCAGTCGCTGCAGGTCAAGCAGCAGCTGGGCATCCAGGCGCTGTCGATTGCCAATCAGGCGCCCCAGACCATCCTGGGTCTGTTCCAGGGCGGTTAATAGCCTCCGGAAAAGACGGGCATGGCGCAATCCATGCCCGTCAATTCCCTGGCCCTTTCAGAATAGGAACGACCGCCAGAAGGCGGCGTTCACCCCGGGGCGTAGGGGTTTCTTCGTGGGTGGGAATGGCAGGCGGGCGATGCCGGGGGGCGTCGCCCGCAGGCTTTTGTGGCGGACGGATCAGACCGCCGTAACAGCGAAGCGGAAGCGGCGCGGCCCCGGGCGATAGGCGTCGGGCTTGCGCGTATCGTCCAACTCCAGCGCCGACAGCTGGATCTGGCAGAACAGCTTGTCGCCGGAAGGCCGATGGGTGAGCAGGCCCAGAAGCGGCGCTGTGGCGCGATCCACTTCGATACGCAGACCTGTTTCGCCGTCGCCGATTTCCGCCCAGCCTTCCGTCATGCCGAAGCCGTGGCTGGACGACACCAGGAACGACACCGGCGCTCCATGATCGATCTGGGTCCCCGCCAATGAAAATTCCTCGCGCGCACCGCCATTGCTAGTGGCGAACCGCAGCCGGCTTTTGTCGAAGGCATCGGGCAGAAGCGTGAAATGGCCCAGCCGGAGCACACCCTTGCTCCAGTCCCGCCAGTCGAAGATGAGATCGAAATCGACGCGCGGGGTCGCGGCTGAAAAGCGCAAATGCTTTTCGATCCTGCCTTTCGGTGTTTCGATTGTGGCGGATACAGTTACATCGCCGTTTTCCTGGTGCGCGGTTTGCGGCTCGCACCATTCCAGATCGGTCAATTTATGTTCACCCGGCGCTTCGAACACGCTGTCGCCGGTATACCAATCTGCCGCCAGCGCGATTTCGTCGAAGGTGCCATGCGGCAGCCCGCCCAGTGTTGGTTTCTTTTGCCCGTGGAATTGCAGGCTGGACAATGCCAGCCCGCGGCGCCGGTCGAGCATGGCGGTGAGCGTCGGCGTCTCGATACGGAAATGGCGCGCGGTGACCGCCGCGCCTTGCACCCTCGGCACGTCCGGCAGCTTCACGCTCCAGTGGGCTTCGGCCGCCCGCAGCCTTTCGCAATAGATGTTCCAGCGCTTCTCCGTCAGATGAGTGCGGAAGTCGCTGGCCCAGAGATAGCAAAGCTCTCTCCAGTCCGGCTCGGCGCTGCCCAACATGCCCTCATAAATCCGCTGGCACGCTGCATTGATGGCAAGATTGTCCCGCCCGGTCACCGCCCAGCGCGCCAGATTGTATTTGCGCTGCTTCTTCACCGGCACCGGACAGGCGGCGCTTTCCAGCGACAGAGGCTGGCCCGCATGCGGTTGCTCAATCAGCGACAGAATGCCAGACGGCGCCGTCAGCGAAGCCGCTACGGCGGCGAAGGCTTGTTCCAGCCGCGTCCATTCGCTTTCTTCCGAGAGCTTCTCCTCGGTGCGGAACCGGCCGGGGCGGAAATCGAAAATCTCCGCATCGCTGGCATAGAGGCAAAGCGCGCGGGGCGTCTCGTCGGCACGCTTGCGCACGAATCCCAGATAAGCGTCCAGGCTGATATCGCCATGGGCGAAGCGCTGCAGTTGCTGGAAGAGGGTGGTGTTGCTCCAGATCAATGCGATATCGCGGCCATCGGTGCCCCGCGCGCGCTGCAGCAGATATTGCGTTTCGAGTGGCCATTCGGGATGGTTGGCGGCCGGGTTCTCCCAATCCATGATGATGGCGTCATAGCCGGCGTCGCGATAAAGCCCCACCAGACCCGCGGAATAGGCTTGCTCATTGATCAGGGCGAGGCGCGGACGCGCATCCAGGAGCGTGCGATAGACCTCAAGGCCTAGACGCAAATTCTCCGCCGTCACCCGCGCCGGGACCAAGGGTCCGATCATTTGGCTATAGCCGGAGCCGATCCATTCGATCCGCCCGCGCGCGATCAGGCTCATCGCCTTCTCGATCCAGCGCGGGTCGCGTGCGGCGATCTCTTCCAGCGTATAGCCGGATGCTTCGATCCCGATCGGTCCGACGCGCTCGGCCAACCGCAGCAAAGGCCAATAACAACGCGCAATGACGTCGCCGCGCTGCTCCTCCTCGATCGACGAAAAAGCCAGATTGAGATGGAAGAAGGCGAAGACGCTCAATCCGCTCGAAGCGCCCATAGCTGCGGAACGGAGCGGCGCGTTCATGCGGTTTCGATCCGAATCAGCGCCAGCGCGTCATTGGCGGCTTTGAGCGCGATCTCGCGGCTTGCGCCGGTAGCAAGCACCATGGCCCCGGACGGCCGCTTGTCGCCGGCCGGCGGAATGATGTCGCCGACCCGCGCCGTGACGATCAGTTCGGCCACGCCGCAAACCTGGCGGGCATCCTCCGCGCCATGGATGGCAATGACCTTGCCGGGTTTGGGAAAGGCATAGCGCTGCACGACCGGCACGGCCTGGTGGGGTGTCATGTCGGCTTCGCCGATATTCTCTCCCAGCGCGACGCGGATGGCGGCGCCGATGAAATCCACGCCGGTATTCAAGGGAATCTCGCGGGTGCAGAAAAAGCCGCCTGACAGGCGCGCCGCCAATTCGATCACATAAGGCTCGCCGTCATGGATAACGATATCGCCTTTCACGGTGCCGTCGGTGATGCCCATGGCGGCGGCCGCGCGCGCCACCAGATCGCGCACCTTCGCCTGGATGTCGGGCGACAGACTGCTGGGCAGATCGCCGCCATTCTCGATGAAGAAGGGCGCATAGCGGTCGAGATATTCGTAATTGCGATCCGAGAAGCCCGGCGTAAAGCAGTGTCCGCCGCTGATGACGGATTCCGTCGAAACCTGCGGCCCTTCCAGATATTGCTCTGCCATCACACGTTCGCTGGGCGAATAGGAGCGCGCCAGCATGAAGGCCTTGGCCAGATCCTCGACTTGGGCAATGCGCTGCACGCCCCGGCTGCCACGGCTGTCGACCGGCTTGATCACCAGATCGCGGCCCCGCTCGATGGCGATGCGCTGCAATTCCTGCGGCGTCGCCACTTCCTGAAACCAGGGCGCGGCCACGCCGGCGGAGCGGAAACAGCGCTTCATCGCCAGCTTGTCGCAAGCGAGTTCGGCCACATGCACGGGAAGCCCTGGCAGGCGCAGGCGCTGCGCCACCGTTGCGGCGGTAACCGGCGCATCCGCCGCCACGCAGATCACGCCGTCGATCTTGCGGATCTTGCGGCTATAGCGTTCGGCGGCCGCGGCCGTCTCCATCGGGCCATAGACATCGGCAATCAGGCAGGAATCGGCGAAAGCAAAGCCGGGCGCTTCGGCGTCGATGTCGGAGACCACGACATGCAGCCCCATCTCCTTGGCGCGTTTGGCCGCGTCGGCGGCTTCGATGCCGCCCGAGACGATCAGCAATGTCTTTCCGGTGTGCATCAGAAGTGCTTATCCATCAGAAGTACAGGCCGCCATTCACGTTGATGGTTTGCGCAGTGATGTAGGACGCCGCCTCGCTTGCCAGGAACACCACCGCGTCGGCCACTTCCTCCGGCCGTCCCATCCGCTTCAAGAGAATATTGTCCGCCGCCTTCTGCACGCTGACAGCCTGCATGCCGCCCGCGGCCATGTCCGAGGCGATCAGGCCGGCCGCCACCACATTGGAGCGGACGCCATACTGCGCGCCGAAGCGGGCGATCACTTGCGACAACGAGATCAGGCCCGCCTTTGATGCCGCATAGTGCGCGGTGCGCGGGCCGCCATACTGGCCGCTGACCGAGCCGATATGCACGATGGCGCCGCCGCCCGCGCTTTTCAGCAGCGGCAGGAAAATCTGCGAGGCCAGAAAGGGTCCCTTGAGATTGGCCGCCAGGATCGCGTCCCAATCGGTCTCACTCACCTGGTCGAAGTCGGTGGGTTTGTTGATGCCGGCATTGTTGATGAGGATGGAGATCGGGCCGAATTCTTCCGCCGCTCCGGCCGCGGAGACGATGCTGGCGCGGTCGGTGACATCCATCGCGACTGCCTTGGCGCGGCGGCCCTTGGCTTCGATGGTTTTCGCCACGGCATCGGCTTCGGCAGCCTGTTCGCGATAGGTGAGCAGAACATCCGCGCCGGCCTCTGCCAAGCCCAATGCGATGGCGCGGCCGATGCCGCGGCTGCCGCCGGTAACGACGGCGCATTTTCCCGCAAGTGAAAAGCGGCTCATTTCTTTTTCCGGACGATCGCGCGCCGCGCCGCATCGGCGATGAAGGGCGCAGAGATGCCGAAATGGTGCGCCAGTTCTTCCGGTTCGCCGGATGCGCCGAACGTGTCTTTTACGGCCACGAATTCGATAGGGCAGGGTGTGCTTTGGGCCAGGGCTTCGGCCACCGCGCCGCCCAATCCACCATGGATATTGTGGTCCTCCGCCGTTACCAGCGCACCGGTTTCCACCGCGCAAGCCGATAGCAGTTTCGTATCGATGGGCTTGATGGTGGACATGTTGACCACCCGGGCGGAGATGCCGTCTTCGGCCAGCGCATCGGCAGCCGCCAGCGCGCGCGCCACTTCCGCGCCACAAGCCACGATGGTGACGTCATGGCCGTGGCGCAGGATCTGACCCTTGCCGATTTCGAATTTGTGATCGTCGCCGAAAATTCTAGCGCAGGGGCTTCGACCCGTGCGCATATAGACCGGTCCGTCATATTCCAGGATGGCGCGTGTGGCCAAAGCCATCTCGGTCGGATCGGCGGGCGAAATCACCGTCATGCCGGGAATGGCGCGGAATGCGGCGAGGTCCTCCAGTGCCTGGGCCGAGCCGCCATCGGGACCGACATCCAGGCCGGGATGGCTGGCCACGATCTTGGCATTGCGGCGGGCATAACCCAGCGAGAGGCGTGCCTGTTCGATGGCGCGCAGACAGAAAACCGCGAATGTGGTCACGATAGGGATCAGCCCCACCGCCGCCATGCCACCGGCCGCCGCCATCATGTTCTGCTCTGCGATGCCGAACTGGATCAGCCGGTCGGGGTGGCTTTTGCGGAAATGATGCGCGCCTGTGCCGCCCGCGATGTCGGCATCCAGCACAACCAGTTTGGGGAATTCGTCACCCAGGGCTGAGAGGGCCTTGCCGAAGGCTTCGCGCAAAGAGTCGCTGTTCGCGATCAACGCCGGAGCGCCCGCCTCATGGAGCAAAGCGGCAGGCGAATTAAGAGACATGCATGAAATCCTTGCTCTCGTCCTTGCTCGCGCCCAGCGCGGTCAGCGCTTCTTCGGTCTGTGCCGGCGTCAGCTTTACGCTGCCATGCCAGGCGGGGATGTTTTCCATATAGGGCACGCCCTTGCCTTTGACCGTGTGGGCGATGATCACTGACGGTTTCTCCCGCGTGGCGCCGGCCTGGCGCAGGGCTTCAAGAATTTGCGGTACGTCGTGGCCGTCGATTTCCGCGACCGACCAACCGAACGCGCGCCATTTGTCCGCCAAGGGTTCCAGCCGCATGATGGCGTCATTGTGATTGTCGCTCTGCAATTTGTTGTAGTCGATCACGGCGCACAGATTGTCGAGCTTGTGATGCGCGGCTGACATTGCGGCTTCCCACACCTCGCCTTCCTGCAATTCGCCGTCGCCCAGCATGGTGTAAACGCGGGCGGGGATTTTCTGGAGCCGAAGCCCGATCGCCATGCCGATGGCGACCGAGATGCCTTGGCCCAGCGAACCGGTCGATGTCTCGACCCAAGGCAAGTCCAGCACATGGGGATGGCCCTGGAACGGGCTGTTCAGCTTGCGCAGCTTCAGCGATTGCTTGCGGTCGCAGAAACCGAAATAGGCGCCGGTAGCATAGAGCGCGGGTGCGGCGTGACCCTTGGAAAGAACAAAGCGGTCGCGCGTCGGCTCATCCACTGCGCCCGGCCAGACATTCATTTCCGCGCCATACAGACAGGCGAACAGATCCGCCGACGACAGCGCGCCGCCGGGATGGCCCGAGCCCGCATGATAGATGGAGGCGACCGAATGGCAGCGGATAAAGCGCGCAGCCTTGGCAAGCTTTTCCATAAGCGCGGCTTCGGGTGTGTCTGAAGACACCGCTTTGAATTGCTGGTTCATGGCTCAGGCAGCCTTGGCGAGACGCGCGCGCGCCAGAAGGTCGGCATAAAGAATGATGCGGGCCTTGGGCGCCAGCCGCTTGACCTCCGCCACGATTTCGTCGGCGAAGCCCCGCGACATCACCACCACCACATCCATCATCGCGCCGGACAGTGCATGCGGTGGGCTGAGCCGCACACCATGGCGGCTGTCCATATGGGCGATCAGATGCGCGTCGATCAGAAGCGCCAGGTCGGAGGGATCATAGCCGCCACCTCGCACCAGAGAATCGAACAGGCGGCCGGCGCCCCACAGCGCCACGCGCTGCGGCCTCAAATTCTGCAGCTCATGTGCGGCACCGCTGAGCGCGGCGCAATTGGCGGCTCGGATGCGTGTGTAACTCGCGATCAGATTGTCGGCGCGCGCCACTTCCATGGGATCAGCGGCGACCGTGCCCGCCGGCGTTCCGGTTTTGCGCGCCACGATCAGAAGATTGATGCGATCGCCAGGATCGGGGCGCTCCAGAATGGTGAAGCCAACGGCCTCGATCATGCGGGTGAGCGTGGTTTCCGAGAAATGATAGAGATGCTTGTCGATGAACCATTCTTCCAGAATGTCGTCGCCACCGATCAGCGCGATATTGGGCGCGTCCAGCACCAGAAGCCCGCCAGACTTCAGCGCGCGGGCATGATCCTTCAGGCTGGCGAAGGGATGCGCCAGATGCTCGATCGTGTGGCAGGAGTGGACGATGTCAAAGCTTGCGTCCGCTAGCGTCGCATCCTCGATACGCGAACGGACCAGCCTGGTGCGAGGTAATTCGGCGCAGTTATCGGCATAACGCTCGTCGGGTTCGACCGCCGTGACGTCGGCCTTGGGCGCGGCTTCCAGGAAAGCGGCTGCGAAACGGCCACGGTTGGAACCTACGTCCAGCAGTGTGAGCGCATCATCGAAGCGCACATGCCGGGCCAGTGCGTTCATCGCCGCCTGGGTGCGAAAGCCCTTGCCGTAGCGGACATTGCCCCAATCGGCGCCGCCAGAAACCGCCGCGTCATGCCGCTTCTGGGTGCGGTCGATACGAGGCGTGCTCTGCACCAGCCCGCAGCGGCGGCACAGATGGACCTTCAGTCCGCGGGTAGAGCCTTCCGGCTGATAGACAAAGGCGAGGGAGTTGCTGCCGCAGAAATCACAGTAATCGGCCCGCATGGAAAAGGTCCGGTCAATAATCCGGTAACCATGATCGGTCGTTCAGCCTTACCAAGGACTTAATAGGCCACCAGATATTCGGGGCGGTCGGCGTAGCCCAGGCGCGCCTGCATATCGCCGGCGATGGCCTCGAATTGCGCGCGTTGCCGCCCGTCCAGCAGCCGGTCTTCCGGCCGATTCACATTGTGGGGCCGGGCGAAAACGCCATAGGCCACGTCGGTATAGGGCAGCCCAAGAAAATCATAGAGCCCGCGCACTTCCGATGGCGAAGTCCGCAATTCTTCCAGCCGCACGAACAGTGTTCGCTCCGCCGGAAGCTGGGATAATTCCTTCAGGATCAGGCGGTTGATCTCTGCCCAATGCCAGCAGATTCGCTCGAACTGGGAGAAAGTGCGGAACGCTGCGGCATCGGCGCTGCCATGACGGGGAAGCGGCCACCAATATTTCTTCTCCGGCGGCGGGGCAGGATGCGCGGCCGGGTCGTCGTAATGCGCCTGCAGGGTAGCGGTGGAACGGTCGTCGTAACATTCCGCGCCCAGCTTGTGGAAATAGGAGCTCGCGACTTTGCGCCCGTCGCGCACCAAATGCACAAAGCGCGCCTTAGGAAAGGCTTGCGCGAGATCGGGAATAAGCCAGGAAAGCTTGTTGGAGGAATCGCCCCAATGTTTTGCATCGCTGTAGCGGATGGCGGCGCCATAGGTTTCCGCGATGATGCGCGCGGTCTCGCCGCCATTGATGAGGCCGAGATAGCGACGAATTGCCAGGGGCTGGGTGATCTGCACCATATATTCGTGATGCATCTCCACACCGGCGACCGCAGACAGCGCCTTGTGCAGCATGGCGGTGCCGGAACGGCCCGACGAGACGATGAAGAAGGGACGCGCGCTCACGGCTTGACCGCAATGACCACGGCTTCGCGGCCAAGGCCCGCTTCGGCCAGCGCACGATAGAAAGCGCGGCGGGTTTCCTTCAAGCCGGCATTCTCGAATGCGAGGTCGAATTTCTTGCGGCGATTGTGGCAGGCGCGGCCCAGCACGGCATCGCCGACGTAATTCTCGCCCATCATCAGAAAGGCTTCCATCGGGAAGCTGGTGGTGCGGGCCTTGGATCTAAATCCCAGCCGCGTCAGCAAGGCCGTGAGCGACTCGAAGTCGAAATAATTCAGATGATGCGGCGGCGCCACCCACCAATCATCGGTGCCGGCCGCACCCATCGCCGCGATCTGCAGGGGCGAGAAATCATTGGGAACATTGATGCAGATGGCACCGCCGGGCTCCAGCAAGCCATGCGCCAGTCCGATCAAATGCGCGGGATCCGGAATATGTTCCAGCACATTGTTGAGATGCACCGCGTCGAAGCGTCCGAGCATCGCGGCGCTTTCCGCGTTGAAGAATCCTTCGACGACTGTCGCGCCCAGGCCGCGCGCATGCGCCGCCGCTTGACGTGATGGTTCGATGCCCTGCGCCAGCCAGCCGCGGCGTATCGCCGTTTCCAAGAAGAAGCCGGGGCCGCAGCCGATGTCGAGCAGCCGCCTGCGGTCCGGCGGTAGAAGCGATTCAAAAATCTCCAGCCGGTCGATCTGTGCCAACTCCGCCCAGGCCTGATCTTCGCCCGCGTGCACAAGGAAAGTGGGCTTCTCGGTGGCGTAATAGTCTTCGCGGTAAGCGCGTTCCAGATCGCGCGCATCGGGCAAAGGCAGCGCATGCTTGAAGCCGCATGTTTCACATTCGATGATCGCGTGGCTCTCACGCCGTGCGACGGGGCGCCCGCCATGGATGCCATCGCGGATGAAGGAATTTGCAGCTGCGTGACTCATGCTGGCCTGGCCCCCGTTAACCGCTTCTTAGCCATGCGCTCTTTAGAAATGGTTAAATGGAAACTCACCATCAGCCGGTTTTCATAGCCGAGGCTTCCAGCAATCACGGCCGGGATCTTTCCCGCGCCAAGGCCTTTGTGGATGCGGCGGCGGATGCGGGCTGCGACGCGGTCAAATTCCAGCTTTTCAAGATCGACCGCATGTTCGCGCCGGAGATCTTGGCACGCAGCCCCAAACACCGGGCGCGGGCGGACTGGGAATTGCCGCTTTCCCACCTGGCGCCGCTGGCCGAACATTGTTCGGCTCGCAAAATCCAGTTTTCCTGCACGCCATTCTACCTGGAAGCGGTGGCCGAACTTCAGCCTTTCGTCAATTTCTACAAGGTCGCGTCTTACGAACTTTTGGTCAGCGACCTGCTGAAGGCCTGCGCCCGCACTGCAAAACCTGTGGTGCTGTCGACCGGCATGGCCACTCTGGAAGAGATTCGGGCTGCCGCACGCTGTCTTCAGGAGGCCGGCGCGCGCGACATCACGCTGCTGCATTGCGTATCGGCTTACCCAACGCCGGCAGCCGAAGCCAATCTTTCCGCCATCGACACCATCCGCTCTGCCACGGGCCTTCCCACCGGCTGGTCGGATCACACCCGCCGGCCCGCCGTGATCGAACGTGCCGTGCATCGCTGGGGTGCGCGCGCGGTGGAATTCCATCTCGATCTGGACGGCAAGGGCGCGGAATATGCCGCCGGCCATTGCTGGCTGCCGGAAGAGATCGCGCCGGTGATCGCGCGCATCCGCGAAAGTCTGGTCGCCGATGGCGCGGGCTATAAAGGCCCGCAGCCTTCCGAACTTTCCGACCGCGAATGGCGCGCCGATCCCTCGGACGGAATGCGGCCGTTGAAGCATGTGCGCCTTTCCTATCGGGGCGAAGCTGCTTGAGCAGTCGCGAACATCTCCGCATTGTCGCTGTGATTCAGGCGCGGATGGGTTCGAGCCGGCTGCCGGGCAAGGTGCTGAAGCCGATCGCGGGCCAGCCACTGCTCTGGCACATCGTTCATCGCTTGAAAGCATCCAGCCTGATCGAAGACATTGCCATCGCCACCACCGCAAATCCGTTGGACGAAGCCATTGTCGAATTCGGCGCGGCGCATGGCATTACCGTGGTGCGCGGGCCGGAAGAGGATGTGCTGGCGCGTTTCGCCCGCGCCGCCGAGATTCTGGATGCCGATATCATTGTGCGAGTGTCGTCCGACGCGCCCTTTATCGACGCACGTTTTGTCGATCATCTGGTCGTCAGCATGATCGAGCAGAGCGGCGATTATGTGATGATGGAAGAGGGCGCAGCTTGCGCCCATGAAGGCGTCGATCCGCTTAGCCGACGCGGCCTGGACAAGCTGATGATGGATGCAGGCGATGATCCCATAGCGCGCGAGCATGTTACCGGCTATTTCAAGCTTCATCCCGACTTCGTGCCCATCGCCCGCGCCCCAGCCTATCCGGCACTGGCGCGAGAAGGCGGCCGTCTCACCATCGACACGCCGGACGATCTGGCTTTTGTCGAGGCGGTGCATGCGCGCTTGAACGCGCGCGCCGGTGAAGCCGCGCTGGCCGATCTGTTACTTCTGCTGGAGCGCGAACCTGAACTTCGCGCCATCAACAATCATGTGAGGCAAAAGCCCTTGCAGCCGACGGGCGGTTTGGCGCTGATCCGCTGCGATGGTGGCGGCAAATTCGGCTATGGCCATGTCAAGCGCATGATTGCGCTGGCCCGCGCGCTCAGGGACCGCGAAAGCATCGGCGTGTTGTTCGCCCTCCATGGTACGGACGATGCGGCGCTTCCCATCCGTCGCGCCGGTTTCGAAGCCATGATGATCGAAAGCCATGACGACCTTGCCCGGCTCATCCGCGTTCGCACGCCGGACATGCTGCTTCTCGACGGCCGTGAAGGCCCGTCACGGCAGGAGTTGGAGAAACTGTCGCGCGATATCGCGGTCACGGTCGTGATCGACGACGGCTCCGACACAAGGCTGGCAGCGGATTTCGCCTATTATCCGCCGGTGCCGCAGGCGCGGGCGCTGGATTGGACGGGCGCGCGCACCGTCGCCCGCATCGGCTGGGAATGGGCGCTTCTAGGCCTCAACCCGCATCTGGCACCAATCAGCGCTCCGTCATCGCGTCCGATTCTGCTGGTGGCGATGGGGGGCAGCGACCCACAAGGCCTGACCTTGCGCGCCGCCCAGGCGCTGAGGCCGCTCGATCCCGCGTTCCGCATCCGCTTTGTGATCGGCACAGGCGTGAAGGATGCAGCCAAGGTGGCGGCCGCGGTGGTGGCGTTGCAAGGCAATTACGAGACCGTGGAAGGCGCCGACGATCTCGCTACGGAATACACCTCGGCCGACTTGGCGCTTTGCGCCTTCGGCGTCACGGCCTACGAACTCGCTGCCTTCGGCGTGCCCGCGATCTATCTGGGTTTGACGGAAGATCATGCCCGCTCTGCCGCCGCTTTCGAAGCAGCCGGCATGGGTGTTTCCCTGGGCGTGGCCCGTCATGTCACGGACGCCGACATTCTGGTGCAGGTGAAAGCGTTGATGAATGACGCAGCGCGCCGCCGCGACATGCGCAATGCCGGGCTGTCCACGCTGGACGGTTCCGGCGCCACTCGAATCGCTGCCGACTTGGCGGCAGCGCTCAGGGAAGAAAAAGTGCCGCTTAGGCGCGCGCTATAACCGCCGCTGCTTGCGCAAACACGTCCGTCCAATCGCCGCGAACCTTCGGCATCACGCACTGACAAGACGGTGCCAACGGCTCATAAGTCTGGCCAAAAGCTGTCCAGCTCGTATCGTAAAGCAGCTTCAGAGTGCGGGTTCCCGCGCCTGCTCCCAGCCATGACACGGCGGTGGGAGCACTTATCAGCATATCCAGTTCCGACAACATCGCGGCCGTGCGATCCAATTCGTTCTTCTGGTCCAGGAATGGCGGCACGAAAATCGTTCGCCCGCTCATCTCTTCCAATGCCGTGATTTCCTGAGGCGACGCATCATATTGGGCAGACACGATTGCGCCCGGCAATTCGCGCAGAAATGCGCCCCAGGCTTGAGGCGGCGCATATTGCGCGCTGCGGTGACCCCCAGACTTTCCGCTGCGCCAGCAGATACCGATGACCGGGCTACCGCCCAGCGCGCCAAATTTCTCACGCCATACTTTCCGCTCCTGCGGATCGGGCATCAGGAACACGTGCTTGGCCGGAAAGGATTCAAGATCGCCTCTCAGCCAGCGCGGCAAGGAGCCCATCAGGGTCACGGCGTTGGCGCCGCCCGCAACCTTCAGCCAGCCATATTCAGCCGTGGGAATGCCGTTCATGTTGGTGAGCATTTGCGGCTTTACCGTCGCGCCGGGAAACGAGCGCTCCGCCAAAGACACAAGGCGCGGTTCGCATTCCAGGATGACGGAGCCCTTGCCGGTTTCAGCCTGCTGCAACAGGTCCGGCATCAGGCTCATGAACATGGTCTGGTCGCCCACGCCCTGTTCGGCGCGCACCAGAAGCCGCGTGCGCTTCAAAGGCTCGCCGCGCCAGTCGGGCAGGCGCAATTCGCTAGCCGGTACTTTGCCGGGTAACTGCGCGCGCGCGCCATAGTCGCGCCAAGCGTCTTTCAGATTGCCGGCGAGGAAATGCAGCACCGCCCGATTAAGTCTTGCCTGCGGATTGAGCGGCGCCATCTTTACGGCGCGGTCATACAAAATTGCTGCGGCCTCGAAATCGCGGTCGTCCGTCAGGAGGTCGGCCAGATTGGACAGCGCCGCGGCATGATTGGGTTCAAGCGCCAGGACGACGCCATATTGTTCGCGCGCCTTGGGATGATCGCCGGCTTCGCGAAAGACCGAGCCCAAAGTCAGGCGCAGATCGGTGTCGTTGGGATTGCGCGCCAGCGCCGGCTCGAGCAGCAGAGCGGCGGCCTCGAATTGGCCCTGGGTTCTCAGCAGGTTGGCCAGATTGACCAGGGCCTCGACCCGTTCGGGTTCCAGCGCCAGGACTTTGCGAAAAAACTGTGCCGCCGGCTCGGCCAAGCCCAGAGCGCGGGCTGTATTGCCCAGTGCGAACAGTGTTCGCGTGTCATTGGGTTCGGCTTTTAGGGCCTCTTCGAAGCAGGAAATCGCCTCCAGATGCCGGCCCTGGGACGACAGCTTCAGGGCCCGGTCATAGGCGTTGCGGGCAGGCAGCATGGGCCGAGCTTGGCGCACGCCGCCTTAAGCCTGCGTTAAGCCTGTTTTCTGGGCCGCATCGTGCGCATTGCGCGCCCGTCATTAGGGCGCCCTTAAGCGGGAAAAGGCACGATCAGGCCGGAGCATCGGCCAGGAGCCGGTAGCGGCAGCGTATCGGCGCGGCCCTACCCAACCGGGGCCGTGCGACCAAGGAAAGATATGTCGGGCATTGGGCTTACGGGCTTAGATCCTTCTGTTTTGCTGGGCTATTACCAGACCCAGCTCGCCACATCGCCCACGGCGGTGGCGGCGCAGAATGTTTTGAACCCCTCGTCTTCCAGCCAAAGCAACAAGGCCACCGCCAACGACAATCCGCCCTGGGAGACGGCGCAAGCGGCGGGCACGAGCAACGCCCATACCGCCAAGGTTCTTTCCACCACCAACTTCTTGGATACCTCCAATGTCCCCTTGACCGCTGGCGCCACCAGCGACGCCAAGCTGGAACAGGACAACCAGAAACTTTTCTCGCTCTACAACGCCGTCAACAGTCTTTCCTATCTCGCCAAGCTGGCGCAGAGCTCGACCGAAACGCCGGGACAACTCGCGGGGTTGAATGCGCGTTTCCAGACCGGGCTTGCGCAGGTGACGCAATATCTCTCCTCCACCAGCTTCAACAAATACACTTTGCAAGCAACGACGCCGGCGGCTTCAACCGCTTCGACCGCAACCATTGCCTTCAGCGGCTTCACCTACAGCACGCGCCAGCTGGTTTCGAATACCAATCTCGACAATCCGTTACCGGGTCTTTCCGCTTCTTCCAGCTTCACCATCGCGGTGAAGAAGGGTGGCGTGACCACCAATGTCGCCATCGATCTCAGCCAGGTGCAGGGGTCACTCACGCTTGGCAATGTGATCGGTTATATCAATTCGCAGCTTTCGGCCGGCGGCTTCTCCACCCGCTTCCAGAAAACGCAGACGGGCGGAACCGCTACATCCGACAAAGGCGCGACCTATGGGCTTAAAATCACGCCCGGCGCCAATGAGACGATTTCGCTATCGGCGACCTCGACACCATCGCTTTACATGGTGGGAAATTCGGGCATCGCCACCGAGACCAACACCACCACGGCGGCCAAGGGCGGCAGCACCAACACGACTTCGACGCCCGCCGACCAGAGTGGGCGCTTGATCAAATTGTCAGGCTTGTCCGGCACGCCCACCGGCGTCTTCACCTCGAACCAAGCTGCCACCACAGGCGTCACCAGCGCCAGCAACACGGTGGTGGACTCCAGCGGCAATGTCTATGTGATCGGCAACGCCACCGGCAATTTCGGCAGCCAGCTCAACCAGGGCACGCAGGACGCTTATCTCACCAAATATGATTCCGCCGGCAATGTGGTGTGGCAGAAATTGCTGGGCAGCGCCGGCACCGCCAATGGCTATGGCGTGGCGCTCGATCCGTCGGGCGGTGTGGTGGTCACGGGCAGTTCCACCGCCGACCTCACCACCACCGCCATCGCCAACGGCAACGCCGATTCTTTTGTCGCCCGTTATGACGCGCAAGGCAGTCAGACCTGGATCAAGCAGATCCAGACGCTGGCGAACAATCAATCCAACGCCGTCAGCGTGGATGCCAGCGGCAATATCTATATCGGCGGCTCGGTGTCGGGTTATCCGGTGGCCAATCCGGTCAATGGGCAGAATTCGATTCCCGGCGGCGTGATCGGCGCCGGCCAGACGGCGCAAGGCGGCTCCGACGCCTATCTCGCCAAATTCGATTCCAAGGGCAATCTGATTTCCGAGAATCAGTTCGGCACCAGCAACAACGATCAAGTGAGCACCACCGCCACCGGCAGCGATGGCAGCCTCTATGTCGCCAGTGTGCAGAATGGCGAAGCCATCGTCACCAAATACGCCAATGGCGACATCACTTCGGCGCCGGTCTGGACCCAAGATCTGGGCGCACTGCAAGCCGGCGGCGCGATCGGCGGCCTCGCTGTCTCCGGCAGCAATGTCTACGTCTCCGGCACCACCTCGAACGGCAATCTGACCGCGGGCGGCCAAGCCAGCGTCGCCACGGCATCAACTGGCGGCACCGATGCCTTTGTCTTTGCCATGACCGACAATGGCACGAGCGCCACCGCGCAGCATGTTTCCTATGTCGGCACGTCCGCCAGCGATCAGGGCGGCGGGCTGACGGTGGGTCCTGACGGCACGGTCTATCTCACCGGCACCACGATGGGCACCTTCGCCGGCCAGCAGCGCAACATCCAGAATGTCGCCAACGCCTTCGCGACTGCGCTCAACGCCAATGGCAGCGTGCAATGGACCCAGCAATATGGCGGCGCCGACGGCCAATCCACCGGCGCGGGCCTGGCGGTCGATCCGCAAGGCTCCAGCGTGCTGGACGCGCTGGGTCTGCCGCGCGGTACCATCAGCCTCAACCAGTCGGTCGATCTCACCTCGATGACCACGCTTCGGGCGGGCGACACCTTCAAGATCAAGATCGACGGCATCGCGCCCCGCACCACCACCATCACCATCGGTCCGGGCGAGACCATCGATTCGCTTTCCAACAAGATCAATGCCCAGCTGGGCGCGGTGGGCAAAGCCTCGGCCAATTACACCGGTAGCGCCGAGGGCCTGAAGATCACGGTCAATGCCGGCAACACCATTGAATTGATTTCCGGGCCCCATGATTCCGATGCCTTGGCACGGCTTGGCATCAGGGCCGGCACCTTGACCGCGCCCGCCACCGGCAGCAAATCCACGACGTCCACCAACAGCACGTCGAAGAGCACGACCACACCGACTTACGGATTGGGCCTCACCGCCAGCACGCTGGACATCTCCACCAAGATGGGCGCCGATCTGGCGCGCTCGCAGCTTCTGAGCGTGCTCTCCAACATCCAGAGCGCCTATCAGAAGAGCAATGCGCCGCCTCCCGCAAAGCCCGGACCCGGCAACACCGCCGCCGCGGCCTCGGTTACCACCACATCGCAGCTTGCCAGCTACAATCTGGCGCTGTCGCTGCTCAACACCGATCCCAACAATGCGGTGAGCAACATCCAATCCATCGTCGCAGGCAACGGCGGCGGCAGTGCCAGCGACAGCCTGACCAGCCTGTTGTCAGCCCTGGGTTAGCGAAACAAACTCGAAAGGGAAGCGCGCCTTGGCGCGGAATTTCTTCCCCCGTTGGGCGAAGCCCATGACGGGGGAAGATGTCCGCTAGCGGGCTTGCCAACGCGTAGGCGTGAGCCGGAGCGCAAAGCCAAGCTGGCGGACAGATGGGGGCAAAAATCTAAACGACGCGATTAAAAATCATCGGTCCGGCAGGCTGAGCTTTATAGCCAGATTGAGGTCCATAGGTTCGCGTCGGCGCGTTGATGCGCTCGACCTCGCGAGCGATGGCCTGGATCATGCCTTCGGACGCATTCTTCACCCTGGCCAGCATGCGGGCGTGCAGCTGCAACACCTCGCGGAATTTGGCGGTGATGGCCATGAAGCGCTGGCGCAGGCTCACCGGCGCCGATTTGGCGATACGGATGTCGAAATTCTGCGCCTCGCGGCCATAGAGGACCGAAAGCTTCTGATTTTCCGGGTCCATGCTTTTCATCTCGCCCGGCTTGCCGGCCTTCAACGCGGCGATGTCGGCTTCCAGCACCGTCACCAGCTTTTCGGCCAGCGAGATCAGGCGCTCCATGCGCGGCGCGTCTTCCAGCGTATTGCTCATTGCGCGGGTTGCGCCTCTTGATGCTTCAGCAATTGCTTGGTCACGGCCGCCGCCAGGCCGAAGCCGCCGCGCGCTTCCACCGACTTGCTATATTCATTCATCATCATGGAGCGGAACATCTCCTCGCCCTGACCGCCGCCGAAGGGGCCGTCGGTAGAGATGCCCGAGAACATCGAGCCCAGGAATTGCGAGATGAACACGCTCTCGAACTCCTTGGCGGACTTGGTTGCGGCCGCGATGTTGTCGGCGGCGGATGGCGCCTTGACCGGGCCTTGCGGCTGACTTGCCAAGAGTGCGGTTTGCAGGGTCGCGTCCATCAGCCGATCACCTGGATGTCGGCCTGGAGCGCGCCGGCGGCTTTGATCGCCTGCAGGATGGAGATGATGTCGCGCGGACCCACGCCGAGCGCGTTCAATCCATCCACGACATTCTGCAGCGAGACGCCTTGATCCAGCACCGCCATCTTGTTGCCTTTGCCGTCATCCACCTGGATGGAGGTGCGCGGCACGACCTGGGTGGTGCCGGTGCTGGAGAAGGGCGAAGGCTGGCTCACCTGCGGCGTTTCATTGACCCGGATGGTAAGATTACCCTGCGCGATCGCCACGGTGGAGATACGCACATCCGCGCCCATCACGATCACGCCGGAAGTCTGGTCGATGATGACCTTGGCGGGCTGGTCGGGATCGACCTTCACCTGCTCGATGTCGGTCAAGAGCCCCATCACGCCGCCAGTGTAATTTGCGGGCACGCGCAGCTGCACATTCGAAGGATCGGACGCCATCGCCATGTTGCCGCCCAGATAGGCGTTGATCGCCTGGGCGATGCGGCTGGCAGTGGTGAGGTCGGGATTGTGCAGCGAGAGTTTCAGTTGGTTGAGATCGGCCAGATGGAATCCGGTCTCGCGTTCTACAATCGCGCCATTGGCGATGCGTCCCGATGTCGGCACGCCTTGGGTTACGCTGGACGCGGCGCCCGCCGCGGCAAAGCCGCCCACCGCGACCGGACCCTGGCCCACGGCATAGGTCTGGCCGTCGGCGCCGAACATGGGCGTCACCAGCAAGGTGCCGCCTTGGAGATTCTTGGCATCGCCCATGGCGCTCACCGTCACGTCGATGCGCGAACCGGCGCCGGCAAAGGCGGGCAGGTTGGCGGTCACCATCACGGCGGCGGTGTTCTTGGTCTGCATGGTCTGGCCGCGGGTGTTGACGCCCAGCCGTTCCAGCATGGTCTGGATGGATTGCTGGGTGAACGGCGCGTTCTTGAGCGAGTCGCCGGTGCCGTTCAGGCCGACCACCAGGCCATAGCCGACCAGCATATTGTCTCGGATGCCTTCGACTTCGATCAGGTCCTTGACCCGCGAGAAGGCGAAAGCCGGGAAGGGGGCAGCCGCCAGAGCGGCGCCCAGGACGAAGGCGATAAGACGCTTAGTGAAGGGTGCGCGGCGCATGAACTCGGCTTCTGCCTGTTTTCTGGCAAAGTCTCTTGCCAGTTTCGTGCCGGAGCGGGCCCTAGGATAATCGTTTAATTTCAGTATCTTGTGCTAATACCGAACAGCGTTCGGAACGTGCCCGGCAAGTCTTGCCCGGCGAGATTCGCCTTGGCCAGTCAAGCCGGTGCGGTTGCTGCCACCTTCTGGCCGCGCCCGATCATCAGGGCCACGACGGCGGCGGCCAGGCCCACAAAACCGGCGGCGACGAACGACTCCAGATAGGAGCCAGAGGCGCTGCGTGAGAGCCCTGCCAGAAATGCGGCTGCGGCCGCGCCCAGCTGGTGGCTGGCCGCGATCCAGCCGAACATGACGGGCGCCTTCTGGGTGCCGAAGGCGCGATTGGTCAGCGCCAGGGTGGGCGGCACGGTCGCGATCCAGTCCAGGCCATAAAAGATCGCGAACAGTGACAGGCCCCGAAAGCTGAAATCCGCGAAGGGCAAATAGATCAACGACAACCCGCGCAGGCCATAATAGACGAA
>DATNGI010000026.1:0-4768 GCA_035605955.1 Rhizomicrobium sp.
TCCGGCGGAAACCTGGATTCAGAAGACCGAAGCGCAAATCCGTTTGGACAGCGGCGAGCCGGTGGTATCGGTCACGCTCGATCCGGATCACGTCATTCCGGACAAAGACCGGCGCAACAATGTGCTGCACGTGGCGGGATAAGGTCTAAACGCGCTCCAGCGCCAGCGCCGCGCCTTGCCCCACGCCGACGCACAAGGTGGCGAGGGCGTAACGGCCCCGCTTTTCCTCCAGCGCGCGCATGGCGGTCAATGCCAGCCGCGCGCCCGAAGCGCCTAGCGGATGGCCCAGCGCGATGGCGCCGCCATTGGGATTGACGTGCGCCGCATCGTCGGGAATGCCAAGCTGGCGCAACACCGCCAGCGCCTGCGCGGCGAAAGCTTCATTGAGTTCGATGACATCGAAGTCCTTCAGCGCCAGGCCGGTTTTGGCCATCAGCTTTTGTGTCGCCGGCACCGGCCCCATCCCCATCACCCGCGGCGGCACGCCGGCCGTGGCATAGCCCAGGATCCTGGCGCGCGGCGTCAGGCCATGCTTCTTCGCGGCCTCTTCCGACGCGACGATCAGCGCCGCAGCACCGTCATTGATGCCGGCAGCGTTTCCTGCTGTCACAGTCCCACCTTCGCGCACCACGGGCTTAAGCTTGGCCAGCGCTTCCAATGTCGCGTCGGGGCGCGGATGTTCGTCTTTGTCGACCAGGACAGGGCCCGTTTTGCCACTGGGCACGCTAACTGGCGTGATCTCGCCCGCGAAAAAGCCACGCTTCTCAGCCGCGCCTGCGCGCTGCTGACTGCGCAAGCCGAAGGCATCCTGGTCGGCGCGGCTGACCTGAAAATCGGTGGCGACATTCTCGGCCGTCTCCGGCATAGAATCGACGCCATAGGCCTTCACCATCGCAGGGTTGATAAAGCGCCAGCCGATGGTGGTGTCCTCGATCCTGGCGCTGCGCGAGAAAGCGCTGTCGGCTTTACCCGTCACAAAAGGCGCGCGCGTCATGCTTTCGACCCCACCTGCCAGAACCAGATCGGCCTGGTCAGAGACGATAGCGCGCGCGGCCTGCGCCACCGCTTCGAGACCGGAAGCGCAAAGCCGGTTCACTGTCACGCCGGACACGCTGTCCGGCAGCCCCGCCAGCAGGGCCGCCATACGGGCCACATTGCGATTGTCCTCGCCGGCCTGGTTGGCGCAGCCCAGGATCACTTCGTCGATGGCATTGGGATTGAGTTTTTCGTGACGCGCCAGCAGCGCCTTCAAGGTTAGAGCCGCCAGATCGTCGGAGCGCACCCTGGCCAGGGCGCCGCCGTAGCGCCCGATCGGTGAGCGGATACCGTCACATATATAAGCAGCAGGCATGGTCCCATCCATCCTTGAACTTTGCTTCTGTTTTTGCTTTCACGTGGCCCCGCGTCAGGCCCGGGGCGCAATGTCCTCGATGACCTTGGCGGCTTCGGCAAAGGCGGTGTTGGCGCGGGGCACCCCCGCATAGGCCGCCACCTGCAACAAGACTTCCTTGAGTTCGTCTTGGGTAAAGCCATTCTGCTCCAGACCGGCGCGGACATGCAGGCGGAACTCCTCCCAAGCGCCCAGCGAAGCCGTCATCGCCACGGTCAGCAGGCGGCGGGTCTTATGGTCGAGACCGGGCCGGTTCCAGATTTCGTTCCAGACATTGCGAGTGATCATGTCCTGAAAATCCGCCGTAAAAGGCGTGCTTGTCTTCAGAGATTTCTCGACCCATGCCGCGCCCAAAATCTTGCGGCGCATGGCGAGGCCGGCCTGGTAGAGTGTTTCCTTCGCGTCAGGCATGAGATACTCCCGAAAGAGAATCCGTCACGGCGGCAGCGAAGGCCGCTGGCGCTTCCACGGGCGCGATATGGGCCGCAGGAAGCATCTTTACCCGGGCGCCCGCGATGCGCTTCTGAATTTCGCTGCCATGACCCTGAAATGGTGTCGCGACATCCTCCTCGCCGGCGATGACCAAGGTGGCCTTGCGGACCGCCGATATCTTGTCGAGCAGCGCCATATCGCGAATGGCGGCGCAGCCGCCGGCATAGCCCCCGGGATCGAGCGCGAGGAACCTTGCGCGAATGACTTCGACTTCGGCAGCGTGATTGCGGCGGAAATGGTCCGAAAAGAATCGCGCCATCACGGCATCCACAACCGCCGCCATGCCCTGACTGCGCACGAGCTTGACGCGGTTATTCCAACCTTCCGGATCCATCTGTGCCGAGGTGCAAGCCAGGATCAATGAAGAGACGCGCTCTGGCGCGTTCAAGGCCAAAGTCATCGCCGTCATGCCGCCCAGCGACAAGCCGCAGACCGCCGTCTTTTCAATCTTCGCCGCATCCAGGACTGCGATGGCATCGGCCGCCAGTTGATCGAGCGCGTAATCGCCGGGCGGTGAATCCGATTGCCCATGGCCACGCATGTCCATGCGGACCACGCGAAACCCGGAGAGATACGGCATCGCCACATCCCACAAGCTGAGATCGCAACCGACAGAGTTGAGCAGGAGAAGCGTCGGGCCAGCACCATCCTCCCGCCAGTGAAGCCGTACCGCGCCGTTCTTCGCAAACGCCATCAGGATCGCGCCTTCAAGGCTGCCCGCACCAGCGCTTCAGATTCACCGATGTCGCTGCCGATGTTGGCGGCCTTGAGATTTTCGGCCATGCGCGCGCCATCGACTTCGAGCCCTTCGATCATGGGCGCCAGTGCCGCAACCGCGCCATGCGTGACGATGAAGAGATCGGCCAGGACCGGCGCTTCCGCCTGCCAGCCGCCCAGGCCGCGTTCCTGCTCCTGCGGCAGAGCAGCGATGATGGTCGCAGCTAGGCCCGGCGCACGCGCCGCCGCCGACAATATGATCTGGCAACCGGCGGGATTGCGTTTATGCGCCATCGCCGATGAGCCGCCGCGACCCTCCGTACGTGGCTCGAAAGCTTCACCGATCTCGTTCTGCGCCAGAAGGGAGATGTCGCGCGCGATCTTCGCGCTGGCGCCGGTGACAATCGCGAGTACCGAAGCGAGGCCGGCAATATGTCCCCTTCGCGCATGCCAAGGCAGCAAGGGCGATGCCAGACCCAATTTCTTCGCCATATACGCGGCGATGGCGGCACCCTTGCCGTCCAATCCGGCGCGTGTGCCCGCCGCGCCGCCAAATTGCAAGAGCGAGGCCTGGCCAGCCTCCCACGCAAGTCGGGCCGCCGCATCGTCGATTGCCGCCAGCCATTGCACCGCCTTGAGCCCGAAGGTGATCGGCAGCGCATTTTGCAGCAAGGTTCGCCCGGCCATGGGGACCGCCGCCATGCGCTCCGCCAGCAGGGCCAATGCCGCCTGCAAGCGCGCCAATTCGCGCGCGATCACCGCCGCGCCTGCCTTTGCCTGCAGCATCAGCCCCGTGTCGGCGACATCCTGGCTGGTCGCGCCGCGGTGAATTTTTGCCGCCAGCGCGTCGTCGCCCAGGCTGCGCCGGAGATGATGGACCAGCGGGATCGCCAGGGTACCGGCATGCTTCACTTCCAGCGCCAGAGTTTCCGTATCCAAAGGCAATTGTGCGCAGGCAATCGCGATGCGTGCCGCCTCGTCCGCCGTAAGAAGGCCTTCGGCAGCCTCGGCCTCCGCTAGCGCCGCTTCGAACGCCAAAGCGTGCTTAACCAGCGCCGCATCGCTGAAAATTTCCAGCATTTCGGCGCTGCCGCCGCTCAGATCGCGGATCAATCGGGACATAGCCTCAGCAATCGAAAAACACCGTTTCGCCCACGCCTTGCAGGATTATGTCGAACTGATAGGCGCCAGCCTGTTGGTTTGTCGCACCGGCTCCTGGCCGGTGCTCCCTGCGGGCGATCAGGGTATCACGCCGCTCGGTCGGCACCAGTTCCAGAATAGGGTCAGTGTCGAGCCCCTCCGTATCCGGGAAATAGATTCGCGTCACCAGCCGCTTGAGGAGGCCGCGTGCCATCACCCCCACCGCAATATGCGGCGCCTGCAAACTATTGCCGGGTCCGGGCACCCGCCCGGGCAGAATGGTAAGAAAGCGATACGCGCCGTCATTGCCGGTGGCCGAGCGGCCAAAGCCGATGAATGTCGCGCCCGGCACATAATATCGCCCGCCGGAATCCGCCTGCCAGATTTCCACCATCGCATCCGGCACCGGCTTGCCATCGCCGTCCAGCACCCGGCCTCCGATTTCGATTCCGATGCCTTCGACCGGTCCGCGCGGCTTGGGTGTGCGCAGAAGATAGTGTTCGGGCGCAAACAGATCGGGCCGTGCGCCCAGTTCAGATTGGCCCGTGAGGTCGGCGCCCCCTTTCCAAGCTAAGCCATAATGAAAGAAGGGTCCCACGGTCTGCCACGGCGTCTGGCCAAACAGTTCCTTGCTCTGATTGTCCATTACGCCTCCATCGGCGTGGCGTGGCGGCCACGCAGCACGATGTCGAACCGATAGCCTAAAGCGAAGCTCGGTTCGGTGACGTCAATATCGAAGCGCGACACCATCCGGTCGCGATAAGGCATCGGCACCGCATTGGCGATGGGATCGAGCGGGACCAGGGGATCGTCGGGAAAATACATTTGAGTCACCAGCCGCGTAGCGAAGGCCGGGCCCAACAGCGATAGATGGATGTGCGACGGCCGCCAGGCATTGTGATGATTGCCCCAGGGATAGGCGCCGGGCCTGACCGTGACGTAGCGGTAGTGGCCGCTGCCGTTGCTTACCACTCGGCCAGCACCCGTAAAGTTCGGATCGAGCGGCGCCGGCCAATCATCACGCGCGTG
>DATNGI010000027.1:0-11191 GCA_035605955.1 Rhizomicrobium sp.
GGATGTGATCCAGTTCGCCCCCGGCCTGCCCAAGACCCGCTCGGGCAAGATCATGCGCCGTATCCTGCGCAAAATCGCCGAAGGCGATACCCAATCCCTGGGCGACACCTCAACCCTCGCCGACCCTTCCGTCGTCGATGACCTCGTCAAAAACGCGAAAAGCTGATGTTTGTTTTCATCTGGATATTGGCGTCCATGGGCGTCGCCTATGGCGCCAAAATATCGCTGCGCCAGCCCTTCCCATGGTTCGTGATCGCCGCGATCCTGTCGCCGCTGGTAGGCAGCGTTCTTCTATGGACCGCCAATCGCTGGGGCGTCAGACTAAACAACGTCATTTAGTTCCGCCTGATATCAGCGCGGCATAGCCATCCATCGCCATGGCAAGATCGATGTCCTTCTGCGTCACGCCGCCTGCGTCATGCGTCGCCAAGGTCACATCGAGTTTGTTGTAGACATTGAACCATTCGGGATGGTGATCCGTCTTCGCTGCCAGAAGGGCCACCCGGGTCATGAAGGCAAAAGCGGCGTCGAAATCCACGAACTGATATTTGCGGACAATGGCCTCCCGGCCATCGGCCAGCTGCCAGTCCGGCAGCCGTTTCAGCGCCGTCCGCAAATCCTCAATCGGCAGTTTGGACATTGGAATCCTCCAAGGAATATTCGCGCTCGACCGCATAGATGCTGCCGTCGCTGGTGAGCCGGCTGGAATAGAGACTGAACGCGCCAACCCGGAATTCGACACTGGTGAACAGCGCATTGTGGGTCAGCCACTCGATCAGTTTCGGGCCTTCGGGGTTGCGCAACCGGGCGAGCGTGACATGGGGAGTGAATTTGTGCGCGTCCTGCGGTTGACCGACCCGGCGGATGGCGGTGTCGACTTTCCGTTGCAGATGCTCCAGTGCGTCGGATTTGCGCACGCCTGCCCACACGGCATGCGGCTGTTTATTGCCGAACTGGCCCACGCCGTGAAGCTGCAGATCGAAAGCAGGCGCTTCGATCCCCGCCAGTGCATCGTCCAGCATGGCGGCGTCGCGTCCGTCCGCCTCCCCGATGAAGCGCAAAGTGAGATGCAATTGCTCACGGCTCTGCCAGCGCGCGCCCGGAATGCCGCCCTGAAGGAGCATGATGCTCCGAGCGACCGGATCAGGAACGGCGAGCGCCACAAACAATCTCATCGCGCCAACCGTCCCAGCGGCAGGCGCGTGCGGAAGGACAGCACCACCACGCCATAGAGAAAGCTGGCGCAGATCACCGCGCCTGCCAGCGCCGCGATATCGGCATAGCGGCCGGTCAGCGCCATGGCGCCCAGCCGCGCGCCTGCCCACGCCCCAGCGCCGGTCGCCAAAGCCGCCAGCAGCGCCGGCGGGAGCGCACGCAGGAATGTGGTCTCGATGGCGAGCAAGGCGCGGTTCCTGCCGAACCAGGTGAGGATCGCGACATTGATCCAGGCGCCCAGCGCCGTGCCCAGCGCCACGCCCGCGACACCCATGTGAAAACCCCAAACGAAAAGCACCTTGAGCGCGACGTTGGAGGCAATGGCAGTCAGGGTCGCACGCGCCGGGGTCAGGGTATCGTGTCGGGCATAGAAGGTCGAAGCTACGATGCGGACCAACGCCATCGCGGGAAGCCCCACGCCATAGGCCGCGAGCACGGTACCCGCCAGCGTAGCCGCCGCCGGATCGAAGGCGCCATGGGCGAAGATAGCCCGCATGATGGTGCCGGGAATGGCGAGAAAGGTGAAAACGAACGGCAAGGTTAGAAGCAAAGTCAGCGCGGCAGACCGGTTCTGCGCCGCGTCGGAGCCGGCGCGATCACCTGTGGCCAACCGCCGCGACATTTCCGGCAACAGCACCGTGCCCAGCGCGATACCCAGCACGCCCAGCGGCAATTGATTGATGCGATCGGCATAATAGAGAACCGTTCGGCTGCCGGTCGGCAGCAGGCTGGCAATCACCGTGTCGATCAAAGGAGCCACCACCACACTGGCTGCGCCAATCGTGACTGCACCGAACGCCACGAAGAACTCCTTCACCTGCGGCGTCCAGCGCGGCCAAGTCAGCCGCAGCCACAAGCCTTCGCGCGCAGCCGCCCACAGAATGAAGATCAGCTGCGCCACGCCGCCCAGAAGCACGCCCCAAGCCGCCGCATAGGCCGCGTTGGGAAACCAGTGCCACGCGATCAGCGTCGCGATCATGGAAAGATTGAGCAAGTTCGACCAGGCGGCGGCGGCCCAGAAACGGTCGATGGCGTTCAGCATGGCGGACAATTGCACCGCCACCAGGGTCAGGATCAGGTAGGGAAAGGTCACCCGCGCCAGGCTGACGGTGAGCGCGAATTGTGTGGGATTGTCGGCAAAGCCCGGCGCCAGCGCCCGGATGATCGCAGGCATGAACAAAGCCGCGAGCGCTAGCAAAATCACCTGCGCCGCCATCTGCCAGGAAAAAATCTGATCGGCGAATTTGGCCGCGGCCGCTTCTTCGCCTTTGGCATGGAGCGCGGCATAGCGGGGCAAAAAAGCGGGATTGATGGTGCCTTCGCCAAAGATGGCGCGGAAATTGTTGGGAAAGAGGAAGGCCACGAAGAAGGCGTCGGAAAGAATCCCCTTCCCCAAAATCCAGGCCAACAGCATGTCGCGCACGAAACCGGTGATGCGCGACAGGAGCGTGAAGCCGCCGACCGAGAGAAGTCGCCGGAACATCAGTGCCCGTTCTTCGCCACGGCGGTCTCAGCGATCAGCTTTTTCACGAACGGCAATATCCTGGCCACGATCACTTTCACGCCGGCCGGGTTGGGATGCATGCCGTCGGCCTGGTTGAGTTTGGGATTGAGCGCCACCCCGTCCAAGATGAAAGGATAGAAGATGACCGGATAATCCTTCGCCAGTCGCGGATAAATGGAATCGAACTGAGCGACATATTCGCTGCCCAGATTACGCTGGGCGTGCATGCCGGTGAACAGGACTGGAATGTGGTCTTTCTGGAAAGTGGAAAGGATGGCGCGGAGATTTTTCTCCGTCACCTCCGGCAGCACGCCGCGCAGCATGTCGTTGGAGCCAAGCTCCACAATCGCGGCGTCGGGATGATCCGCGAGCGACCAGTCCAGCCGCGACAGCCCGCCCGAGCTGGTATCGCCGGAAACACCGGCATTAACGATCTCGGCATCGATGCCTCGGGCTTTTAACGCCGCCTGAAGCTGGGTGGTGAATTCGGTTCCAGGTGGCAAGCCATAGCCCTGGGTCAGGCTGGTGCCCATGGCCAGGATCTTCACCGGTCGCGCTGCCGCCGGATTGTAAAAGCTAAGTAAAGCCAGCAGCGAAAGCGCCAGCCCCATGTTAAGGAAGAACTTGAATCGGCCGGTCATGATCGCCACGTCCCACTTTATCCCATTGAGTTCCAGATGCAGCCCCCCCGACCAGCCGACACTGTGCCAGCCATTCTGCTCGACAATGTGGCGTTGACGCTGTCGAGCGTCGCCGGGCCCGTCAACATCCTGCATGGCGTGTCTTTGTCGGTGTCGGCCGGTCAGACCGTGGCCCTGACCGGGCCTTCCGGCTCGGGCAAATCCTCCCTCCTGATGGTGGCGGCGGGTCTGGAACGGCCCAGCGGCGGCCGCATCCGGGTAGCCGGCACCGACATCACCAATATGGGAGAGGATGCTGCGGCGCGCTTCCGGCGGGGACGCGTCGGCATCGTGTTCCAATCCTTTCATCTCATTCTCACCATGACGGCGCTGGAGAATGTCGCGGTGCCGCTGGAACTGAACGGCATCAGCGACGCCTGGGACAAGGCCGCGGTAGAACTGAAAGCGGTGGGGCTGGGCGACCGGGCGCATCATTATCCGGGTCAATTGTCCGGCGGCGAGCAGCAGCGTGTGGCGCTGGCGCGCGCACTGGGACCGCGCCCCCAAATCCTGTTCGCGGATGAGCCAACCGGCAATCTCGACAGCGTCAATGGCGAGGCCATCGCCGATCTTCTGTTCGCGCTGAACGCGGAGCGGGGTGCGACCCTTTTCCTTGTCACCCATGAGGACAGCCTGGCCCGGCGCTGCCAGCGCATGGTGCGGCTGGAAAGCGGCCGCATCGTAAGCGATCAGATGGCGCGCGTCCCCGCATGACCGGCGTGGCACTCGCCTGGCGTTTAGCGCGGCGCGAATTGCGCGGCGGGCTGAAAGGCTTCCGCATTTTCTTCCTCTGCCTTCTCTTGGGCACGGCCGCCATCGCCGGCGTGGAATCGCTGAGCGATGCCTTCCTTACAGGCTTGCGCGATTCCGGCCAGACGCTGTTGGGCGGCGATGTCGCGGTGACCCTGGTACATCGGCCCGCGACCGATCAGGAGCGCGCCTTCCTGGAACGCTATGGCCGGATTTCCAGCAACATCTCCATGCAGTCCATGGCCTATGCGCTCAAAGACGGCAAACAGGCCGAGCGCCAGCTGGTTGAAGTGAAAGCCGTCAGCGATAGCTGGCCCCTGTTCGGCGCGCCAAGCTTCACGCCCTCCCAGAGCTTGGCCGATATCGTGCATTGCGAAGATGACGGCATCTGTGGCGCGGCGGCGGAGCAGATCTTGCTCGATCGCCTTCACATCAAGCGCGGCGATCTCTTGCGGTTGGGGAATGCGACTTTCCGTCTGATCGCGGTGCTGAACAGCGAACCGGATCGTATTTCCACCGGGTTTTCGCTCGGTCCACACATCCTGATCGCCACCAAGGCGCTTGGAAAAACCGGCCTCGAGCAACCCGGCAGCCTGATCAACTACACCTATCGCCTTGCTTTCGCACATAACACCGCGATTGAAGCTTTCCGCGCCGACGCCGGCCACGCCTTTCCTGATGCCGGCTGGCAGATCCGCGATCGCAACGACGCCGCACCTGGCATCCGCCGCTTTGTCGAGCAGGTGGGGATGTTCCTCACTCTGGTCGGGCTTACGGCGTTGGGTGTGGGTGGCGTGGGCGCCAGCGAGGCCGTGTCGGCCTTTCTCGACCGCAAGCGGTTCGATATCGCCATCTTGAAATCGCTGGGGGCGGACGGGCGGCTGGTATTTTTGATCTTTTTTCTGCAAGTGATGGCGATTGCGCTGGTCGCGCTGATCCTGGGCGCAGCTATCGGCGCCACCGCACCATTCCTGCTCGCCCGCTTTTACGGCGACGTCCTGCCCATGCCGCCGGCGCTGGGCATCTATCCCGGCCCGCTGCTGCTGGCGGCAGGCTTCGGGCTTTTGTCGGCCATCGCCTTTTCCGTGCCGCCGCTCGGCCGCGCCCGCGAAATTCCGCCGGCCAGCCTGTTGCGCGAGACCGTCGCGCCCCAGCGATCCCGTTTGCGGCCGGCCTATCTGCTGGCGTCCGGCGCGGCCGGCCTGGGCATCATGGCCTTGATGCTGGTGCTGGCGCCCTCGCCGCTTTACGCCATGGAATTCCTGCTGGGCGCTATCGTGCTTCTGGGCTTGTTGCGGCTGTTGGCCGAAGGCGTCACGCGGGCGTTGCGCAAGCTGCCCCGGCCGCATTCGCCGCTGGCGCGGCTGGCGATGGGCGATCTCACCCGCCCGGGCGCCGCCACCCAGGGCGTGGTCACGGCGCTGGGCTTGGGTCTCACCCTGCTCGCCACCATCATCCTGATCGACCGCACTATCGCGGCGGAAGTGAATGAGGCCCTGCCCAGCCGCGCGCCCAGCTTCTTCTTCGTCGATATCCAGCCCGACCAGACGGCGGATTTCGACCGCGCCGTCGGCGCTTTCAAAACCGGCGAGGATTATAAGCGCACGCCCATGATCCGTGGACGGATCACTTCGCTGAACGGCGTGCCATCGGCCCAGGCCAAAGTCGATCCCGATGTGAAATGGGCGCTGTCGGGCGATCGCGGCATCACCTACGCCGCCACGCCGCCGCCGGGAACTGTGATCACATCGGGTCGCTGGTGGGCGGCGGATTATAGTGGTCCCACCCTGATCTCGCTGGATCAGGAGGTGGCGCAAGGCACCGGCCTCAAGATCGGCGACACGATGAGCCTCAATGTGCTGGGCCGACAGATCGACGGGCGTATCGCCAGCTTGCGCAAGGTGGACTTCCGCAATGGCGGGCAGAATTTCATCCTGGTGCTGTCGCCCGGCCTGATCGACAAGGCGCCGCATAGCTTCCTGGCGACTATTCGCGTCGCGCCGCGCGAAGAAAACGCCATGTACATGGCGGTGACGGAGAAATTTCCCAACATCTCCACCGTACGGGTGAAGGATGCCATCGCCCAGGTGAACACGCTCTTGCAACAATTGGCGCAAGGCATCCGCGCCGCCAGCCTGGTCACGATCCTGGCGGGACTCTTAGTCCTGGCGGGCACCATCGCGGCCGGCGCACGCACGCGGCTCTACGACGCCACGGTGCTGAAGGTGGTGGGCGCCACTCGCGTCCAGATCGCCCTGGTCTACATCCTGGAATATGGATTGCTCGGCATCGCCACGGGAATTATCGCGCTGGGCGCCGGTACCCTGGCCGCCAGCCTGATCGCCCGGCAGATTCTGGACACCGCCTTTGTTTTTGACGCCCAGGCGGCGCTTTGGACGGTGGCGGGCGGCGGCGCGGCTACCTTGCTGTTCGGGCTCTTCGGCGCTATCGCGGCGCTCAACTCGCGACCCGCCAGCCGGCTTCGGAATAGTTGAATGAGCCTGTATTAACTTCTGGAAATCAGTGGCTTAGCCAATATTCGATATTTTGCCCGCCCGCTTGATACCCACGTCGCAAATCACGATATACTGAAGGCTTAAAGGGAGTTCCTCATGGCGGACTATGACAATCGGCTTGCTCGCAGCGCGGATAGCGCCGCCCTTGCGGTGGATGCCGGCCTGCGCGCTTACATGCTGCGCGTCTACAATTACATGCTGGTGGGCCTTGGCCTGACCGGTGCGGTGGCTTGGCTGACGGCCAACACGCCGCTGGTCAATGTCTTCTACAATCAGGTGCAGACCGCAAACGGCATCGGCATTCAGCCCAATATCCTGGGCTGGATCGCGGTTTTCGCGCCGCTGGCAATGGTCTTCTTCCTGTCCTTCCGCCTCCAGAAAATGAGTTTCGCAGCCGCGCAGACGACCTTCTGGGTCTATGCCGCGTTGATGGGCGTGTCGCTTTCGACCATCCTCTTCCTCTACACCGGCACCTCCATCGCGCTGACCTTCTTCGTGACGGCGGCTACCTTCGGCGCCATGAGCCTGTGGGGCTATACCACCAGCCGCGATCTCACCGGCTTCGGCTCCTTCCTGTTCATGGGCTTGATCGGTCTGATTCTGGCATCGCTGGCGAACTTTTTCTTCCGTTCCAGCCAGCTGCAATTCGTGGTGTCGGTGATCGGCGTGCTGATCTTCACCGGCCTCACCGCCTATGACAGTCAGAGCATCAAGAACATGTATTTCACCGGCGACGACAGCGAGACGACCGGCAAGAAGGCGATCATGGGGGCGCTGCGCCTCTATCTCGACTTCATCAACCTGTTCCTCTACCTGCTCCGGTTCATGGGGAATCGTCGTTAGTTGCCCCCATCTGTCCGCCAGCTTGGGCTTGGTGCTCCGGCCCACGCCTACGCACTGGCAAGCCCGCTAGCGGACATCTTCCCCCGCCAATGGCTTCGTCATACAGGGGAAGAAAGCCAGAGCTAGCTTCGAGAACAAAAGGCCCGACAATGTTGGGCCTTTTGTTTTTTAATTAATCTGCAAGGGTTTGCAGCAATTTCCTATCAAACACCTTGAGGACTTGGGCCAACTCATGGCCCCGCTTCAGGATCAGCCCGCCGGCTGCGATCACGCAATATTGACCCTGCCGGCCACGCAATTTCGGTCTCTTTTCCACCCGGAACAGGGGTATTTCGCTGGTGCGGCGGAAAATCGAGAAAACCGCCACCTCCTCCAAAAAGTCCAGGGCATAGTCCCGCCATTCCCCGGCGGCGACCATGCGGCCATAGACGGTGAGAATGCGGTTCAATTCGCCGCGATCGAAGCGCGTGACAGGAATGGCAGGGGAATTTTCCGGGAAATCCCGCGCCGTGTCCCTGCCTGAGGCCGCGGCGCGGTGAAACGCTATGGGTTCTTCCGCCATCGCCTTCATGATGAGCTTGGAACTTCTCAGCCGCAAGCCTTTCGCATTTTTAACCGCTGCCTCGAAATGGTCACGATTGAAACATGTGCTGGCCGCTTTCGAGACCCAGCATCCCTTCGTCGGTTGGCCGTGCTTTTTGAGTCGGCCTGGAACTTCAAGCCCCCCAGCCCTTTCCGGGATCGGCTCTATTCGCGCCAACCGACGCTTCTCCCCCAAACCCAGTCGACACACCGAGCGCCATGCTTGGCGCTGCTAGCGCCAAGATCAGCGCAGCGAGCGAATGAACGCTTTCAAAAGCGCATCCAACTGGCCGAACAATCCACCCACGGCGCCGGTGAATGTGAGCACCATCACACCCCAGGGGATGTAAAGATCAGGCCGGTCGCTGAAGAGATTCGCGGCGGCGACCGCGACAACACCGCACAAGGCGCCCACCGCGGCGCCGCCCAACGCCCCGGCCAGAAAGCCACGCGCCAGGTCGCGGGCATAGAGCAGCCCCGCCACGCCCGCGATCAGCATGCAGCCGAACATCAGGAAAGTGGGCTTCAGCCAGGGGCGGTAATGCGCCGCCACCACAAGCAACAACTCGAACATCACGCCCACGGCGATGGCGCGGCGCAAAATCTTGAGATTGACCACGCACAACTCCCTCACGGCCGTGACGACAGGCCCGCTTGCGGCTCCGTTTCGATTTCTCTAAACGGAGAAAAACCGGTTCCCACCCCGACTATGATCGAAATTCAGAACCTCACCAAGCGTTTCGGCCCCGTCACGGCGGTTGCCAATCTCAGCCTTCGGGTGAAGCCGGGCGAGGTTTTGGGCTTTCTTGGTCCCAATGGCGCCGGCAAATCCACCACCATGAAGATGGTGACCGGCTATCTGGCGCCCGACGAGGGCATGGCCAGGATCTGCGGCCACGATATCGTCGCCGACACCATCGCCGCGCAAAGGACCATGGGCTATCTGCCGGAAGGCGCGCCCGCTTACGGCGAGATGACCCCGCGTCAGTTCTTGCATTTCATCGCCGGCGTTCGGCAATTGTCCGGCGCCGCCGCCAAAGCGGCGACCGAGCGCGCCGTTGCAGGCGCGGAGCTGGGTTCGGTGATGGATCAGCCGATCGACACGTTGTCCAAAGGCTTCCGCCGCCGCGTCGGGCTCGCGCAGGCGATCCTGCACGATCCTGAGGTGCTGATCCTGGACGAGCCCACCGACGGTCTTGATCCCAACCAAAAGCATGCCGTGCGTGGGCTGATCCGCGGCATGGCCAAGGACAAGACCATCGTGATCTCCACCCATCTGCTGGAAGAGGTCGAAGCCATTTGCACCCGCGCCGTGATCATCGACCAGGGCCGCGTCGTGGCCGACGAGACGCCCCGGGCGCTGGCGGCACGTTCGGCCACGGGGCGGCTGGACGACGTCTTCCGCCAGCTCACCACCCGCGATACCGCCGGAGCGGTCGTATGAGCACGCTGGGGCCAGTCTTTAAGCGAGAGTTCAAATCCTATTTCGCGACGCCCCTGGCTTTCGTCTTCATCGTCATTTTCCTGTTCGCGATGGGCGCCTTCACTTTTTACCTCGGCCATTTCTACGACAATGGCGTGGCCGATCTGACTGTCTTCTTCGGCTACCATCCCTGGCTTTACCTTTTCCTGGTGCCGGCGCTCGCCATGCGGCTATGGGCGGAAGAACGCCGGAGCGGTTCCATGGAATTGCTGCTCACGCTGCCCGTGCCGCTCTGGGTCACGGTGGCGGGAAAATTCCTGGCCGCCTGGGCCTTCGCGGGCCTGGCGCTGCTTCTTACGTTTCCGATCTGGATCACGGTCAATTATCTGGGCAATCCCGACAATGGCGTGATCCTGGCGTCCTATATCGGCAGCTTCCTGATGGCGGGCGCTTATCTTTCGATCGGAGCGTGCGTTTCCGCCGCTACCTCCAACCAAGTGATCGCCTTCATCGTCAGCGTGGTGGTCTGTTTCCTGTTCACCATTTCCGGCGCGCCGCTGGTCCTGGATGCGTTTCGCGGCTGGGCGCCCCTGCCCCTGGTCGAAGCAATCTCCTCCTTCAGCTTTCTCAGCCATTTCGCCGCCATCACGGGCGGGGTGATCGATTTGCGCGATGTGATCTTCTTCTTCTCCCTGATCGGGCTGTTCCTGACCGCGAACATGCTGATCGTCGATCTGCGCAAGAGCGGCTGATATGATCTCACGCCGCACCTATGTCTTCACCGCGCTGGTTCTGGCCGCCATCCTGTTCGTCGGGCTGAACATCTTCGCCGACAATTTCTTCACCAATGCGCGGCTGGACCTCACCCAGAACCGGCAATTCACTTTGAACCAGGGCACCCGCAACATCCTCGCGAAGTTGCAGGAGCCGATCACCCTGAAATTCTATTATTCCCGCACCGCGGGCGCGCGCTATGCAACGACCGCTGCCTATGCCAAACGCGTGCGCGACCTCCTGGGCGAATATGTGGCCGCCGCGCATGGCAAGATTATCCTGCAGGAAATCGATCCCGAGCCCTTCACGCCGGAAGAAGATGAAGCCAGCGCCGCCGGCCTCACTCCCGCGCGCACCGACAGCGGCGATGTAGTCTATTTCGGCCTTTCCGGCTCCAACAGCATCGACGGCCACCAGACCATCGCCTATTTCGGCTCCCAGCGGGAAGGCTATCTGGAATATGATCTCACCTCCCTGATCTATCATCTGGCGACCCCAAAAAAGCCGACCATCGCGCTTATCACGTCGCTGCCCATGACCGGCACGTCGCAAAATCCGCAGCCGCTCGCCGCTTATGCGGCGCTGGCGCAGGAATATGACGTCACCACCCTGCCCAATGACTTTTCCGCGGTTCCCCATGACGTGGATCTTCTGGTGCTGGCCCATCCCGATCAGATGACGCCGCAGCAGCAGCTGATCATCGACAATTTTGTCCTGTCGGGTCATCGCGCCTTGATCTTCGTCGATCCGCTGTCGGAGCTGGCGCAGCAGGCCGGGCCGCAGGCCGTGCTGTCGTCCGATCTTGGACCGCTGCTGCATAGCTGGGGCGTGGATTATCCCGCCAACATGGTTCTGCTCGACCGCGCCCGGGCGCAGCAGGTAGCCGGCAGCAATGATCCACGCG
>DATNGI010000028.1:0-10062 GCA_035605955.1 Rhizomicrobium sp.
CATGGCCCGGTGAGCGACTTGGCTGAGCGCCAATTGCCCACCTTGCAAAAGCATCTGGACATGGCGATCGCCCTGGACCGGTCTACCGACCGGCGCGCGGACCGCGACGGCACTCGCGACAATTACCGGGACAATGACCGCGATCACAATTGGCGCGACCGCTAGGCAGTTAGCCCGTCCGGCTGCGCCTCGGGCGGGGTGAGGGCGCGCTGGCGGGCGCCGGCGGCATCATCGGCGTGGCGCTGGGATCGGCCTCAGCCAGGCCCACCACTTCGCCCGACGCCAGGATATGGCCGCGCATCGCTTCGGTGAGTTGGTCATAGGTCATGGCGTCGTCCTGGGGCATCGCGGTATCCAGTGCGAAGACCTGCAAATGATAATGATGCTTGGGGCCGGGCGGCGTGCGCGGGCCCATATAAGGCTGCGCGTTGCCCCGCACATTGGGCCCGTAATGCGAGCCGGGCGGATTGCCGTTGGGCTGCATGCCGGGATCGAGCTTCAGCGTGCTCGCAGAAATGTCGTAGATGGTCCAGTGCAGGATGGGCGCGCCGTTCACATGCGCATCCGGGTCTTGCATGATCACCACATAGGACTGCGTGCCGGCCGGTCCCGGCGTCCAGGCGAGGCCGGGGAAGGCGTTGCCGCGATATTGGGTGTTCTCGAAGGGAATGTCGCCGCCGTCTGAGAAGGCGGGCGTCGAGACAGACAGATGTGCGCCATCCTTGGGCGGGAATTCCTCCAGCGCGACGGGTCGCGCAGGTGCGGGTTGAGCGGACGCCGTGGCGGCCATCAGGGTGAAGGCCAGCACGGACCAAAGGATTTTCATGGCGGGCTCTCCCGAGAATTATTCGCTACTCTAACCGCAAAAATCTAGCGCGTCTTGGCTTTGGCTTTCTTCCTCCGCAAGGCGAAGCCTTTGGTGGGGGAAGATGTCTCTGAGCGCTTGCGCGAAAGAGACAGATGGGGCGATTTAAAGCGCGGTGCGCAGGGACCAGAGTTCGGGGAAAGCGCGCTTGGCGATTGTGGCCTGGAGATAGGAAACGCCCGCCGTGCCGCCGGTGCCGCGCTTCAAGCCGATGATGCGCTCCACCGTCAGCGCATGCTTGTGCCGCCAAGCCGCCATGGCGTCGTCCAGGTCCACCAGTTTTTCCGCTAGCTGGTAAAGCTCCCAATAACGCTGCGGCTCGCGATAGACGGTGAGGAAAGCGGCCTCCACTTCCGCGCTGGGTTCGTGCGGCTTGCTCCAGTCGCGCTTCAGCAGCTCAGGCGGCAACGGAAAACCCGCGCGCGCAAGCGCGGCGATGGCATCGTCCCACAGGCTGGGCGCGTTCAAGGCCTTCTCCATGGCGGCGCGCGCATGCGGGCGGTCTTCCTGATATTTGAGAAAGCTGCGATCCTTCAGGCCGAGAAGATATTCCACGGTGCGGAATTGATCGGACTGGAAGCCCGAGCTTGGCCCCAGCACATGGCGGAAGCGGGTGTAATCGCTGGGCGTCATGGTGGAGAGCACGTCCCAGCTCAAAGTCATCACCGCTTGGATGCGGCTGACGCGGGCGAGCGCCTTGTAAGCGGGCACCAGCCTGTCCGCCACGATCTGGCTTTTCGCGAGATAAAGTTCGCGGATGATCTGCTTCAGCCACAATTCCTTGGTCTGGTGGATGACGATGAAGAGCATCTCGTCATCCTCGTCCGATTGCGGCTTCTGGCAGGAAAGCAGTTCGTCCAGCGCCAGATAGCGCGCATAGGTCATCGCCGTCATAAGGAATCCCGGTTCGAGGCGGGACTAGCCTAGACGCTTGAACCGGGCGCGCGTCAATGCCGGCTGAAGGTGACGATCGCGGGCGCGGCGAAGCGCAAAGCCGGTGAGCCCGAAGCCTAGGATGAATAGCGCCCAGGTGGCGGGCTCGGGCACGGCTGCGATGGAAGGCAAGGTGGGCGAGAGGAACGGCGGATCGCTACCGGGGTTAGGGCCGGGCGGGCCATCCGGAAAATTGTCCGTACCCGGATCATTCGGCGCGCCGAAAGGCAGGAAGCCGGTCGGCTCTCCTCCACCAAAACCACCGCCGCCGCCACCCGCGCCACCGCCGCCGCCGCCCGCGCCGCCGCCTTTGCCGCCACCGCCGCCAAAACTGAAGCCGCCGCCGCCGTCGCTTTCCGGTGCGTTGTCGTCACGGCCTTTATCGCCATGGGTCAGCAGCACCAGATCCTGAAGCGCGCCGCCGTCCTCGAAATCGAAATCGCTTTCGCCGCCACCAACGCCGGCGTGCCAGTGTTTGCGGCCGGGATGAGACGTGCCGGAATCGGCGGGCGTGAGCGCCAGCCGGGCGCCGCCTTCGCCGGAAAGCGCAGATGGTTCGGTCGAAGCCGCCGTGCCGCCGCCAGCTGGTGTCGAATGTTTACCGCCATGGCCAAAGCCGAACACGATTGTGCCAATCGGGAGCGCGAGCAGAATCAGGACCAGGGCCAGAATCAAGGCCCGCCTGTTGCGCCGTCTTTTATCCTGTCCCGCCATGGTGCACCCGGGCTTGCCGATGCACAGGCGATGCCGGAGAGATCAGCGCGGGCTTATTTCGCGATCTCGGTTAATTGGCGGCGGACGTTAACGGCTAATGCCTTGCCTTGGCCGGCGTTTCGCGGATCAGCTCCGAGAAGGGCACGGTGAACATTTCCTCGCCCCCCAGATTGCGGATTACGAATTCGCATTTCATCGGATCGTGTCCCGCGCGCAGGATCTCCGCCGCCACCTGGGGAATGACGCGGCAGGCTTCCATGAAAGCCTGCTCCGGTCCTTCGCAGGAAACCGGCACCACGGAGCTTTCAAGCCCTCTGGGCGTCTGGAGATGGAAGAAGAAGTCACGCATGGCACGACCTCAAAAAGATACGATGCCAGCGTAGCAATTGAGGCTGAACGGCGAATGAATGAAAGCAGGCGGAATCCGGTCAGGATTTCTTAGCCACGAATCCGCCTTGTTTGACGGCTCAGCGCTTGGGCCTTGTGAAAGCTTGCGCGAGCGCGGCGAAGCCAAGCCAGGCGAGCAACGTCACCAGAGCTGCGATGATCAGCGCGAATTTGATCACCAGCCCGATCACCTTCAGCACCAGAAGCGCCATGGCGCCTGCGATCAGAGCGGCGATGACGGCAAATCCGCGCGTCGCCCGCATGGTCAGATCGTCACGCCTTGGGGCGCGGTGAAGACCGCGTCGGCGACATCCCCGGTGTTGCGCACATCCTTGGGCTCGAAGCAGATCACTTCCGCTTCCGCGTCGGCACAGGTGCGATGCTCGACGCCGCGCGGCACCGTGATGCATTCGCCGGGATGAAGCGTGACCACCCGGTCGCGGAATTCCACCCGGAAAATGCCTTTCCAGACCAGGAAGAATTCGTCCTCCGCCGCGTGACTGTGCCAGGGGAATTCGCCTTCGACTTTGATGAGCTTGACCTCCTGGCCGTTCAAGGCAGCGATCACCTTGGGCCGCCAATGCTCGTGAAAGAGCGCGAATTTCCGGTCGAGATTGATCTTGCCGCTTTGGTCCGTCATGGAAGCGAGCTTAGCCCATCTTTCTGGGCGCTCGCCATGTGGTTCCCGGGGTTCCAGCCCGCAACGCAAAGGCTTGACCCGCGTTTTAATTGCGGTGCCTTGAGTGGAGAGCGAGCATGGCAGTCGAGGTCAATTCCGGCGACGGCGGCGGCAACAGCTTCGTCGCCTTCCTTCTGGGTGTGGTGCTGGTCATTGTCGGCATCATTGGGTTTTTCATGTGGGACAATTACAAGAGCCACCAGGGCGCGCCCTCCGCGCCGGCGGCGGTCCAACTGACCGTGAAGGGGAAGTAGAAGTAGAAGTCTAGAACAAGCCGCCGGGATCCATCATCGTCGGTTTGCGGCGCGATTTGGCGGCGCGTTGCTCGCGCGACATCCGCCAGTCTGCCCCTGCTGCGGTTTTAAGGCACGCTTTCACCTGGGTGAGATCGGCCTCTTCCTCGCCCAGCCAGATCGCCCAATCTTCAGGCGCAAGGATCGCAGGCATTCGGTCGGTCGGCAGGCCCGCGATCAGATCATTGGCGGGCACCGTCGCCATGACGCAGGCAATGAGATCGCCGAAACGTCGCCACAGAAAAGCGATGCCGATAACGCTGTCGTCGCCCGGCGTGATGGTGTGTTGTTCGCCGCTGTCGGGCGCTTCGTTGAAATTTTTGGCAAGCACGATGCCACGCTGACCGGCCAGAAACGCATCGCGGAAGGTGGGACGTTCGTCGATGGTTTCGGCGCGCACATGGATGGGATCTGGGCGGCGCGGATCGGTGCGCGCGGGAAAGCCCCAGCGCATCGCCACAATCCGGCGGCGCTGTTGCGCGACATCCCACACGATAACGGGCAGCGCGCTCATCACCCGATAACCAACGTCGCGATCTTCATCCTCAGCGCGCGGTGCGCCGTTCATCGCATCCAGGACATTGGTGACCTCCCGCCAGGAGGATTTGGCCGCGAATTTTCCGCACATGGGTAACTTCCTGGCCGCCCGGCAAATCGGAAATGCGCTCTTCCGGCGGCGGGAATTCTGTAGCGCTAAAGACGCCTAATGTGGAGCCTCAGCCATGACGCGAATTCTCCCTCGCCGATTTCGCCGCTGGCGAGCGCTAGCACTGCCCGAATCGCGTCAATCGGCTCTGCATTCAACTCCCATCCATTGGAACCGAGGAATAAACCGATGGCCAGGAACGCGATTCGTTTGTTTCCGTCCGCGAAGGGATGGTTTCTCGTCAAACCGAAGGCATAGGACGCAGCCAAGCCCGCAATGTCGTTGAGCCCATCATGATGGAAAGCGTGTTGGGGGCGGGCCAGCGCCGTTTCTAGTAAGCCTTCGTCACGCATCCCCTCTAGCCCGCCGAAGCGGGAGAGGCTCTTGGCATGAAGAAGAAGAAGCGCCCCTTTCTCGACCCAGATAGGTTCTCTCATTTCGCCAGAACGGCGAAGACGTCCCGATAACGATCCATGAAGGCTTCGCCGATCTCCACCTGTTTCTGAACGCGCGGATCGAGCGTGGTGATCGTGTAGCCCGTAGGCGTTTCGATAGCGAAGAGTTCCTGACCTTCTTTGGCGTGAAGGTGGCCGAGCATTTCCTTCGGCAGCACCAAGCCGGTCGAAGTCCCGACTTTTCTGAGTTTCAGCGCGAGCATAGCAGTCTCCAAGGCATGGGTATAATCATTATAATGTCTCGTCAAAGTCAAGCTTTTCATGTGAGCGGCGACACAAAACCTCAGCCACTTCAATATCATGTGAGAATATTGAATTATCGTATTGGAATAATTTATTTCTGGTGATAGATATATTCTTATCGTGAAGCCAAGGAGATTTTCCCATGACGTCCAACACCCATCCGATCCAGCAAAACCCGGCCTCTCGCCGCCTGGCCAAATCAGCCCCGTTGGCCCTGACGCTCCTGGTCTGGCTTTTCGCGGCCAGCCTGGAGACCGGTTATGTCGCCGTCCTGGACAGCGGCATCCGGCATGCCAGTCAGACCGGCGCCGTCGTCTGACCGCCGCTCGCCGACCGCCAGCCACATCGACCGCTAGCCATAATCGCCAGCCAGAATCGAAGGACACCGCCATGATTTCCACATCCGAAATGCCTGCCTCGTTCGACCGGGCCAGGCGCATCAGCGTCCTGATCGTGCTTCTGTTCGACATCGTGCTTTGGCTGGCGGTCGCCTTCACCGTGCTGGTGCCGCTGGCGCTGTTGTTCGTGCTGCCCAACCTTGGCTGGTTCTCCGCCGATCTGCCCAGCCTGGCCGCCGCCGAATGGGCGAAACATTCCAACTTGCCTCTCGCCTCGCTCAATATCGGCAGAAGACTGCTTCTGATCGTGGACTTCTTGGCGGCGATGGCGCCCAGCCTTTTCATCCTGTCTCATGGGCGCAAACTTTTCGCGGGCTTCGTGAAGGGCCAGGTCTTCACCGAAGACGCCATCCGGCATCTGCGCGGGCTGGGTTTCTGGCTGATCGTGTCGACATTGGTGGGCGTGGTGGTGCAGCTGTTCTTCTTCGCCATCGCCGGCATCCGCGAACATCCTTTCGACCTGGAGCCGCTCTCACTCGTTTATGGCGCCATGACCTATGTCGCCGCCTATGTGATGGAGGAAGCCCGGCGCATCGCCGCCGACCATGCGGAGATCGTCTGATGATCGTGGTCAATCTCGATCTGATGCTGGCGAGGCGCAAGATGCGCTCCAAGGAATTGGCGGAGCGCATCGGCATCACTGAAGCCAATCTCTCGTTGCTCAAATCCAGCAAGGTGAAGGGTGTGCGCTTCGAGACCCTGGACAAGATCTGCGCCGTATTGGAATGCCAGCCGGGCGATTTGCTGGAATATAAGGCGGAGTGACCTTGCGAAATGGGTCCGTGTTTGGAATAGAAAACCATGCACGGGCTTGAGACGTTCGGAATATCGACGCTGTTGGTGGCGCTGGCGGAAATGGGGGACCGCACCCAGCTTCTCACCATCCTGCTGGCGTCGCGTTATCGCAAACCCGTGCCGATCCTTCTGGGCGTGCTGGCCGCGACCACGGCCAATCACCTATTGGCGGCGCTTGCGGGCTATTATGTCGCGAGCCTGCTCGACGCCTTGTGGTTCCGCACTCTGATCGGACTGTCCTTCATCGTCATGGCGGGCTGGGTGCTGATCCCCGACAAGGAAAGCGAAGACGGTGCGGCGAAGAGCCATGGCGGCGTCTTCCTCACCACGCTTGTCGCCTTTTTCATTGTGGAGATGGGCGACAAGACCCAGATCGCCACTGCCGCCTTGGCGGCGCGTTATGCCAATGTGTGGATCGTGGCGGCGGGCACCACCACGGGCATGATGCTGGCGAATATTCCCGCCGCCTTGTTCGGACAGGCCATCACCCGCGCCGTGCCGCTCAAGGTCATGCGTTATGTCTCCGCCGCGATCTATGCCGTTTTGGGTGTGGTCAGCCTGGCCGAAACGGCAGGGCTGTTCTGACGTCGCAAGCAAGCCGCCCGCTCAGTCTTTGTGCGAAACGATACGCGAAGAGTGCAGCAAATATGGGCCAAAACGTTACGGCCGATTGCAGCGTTCGCTTCGCAATCAGGGGGCGAGGCGCGGCCAAGTTTCGCGCTCCGGTTTGCTCTATACAAAAGTGTATAGATGGAACTTCATATTTGCGCTTTGCACCCGCGCCGAATCCCGCAGGATAAGGGCGGAGCGCGTATTCGAGCACAGTCCCTGAGTAACCTGATTGAAAAGGCGCATCGCCTCGCGGCCTCGGGACGCTTTATGTCCGTGACCGACATCCGCAGCCATCTTCACCGCGAGGGCTATAGCCATTTCGAGTTGACCGCCCTTAACGGCACGCTGATGCGCAAAACGCTGAGGAAGCTGATCGAAGCGGCGAGAAAACCCGTCGCGAGCAATGACGAAGCGGCCGCGCTGGACGCCCCTCCCGCCGTTGGGAAAGCGTAACCGGGCTTTTGCGTCGATGGGGCGATCAGCTCACCTGCAATAGGGCGGCAAGTCCTAAGACTCGCAGTCAATCGGCGAATTATAGAGTTCCGCCAAAGGATCATCTCCTAGGTCCCGGAGTTTAGTTCATGGGGGTGCTGACGTTGCGCATGCGGCGCGACGCAAAGGAGAAAGCCATGAGAAAATCCGTTATCGTTCCATTGGCGATCGGCGCGGTGCTTGGCCTGTCGGGGCCGCTATTTGCCCAAAGCGCGAGCAATGAATCCCGCGAGAAGACGGTCGCACTGTCTTCGGTGCCCCAACCGGCGATGGATGCCGCAAAAAAAGCGCTGGGCCAAGATCCCACCAAGGCGAAAGTCATCGCCGGCACCCGCCCACAGCAATATGAGCTGGAAGCCCAGAACGCGTCGGGCAGTCATGAAAGGGCGGTGCATGTGACCGGCGACGGAACCATCGTGAAGCGGGAAACCGAGAACGAGCACTGATTGCTAAGGCCGACCGGCGCGCCGCTCCGTCAAGTCACATCCACGATCAAGCGGAGATCGATGCGCCGGCCGCTGCCGGAAAAGAGTCCATAGGTACCGGCGTCCAGCACCCGAAACGCTCGAACATTGAACATATTCATGATCCCGAACTTCAGCGAGGCGGCTTCCCCGCCCAGCTTGAATTCGTAGCGCGCATCCCAATCGACGGTGGCGTAAGACGGGATGACGGCGATATCGTTCAATGTCGCGGGTACGCTGCCATAATAATTGATGCCCAGATCGAAAGAGGCGCCGGGCAAGCCCGGCGGTTGCCAGTTGGTGTCGAAAATGAATCTGCGCGAGCGAAGGCCCACCGGCTTGTCGCCGGCAATGCCCAGGCGCACGGCATCGCCGCTCACGCCCGGCTCCGACAGCACCGCACCGGCCACCACGTCGAGTTCGTCCGTCAGATTGCCTGACAGCGACAGCTCCACGCCTTTGTTTTCCAGTTTTCCCAATTGGCGAAAGTCGTTCGACGGGTCCAGATTGAAATAGAGCTTTTTGAGATCGAATACGTCCGCCACCAGGCTTACGCGCGGCAGCAGCTTCCACCGTATTCCGGCATCCACCTGGCGGGTCGTTGTCGCGGGCAGCGCCTGGTTGCTGTTGACGGCGTTGCTGGGCGCGATGCCGTTTTCTTCCAGACCTTGGGTGTAGCTGCCGAACATTGCCACAGCGTCGGTCAAATAACCCGTTCCCGAGCCGGTTAGAAGCCATGGCGTCGTGTTGAGAGCGCTGGCCGGTTCGCCGGGCACGATCGCCCGCTTGTGATAGCGCACCTTTTGGACGCCAAGGCTGAGTTGAAGCCGCTTCTCCCAGGCGGTTTGATAGGCAAGACCGATCCAGCTTTCATCGGCGTGATCGTGGATTGGCGGCGCGAATTGAACACTCGGCTTCGGCGAATCGATCACCTGATTGATGGCCTGCGGGCCGGCGTCCGCCGTGACGGAATTGCCATAGACCCCGTTCCAATTCCGCCCTCGCAGCGAAAAGATCAGTCGGTGTACCCACGGACCGTCCGTGAAGCTCTTCTCCAGCCTGAATTCGCCGCTGGTCGAGCCCAGATGGGACGGAGGGCTTAAATCCACTTCCAACTCGCCCAACCCGTTAAGGCCAAGATTGGCGAGCTGGGGAAAGCTGCTCTTGGGATTGGCTAGCTCCGACCGGAAAATCCCAAGCCGCACGAGCCATGATGAAAAAGAATAATTGAGGATGCCGCCGTAATTGATGCTGAAATCCTGGCCGCGCGCCCAGGGCGGCCCGAAGAAATGGTGCTGCGGCACAGGCATCGGCAGGAAATCGCCATCCGGTTCGTAAGCCTCGCCATCCTTTGCCGCATAAGTGTCCTTGCGCGACCAGAACGGCAGGAAATCCAGATTGGGCAGGGGCCGCCAGCGCAGTAAGACGCCGATATTGCCCTCGTAATTGTCCGAACCACTGGGCGAGATGTTGCGATTGTAGCCGATGCCGCCGCCCATGCTCAGCGTATCGGTGATGGGCGCCGCGCCGTCGATCTGCAGACTGTTGTAGCCGAAGCTGTTGGCTTCGGTGAGAATGCTCAGATCGGTGAGTTCGCCCGGCGTTCTCAAGGCATAATCGACGATGCCCGTGGGCGCGGGAAACGCGAAGCCCTGCGCGGCAATCCCCACCCTGATGCGCGAGGATTCCTGCAGGCGGTCATTCTCGTCGCCTACCTTGTCGAAATAGAGCCCTTCGATGCGGGCATTGCCCGCTTCGATGGGCGAGAAGCCTCGCACGTCGTCTTCATTGTAGATGCCGATCTTCTCGTTTCCGATGGTGGTGCCGAAAGCATCATCGGCCTGGGTGACGGCGTTTTCTTGCGCGCGTTGAGCTTGCGCGGACGGCGCGACCGCGAACGGCAAGCCCGCCGCCAGGAATATCGCCCGCTTTAAGCGCTCGTGCCCCATTGCGCGCAACCCGCTAGTCCGCGCTCGTTCGGAATACCAGAATGGACGCATCCGATCCCAGAATCCCAACCCGCGCCGCGACGAACAACCGGCCCAGCTCCGGCACGAAAAGACTGGTTCGCGCGCCGGGCTTGGTT
>DATNGI010000029.1:0-8971 GCA_035605955.1 Rhizomicrobium sp.
GCGCGGTGCGCCAAGCGAGATAGGGCTGACCCAGCATGAAATAAGTGCCGCCGCCCACGCCCAAAAGGAACAGCGCGATCGCCGCCGCCAGGACGCTACGGCCTTTCAAGTTTTGGGCGCGCCAAAGCGGCAGGAGCGCGAAGGCCAACGCCATCAGCACCACCAAAGCCAGAACGATCAAAAGAACAGCACTCACGCCTTGCCCCGGTATTTGTTGCGCACCAGCGCCACGATCATGCCACGGATGGTGCGCACTTCCTGGTCGGAAAGCTGTGAACGCAAGATCATGGCGCGCATGTTGCGCACCATCGTCTCTTTCTTCTCCGGCGGATAGAGGAATTGGGCTGCGTCCAATTCGCGCTCTAGATGCTCGAACAATCCGACCAGATCGGCGCGCGAGGCAGGCACCGCGACAGTCTTGCGCGTGCGGCTGGCGGGCGTGGCGTCCGCCGACTTGAGCCATTCATAGCCGATCAGAAGCACCGCCTGACCCAGATTGAGCGAGGGGAATTCGGCGGTCGGGATGGTGATGGCGGCGTCGGCCAGCGACATCTCTTCATTGGTGAGGCCCGCCCGCTCGCCGCCGAACAGAATAGCGGTGGCCAACCCTTTGTCGGTGGCCATGCGCAACCGCCCGGCCGCTGCTTCCGGCGTGAGGATTTCGCGCAGCACATCGCGTCCCCGCGCCGTGGTGGCAAAAACCAACTTTATGTCGGCCAGCGCCGCCGCCGCCGTATCGAACACCCGCGCCTTCTCGACGATGTCACCGGCACCGGACGCCAGCACCTGGGCCCGCTCATTGGGCCAGCCGCATTGGGGCGCGATCAGGCGCAGGTCCAAGAGGCCGAAATTCTTCATCGCCCGGGCCGCGGCGCCGATATTTTCCCCCATCTGGGGACGGGATAGGATGACGGCGGGGGCGGTCATGGCGCCTTGATGACGGTCCGAATGCCCCAGATCAATAATCCCAGGCCCATCGAGAGCCAAACCGCGGTGCGGATCAACCCGCCGACGCCGAAATGGTATGAAATAAAGTAAGTATCCCGCATCTCAGGATTTCGAAGTACTAGGAAGACACTCAGCAACATGGTCGGTAGTACCGCCAGCAAAATTGAGCCTGCGACAATCATCAATATTCCGCTTTTTCGGCCCATTGTCTTGTTTTGACCTCACCAGCAGGCCCCGCTATATCCCGGGCGCCCTCCCATTGCGACCCCTTTAAGGAAAGCCAGACATGGACAAGATCAAAGTCGCCAACCCGGTCGTCGAGCTCGATGGCGACGAGATGACCCGCATCATATGGGATCTCATCAAGAAAAAACTGATCCTGCCCTATCTGGACGTGGACCTGCATTATTACGATTTGTCTGTCGAGCATCGTGACGCCACCGACGACCAGGTCACGATCGACAGCGCCGAAGCGATCAAGAAATACGGCGTGGGCGTAAAGTGCGCCACCATCACCCCCGACGAAGCCCGGGTGGAGGAATTCAAGCTCAAGAAGATGTGGAAGTCGCCCAACGGCACCATCCGCAACATCCTGGGCGGCGTGATCTTCCGCGAGCCTATCATCTGCAAGAATGTGCCGCGCCTGGTGCCGGGCTGGACCCAGCCCATCGTGATCGGCCGCCATGCTTTCGGCGACCAGTATCGCGCCACCGATTTCCGCTTTCCCGGCAAGGGCACGCTTTCGATCAAATTCGTGGGCGAGGACGGCAAGGTCATCGAACACGAAGTGTTCAAGGCGCCGGGCTCCGGCGTCGCCATGGCGATGTACAATCTCGACGACAGCATCCGCGATTTCGCGCGCGCTTCGATGAATTACGGCCTCAACCGAAAATATCCGGTCTATCTGTCCACCAAGAACACGATCCTGAAAGCCTATGACGGCCGCTTCAAAGATCTGTTCCAGGAAGTGTTCGAGAAAGAATTTGCCACCAAGTTCAAGGAAGCGGGCATCACCTATGAACACCGCCTGATCGACGACATGGTGGCCAGCGCGCTCAAATGGAGCGGCGGTTATATCTGGGCTTGCAAAAATTATGACGGCGACGTGCAGTCCGACACGGTGGCACAGGGCTTCGGTTCGCTCGGTTTGATGACGTCGGTGCTTATGACGCCCGACGGCAAGACAGTGGAAGCGGAAGCCGCGCACGGCACCGTGACTCGCCATTACCGCGAGCATCAGAAGGGCAAGTCGACCTCCACCAACTCCATCGCTTCCATCTTTGCCTGGACGCGCGGCCTCGCGCACCGCGCCAAGCTGGACAACAACGCCAAGCTCGACAAGTTCGCGCATACGCTGGAGAAGGTCTGCGTCGATACGGTCGAAGCCGGGTTCATGACCAAGGATCTGGCGCTGCTGGTCGGCCCGGATCAAAAGTGGCTGACGACGGAAGGCTTCTTGGACAAGGTTGACGAAAACCTCCAGAAGGCGATGGCCTAAAGGGGACGCGATCTTTTTGGCCGCTGAGTGCGTCGGCCGGGCTCACGCACCTTCGTACGCTCCGCGCGGCCTCCTGCTCATCGACCAAAAATTTTCGCGCCGAGCGGGTTGAGAAAGGCCGGGCCGCGAGGTCTGGCCTTTTTCATTCCGTCTTGGTTGCTCGCTTCTGCGCGTACATCGCTTCATCGGCGCGAGCCAGCGCCATGTCGGCATTATCGCCCGGCTGAAGCTCAAAGGCGCCATAAGCGAAGCTGACGGGAATGCTGTGGTCGTTCCATTGCGCCGGTGACGCCTGCACCGCGGCTGCCAGCGCATCGGCTTTCTTCAAAGCCTGATCCTGGGTCGCGTGCGAGAGCAGCACTGCGAATTCGTCGCCACCCAACCGCCCCACGCAATCGCTTTCGCGTATCTGCGCCAAGAGCACACTGGAAAATTGCGTCAACACGGCATCGCCTGCGGCATGGCCCAGCGTGTCGTTGGTGACTTTCAGCCGGTTGAGATCGAAATAGATCAGCGAGGCAGGCGTGTTGTAACGATCGGTGAAGGCGATATAGCGCGTCAGCTCCCGCACAAAGGCGCGGCGGTTGAGCAGCGGCAACATATGATCCTGGTCGGCGGCTTTTTCCGCTTCATCCAGCCGGGCGCGGGTTTGGGACAATTCGCGGCGGAGCATGTCCACTTCACTCATCAGTCCCATGATCGCGTCGCGCACCCGCGGCGTGAACTCGGCTTCGGGTATGCCCAGCACGGTCGCGGGGATCGCCGCGTCCCCGGGATCGATGGAAGCAGCCGCCTCAACGCGGCGGGCATAAGCGGCCGTTACGGCGCGTGCGGGCCGGGCAGCGGAAGGACGTTCGATCTTCATGCGGGGTGCCAGAATCTTTCGCCCGGCAGTCTAGCCCATTGGTAAATGGAGGTTAAACGCCCCTTTTCTTGGGGCCGCCGCTCCCTATACTGCGCCGCTTCCTAAACCGGCCCCAGGAGCGGTCCCCGGGAAAAGTGTGAAGCGTTGCCGTGACGCCGCCGCTAGGCAACTCCGTCCGGAACCGCGATAAAGCAAAGCAGGCGATTCGAAGCATGGTCTCCCGTCCCTCTGTTGGCATCATCATGGGCAGCCAGTCCGACTGGCCCACCCTCAAGGCCGCCGCCGACATGCTGGCGACGCTGGGCGTGGCACATGAGACCCGTATCGTATCCGCCCATCGCACCCCGGACCGGATGGCGGACTACGCGAAAAGTGCGGGGACGCGAGGCCTGAAGGTCATCATCGCGGGCGCGGGCGGCGCGGCGCATCTGCCGGGCATGGTGGCCAGTATGACCACCTTGCCGGTTCTAGGCGTGCCGGTGGAAAGCCGGGCGCTGAAGGGACTGGATTCGCTTTTGTCGATTGCCCAGATGCCGGGTGGGGTGCCCGTGGCGACCTTTGCCATCGGGGAAGCCGGCGCCAAGAACGCCGCGCTGCATGCCGCCGCGATCCTGGCGCTTGAAGACGCCAAGCTGGACAAGCGCCTCAAGGCCTGGCGCGCCAAACAGACCAAATCCGTGGGCAAGTCGCCCAAATGAGTGACGTGAAGGCGCTGTCCCATCCCGTCCCGCCGGGCGGCACCATCGGTATTATCGGTGGCGGCCAGCTGGGCCGCATGCTGGCGTTGGCGGCGGCGCGGCTAGGCCTGAAGGCTGCGATCTACAATGACGAAGACCATGCGCCGGCCTTCCAGGTGACGCCGCTGCAGGTGGCCGCTGCCTATGATGACCAAGGGGCGCTCGCTCGCTTTGCCGAAATCTGCGACGTCATCACCTTCGAGTTCGAGAATCTGCCGGCCGACGCCATCGCGCTTTTGGAAAGCCTGAAGCCAGTGCGACCTGGGCACCGCGCGCTGGAGACCACGCAAGACCGCTTCAGCGAAAAAAACTTCATCCAGTCCTTGGGTCTGAAGACGGCGCCGTTCGAAGCCGTTTCTTCGGCCGGCGATGTTGTAAAGGCGTTTGCAGTCATCAAGGGCCCCGCGATCCTGAAGACCCGGCGCCTGGGCTATGACGGCAAGGGCCAGACCCAAGTCGGAAGCGCGGAAGACTGCGCGGCGGCCTTCGCCCGCTTCAAACAGGCACCGTCCATTCTGGAAGGCTTTGTCGATTTCGCTTTTGAAGCCTCCGTGGTGGCGGCGCGCGCCGCGGACGGCAGTTTTGCCGCCTATGATCCGCCCGAGAATATTCACGAAAATCACATTCTACGCCGCTCCATCGTGCCGGGGCGCTTGAGCCGGGCGCAAGGCGACGAAGCCAAAGCCATCGCCAAGGCGATCGCGGAGGCGCTGGATTATGTCGGCGTGCTGGCGGTGGAGCTGTTCGTGGGCCATGACGGCGCGCTTATCGTTAATGAGATCGCGCCCCGGGTGCACAATAGCGGCCACTGGACCATCGAAGCCTGCGCCTGCTCCCAGTTCGAGCAGCATATTCGCGCCGTCGCCGGCTGGCCCCTGGGCGATCCCACCCGTCATGCCGACGCCGTGATGGAAAATATCATCGGGGCGGAGGCGCATGCTTGGGAAAGCCTGGCGCGGTCGGGTGCGCTGCATCTCTATGGCAAACGGGAGGCGCGGCTCGGCCGCAAGATGGGCCATCTGACGCGACTAAAACCAAAAAGCAGTCGTTGACGAAATGATGAACCACCCATAGGTTCCCGGCCCATGACGACGCGCACCACCACGACCAAGACGAAGACGACCACGCCTGACAGGGCTGGGCAGGGCGCGCGCGACTGAAGATCAAGCGAACGCAGAATGACCAGCCCCGCTCCACCCGGACGGGGCTTTTTTATTGCCCAATTTGAAAAAGGGATGAAGACCGTGAAAAACAAGAATGTCGCGATTGTCGGAGCTACCGGCGCCGTTGGCCGGGAATTCATCGGCTGCATCGAAAGCCGGGGGATCGACATCAAGTCACTGAAGCTTTTGGCTTCGGCGCGCTCGGCGGGCAAGGCCTATCCCTTTCGCGGGCAAAATCTCACGGTCGAGGAATTGAAGGAAGATTGCTTCAACGGCGTGGACATCGCGCTATTCTCTGCCGGCAGCAGCATCTCCAAGCAATATGCGCCCATCGCCGTGGAGGCGGGCGCGGTGGTGGTGGATAACAGCTCGGCCTTCCGCGCCGATCCAGCGATCCCGCTGGTGGTGCCGGAAATCAATGCCCGGCGGATTGCGGATCACAAAGGCATCATCGCCAATCCCAATTGCTCCGCCATCACCACCCTGGTGCCGCTCTGGCCGGTGCACCAGGTCAATCGCGTCAAGCGGTTGATCGTCTCCACCTATCAGGCGGCGTCGGGCGGCGGCGCTGCACTGATGGAGGAGCTGGAGGAATCCACCCGTGCCTATCTGGGCGGCAAGGACTACGCGCCCAAGGTGGTGAAGTACCCTTATGCCTTCAATCTCTTCAGCCACAACACGGCCATCGACACGGCCACCGGCTATAATGACGAAGAGACCAAAGTCATTCGCGAGTCCAAGAAGATTTTCGAGGACGACGATATGGCGATCAACGCCACCTGCATCCGGGTGCCGGTACTTCGCGCCCATTCCGTCTCCATGACCTTTGAATGCGAGCGGCCGATTACGCCGGAAGAAGTGCGCGGCCTTCTGGCCAAGGCGCCCGGTGTGAAGCTGGTCGATGATTGGGCCAACAATTATTTCCCCATGCCCAAGGATGCTTCGGGCCAGGGCGATGTGTTGGCCGGCCGCATTCGCCGCGACCTGTCGGATTCGACCGGCAAGTCGATCTCCATGTTCGTGGCGGCAGATCAGTTACTGAAGGGTGCTGCGTTGAACGCAGTGCAAATCGCAGAGTTGCTGTAACCACCTTGTCATTCCCGGCCGAGCAAAGACGCGGCTAGCGTCCTTGCGAGGGGAAGGGAATCCAGGCTTCGAAATCGCGCCAAAAGGGTGAGAGCTGGATCCCCTTCCCTCACATCGCCCGCATTGCGGACGATGTTCGCCGGGGATGACAATAGCGCTATGCCTTCGGCTTCGCCCAAGCGGCGAAGGCGGGGAAGTGGGAGAGGGTTTCCCGGGCCTTGGCTTTGAATTTCTCGAACTGCATTACATTCTCGATGCGGGCATCGAGGAAATCCTGGGTGGCCTTTTCGTTTTCGCCGGTGTCGTTGAACCAGCGCACCAGGACCGAGCCATAGACCCCGGCCAGGATGCCGCGCTTGGAATAAAAGTTGAAATCGGTGGAGGTATCGCCTGCCGCCCGCCACATCGCATCCACGGTGCGGTACATCATTTTGGCGGCAAGTCCCGCATGTATCGGCAAGGTCATCAGTGCTGCCGCGCGCCTTGCCGCTTCTTTGTGCGGGGCGAGGAGCGCCAGCCTTGTCAGGATCGCGGCCTTGATGCGATTGCGCACCTTGAGTTTTGGCAGATCGAGTGCGGCAAGCTTTTCCCCCATCGCCTCATCCAATGATGACGAGAAATATTCGATCAGAGACAACGGCCCGTCGGGAAACAGGCGCGCCAATTCTGCCTTATCCAAGTCCGCGCTCTTGCCGGCCTTGGCCAGCACGGTATCGGTGAAGCCGTCGAAGGGCGCATCCTTCAGCACCGCCTTCAGCACCGCCTGTTTCAGGCTTTCGTCCGAGGTGGGTTTGTCCGCCTTGGGTGCGGCCTTCTTCTTTTTGACGGCTTGCTTGTCGGTCATGTCACTCAGCCGGGGCGAAATGGCGGGCTTCCGATTCGAAGATCAGCTTGGACAAGTCGCTCATCCTGCCGGGATAAAGCCGTCCGTCCAGGTGATCCACCTCATGCTGTACCACCCGGGCATGAAAGCCGCGGGCGGTCCGCTCGATCGGCTGGCCATCCGCACCCACGCCGCGATAACGAATATGGGCCGGCCGCTCGACAAAGCCGCGCAAGCCGGGAACCGACAGGCAGCCTTCCCAGCCGCCCTCGACGCTCGGGTCCAGAATCGCGATCTCAGGATTGATCAGAACCGTCAGGGGGGCGGTGTGATCGAAGCGTTCGTCTTCAGAAAGGCCCGGATCGGCGCGCTCGTCCGGCGCCTGGAACACCACCAGCCGGAGCGGTACATGCACCTGGGGGGCGGCTAGGCCGGCGCCATGGGCGTCGACCATGGTCTCGATCATGTCCTTGATCAGACGTTGGATTTCGGGCGCGCGCACGTCGGGAACCGGCGCGGCGATCTGACTAAGGACCGGATGGCCCATGCGGGCGATTTTCAGGATCATGGCCACAAATATGGGGCCGGGGCCGGGAGCGGTCAAAGCCCCAAAAGCGTTAATTCCCGCAGGTAGACAGGCCAAAGGCCTTCTGTTATCAACCCCGCCTTCGAAAGGGAGCTTTTGCTTGCAGATCATCGTCCGCGACAACAACATCGACCAGGCCTTGAAGGCGCTGAAAAAGAAGATGCAGCGTGAAGGCATTTTCCGGGAGATGAAGCTGCGCGGCGCTTATGAGAAGCCCAGCGAAAAACGTGCCCGCGAACGCGCGGAAGCCGTGCGCCGCTATCGCAAGCTCCAGAGGAAGCGCATGCAGCGCGAGGGTTTGATTCCGCGCTAGGCTCGTTAAGCATGGAATTCGAAAAGCCGCCCCGGTGGGTGGCTTTTTTGCTTTTCTGACACCGATTAGGATGGTGTGGGGGCACGTAATGTCCGACGCAGTACCGCCAGCCGCGTCTCAGCTTTCGGGATCGTTCCTTTCCAGGAAAGCCATGGCCAGCGCCTGGGAGGTTTGGGCGAAAATGCGCCCGCTGGTCGTGAGCGCTATGGCCGCCAGCGCCACCGTCGGCACGGTCTTCGCCTTCCTCAAAATCGATCTTGGCATCTCCCCCGAGAGTGCTTTTCCTCAAGGTGCGCTGATAGAAGCGCTTAAGATCCTGCTGCAAAGCGCGATCGCCACGCCCCTGGCCGTTGCAACACACCGACTGATTCTCAAAGGAGAAATCATATCGGGAACGATCAGACTTAGGGCGCCGTATTATTGGGCATTCTTTGTCTGGTTGTGCTGCTTGGGCTTTGTACCCTTGTTGCTGAAGGATATTTTCTGGCCCGCCAACCGTGCACTGATACTTATTCCCGCGCTGGTGGGGATTATCGTTGGGCTCTATTCCGTGCTTCTCTTCCCGGCCATCGCGATCGAAGCGCCAAGCGCGGGCTGGCTTGACCGGCTCAATACCAACTGGAAGCAAATGCGCGGACATGTCTGGCTGTTCATCCGAGCAGTCTTACTGGCGTTCATTCCGCTCTTTGTTTCGCTGCTGCTTCTCGTCGGCGTATTTATTATCGCGATGCTTGTCCTGGCGGACCTATCCGTCCCCAGGCAGGTCTGGGAACCACTTATGACGGGTTTCTTCAGCGTATTTCAGCCCGCAAGCATTCTGATTGGCGCTGCTGTTGCCTCCTGGCTTTACCTCTATGTGAGAGATAGGCCTGGCGCCTAAGCGCAGTCGGCGCAGATCGCGACTTCGACCGTCACATGCGACAGGTCGGGATAGTGTTGGCGCAGCGACGCC
>DATNGI010000030.1:0-14583 GCA_035605955.1 Rhizomicrobium sp.
GTCGTAGTTGTCCTGGAAATTGACGGTCTCCATGTCGATGTCGCTCAGGAGCGCCATCGCGGGCTTCGCCAATTTACATTCGGTGTAACGCATGGCGGCGGCGGGGTCGCCGTCCACCGAGCCGAAATTGCCCTGCCCGTCGATCAGGGGCAGGCGCATGGAAAAATCCTGCGCCAGACGCACCAGGGCGTCGTAGATCGCCAGATTGCCGTGCGGGTGGTACTTACCCATCGTGTCGCCGGTGATGCGCGCCGACTTGCGGTAGGGCTTGTCCGGGAAATAGCCGGTTTCGTACATCGAATAGAGGATGCGGCGATGCACCGGCTTCAGCCCGTCACGCGCGTCGGGCAACGCGCGGCTCACGATCACGCTCATGGCGTAATCGAGATAGGATTTTTTCAGCTCGTCCTCGATGGCGATCGGCGTGATCGGCAGGCCGCTTTCGGGGGCGCCGGGCGGCGGCGCTTCGGTGTCGGATGTGTCGCTCAAAATGGTCCTCTAAAACGCGCGCCGGAGGGGCCGCGAAAACGGGCTGAGTCCTAGCATTTCCGTTTGCCCAAGGCCAATGAATCCGGTGGGCAAAAGTGCCTGATTCGGCTCGCTATTTTGCCTCTGGGACCAGGGCCGAAAGCTCGCTTCGCACCCGGCTCATGGGATAGGCATAGATGAGCCGTTCCGACCCCTGATTTTTGTAGCCGAAGATGATGCCGATGAGCGCGCCGGATGCGCTCAGCACCGGCCCGCCCGAGAAGCCCGGACCGGCATCGCCCGCGAAGACGAAATAGGCCGGAACCGTGCAGCCGGAACAGGCCTGCACCGTGCGGACCATGCCATGCGCCAGCCGGAGTTCGCCGTCCTTGCCTTGGCCATAGGCCTCCACGGCCTCGCCCACGCGCGGCTCCGCGATAACCTCAACCGCCCTGTGATCATCGCGGAAGAACAGCAGATCATAATCCCGCACCGCGCCGATCACGGCCTCAGGCGGGACCAAATTGCGGTTATGGCCATTGGTGACGGCAACGCCGGGCGCAATCGCCATGGCTGCGCCTTCGGCATGTGCCAGCGGCCAGCCGCGATGGAGCGGAATATAGGCCGCCGCGATATCGGCTTTCGGGATACCGACAGCTGGGGCGCCCGAAGAAGACGCGCATCCGGCCAGAAGAAGAAACCCGAAAAGGCTAGAACGGGATCTCGTCATCCATGTCGTCGCGCTGGAAGGCAGCGGGCGCCTCGCTGGCGCCCACCCGCTCGCGGCTGCCGCCGCCACCCTCGCCCCGGCCGTCCAGCATGACCAGCGTGCCGTTGAAGTTTTGCAGCACCACTTCGGTGGAGTATTTCTCGGCCCCGTCCTTGTCGGTCCATTTTCGGGTTTGAAGGGAGCCCTCCAGATAGACCTTGGAACCTTTGCGCAGATATTTCTCGGCCACGTCGGCGAGGTTCTTGTTGAAGATCACCACCCGATGCCACTCGGTCTTTTCCTTGCGCTCGCCCGAGGCCTTGTCCCGCCAGGTGTCGGAGGTCGCCACCGACAGGTTTACCACCGGGTCGCCTGAGGTCATGCGGCGCACCTCCGGGTCTTTGCCCAGATTGCCCACCAGAATCACCTTGTTGACGCTTCCCGCCATGACCTTGCCTCGTTTCGATTGAAGGGCGAACCTTAGACTTCCCCGCCCGACTATGCATTGGACATCCAGAGTTCGTTCCTATTATGTTCTCACAAGAAACGAGTCAATCCCCAACTATGTCTGACCCGGCCCTCCCCGACCTTCGCCGCTCCGGTTCCATGGCCATCGCATCTGGCGTTTTCACAATTCCTTCCTATATCCGTGCTGCAACAGCCGAAAATTTCCACGCCGGACCGGCGCCCTTTTGGCGCGGCGGCGCGGCTGGCCGAAGCTGAAAAGATCCCATCATGCTGAAGAACATCTCCATCCGCGGCGCGCGCGAACACAATCTGAAGAATGTCGATGTCGAGATACCGCGCGACACGCTGACGGTCCTGACCGGCCTTTCCGGCTCGGGCAAATCCTCGTTGGCCTTCGACACCATCTATGCCGAAGGCCAGCGGCGCTATGTGGAATCGCTGTCGGCCTATGCCCGCCAGTTCCTGGAGATGATGCAGAAGCCCGATGTCGATCACATCGAGGGCCTTTCGCCCGCCATCTCCATCGAGCAGAAGACCACCAGCAAGAATCCCCGCTCCACGGTCGGCACTGTCACGGAGATCTATGACTATCTGCGTCTTCTGTTCGCGCGCGTGGGCGTGCCTTATTCGCCCGCCACCGGCCTTCCCATCGAAAGCCAGACCGTCAGCCAGATGGCGGACCGTATTTTGGCGCTATCCGCCGGCACGCGGCTTTATCTGCTGGCCCCGATCGTGCGCGGCCGCAAAGGCGAATATCGCAAGGAGCTGGGCGAGCTTCTCAAGAAGGGCTTCCAGCGGGCCAAGATCGACGGAAAATTCTATGAGCTGAACGCCACGCCCACCCTCGACAAGAAGCTCAAGCATGACATCGAGATCGTGGTGGACCGGATCGCGGTGAAGCCCGATCTGGGCAACCGCCTGCCCGACTCCATCGAGACGGCGCTCGGGCTGGCCGACGGTCTTCTGGTGGTGGAATTCGCGGACGAAAAGGAAAAGGACGGCAGCGCCAAGCGGCTTTTGCTGTCGTCGAAATTCGCCTGCCCGGTTTCCGGCTTCACCATTCCGGAGATCGAGCCCCGCCTCTTCTCCTTCAACAATCCGTTCGGCGCCTGCCCCGAATGCGACGGGCTGGGGGTGAAGAATTATTTCGACGAGGCGCTGGTGGTGCCGGATGCAAGCCTATCGCTCAAGAAAGGCGCCGTCGCGCCCTGGGCCAAATCGTCATCGCCCTATTATCTGCAGACGCTGGAGGCCCTGGCGCGGCACTACAAGGCCTCGATGAACGATCCATGGGAAGACCTCCCCAAGAAGGCGCGCGATGCCATCCTGCATGGCTCGGGCGACGAGGAGATTCGTTTCATTTATGACGACGGCGCACGGCGCTATGAAACCAAGAAAAGCTTCGAAGGCGTCATCCCCAATATGGACCGCCGCTATGGCGAGACCGATTCCTCCTGGGTGCAGGAAGACCTGGAACGCTTCCAATCGGAAGCACCTTGCGAAGTCTGCCAGGGCTATCGCCTGAAGCCGGAAGCGCTGGCGGTGAAGATCGGCGGCCTGCATGTCGGCCAGGTCTGCGAGCAATCCATCAGAAACGCCGATGTCTGGTTCCGTGACATCGACAAGAAGTTGAACAAGCAGCAGCAGGAGATCGCCGTCCGTATCCTCAAAGAGATTCGGGCGCGGCTGAAATTCCTCAACAATGTGGGCTTGGATTATCTCACTTTGTCGCGCTCCTCCGGCACGCTGTCGGGCGGCGAAAGTCAGCGCATTCGCCTTGCCTCCCAGATCGGCTCGGGCTTGACCGGCGTGCTCTATGTGCTGGATGAGCCGTCCATCGGGCTGCATCAGCGCGACAATTCCAAGCTGCTCGACAGCCTCAAGGGGCTGCGCGACATGGGCAACACTGTGCTGGTGGTGGAACATGACGAGGACGCCATCCGCCATGCCGATCATGTGATCGACATGGGCCCGGGCGCAGGCGTCCATGGCGGCCATATCATCGCCGAGGGCACGCCGGCCGATATCATGGCCAACAAGAAAAGCCTCACCGGCAAATATCTCAACGGCCTGGAGAACATCCCCATCCCGGCGACCCGGCGCAAGGCCGTGCATAGTCGCTGGCTGAAAGTGATCGGCGCCAAGGGCAACAATCTCAAGAACATCACGGCCGAGATTCCGCTCGGCACCCTCACCTGCGTCACCGGAGTTTCCGGCGGCGGCAAATCCACCCTCACCGTCGAGACCCTCTACAAGGCGGCGGCGCGCAAGCTCGCCCAGGCGCGCGAACATCCCGCGCCCTACGACAAGATCGAGGGCCTGGAGTTTCTGGACAAGGTGATCGACATCGACCAGTCGCCCATCGGGCGCACGCCGCGCTCCAATCCAGCGACCTATACCGGCGCCTTCACACCCATCCGCGACTGGTTCGCCGAGCTGCCGGAATCCAAGGCGCGCGGATATGCGCCGGGCCGCTTCTCCTTCAACGTCAAGGGCGGGCGCTGCGAAGCCTGTCAGGGCGACGGCGTCATCCAGATCGAGATGCACTTCCTGCCGGACGTCTATGTCCAATGCGATGTCTGCAAGGGCAAGCGCTACAATCGCGAGACCTTGGAAGTGAAATTCCGCGACTACTCCATCAGCGATGTACTGGACATGACGGTGGAGGCGGGCGCGGAGCTGTTCAAGGCGGTGCCCTCCATCGCCGAGAAACTGGAGACGTTGAAGCGCGTGGGGCTGGGTTATATCTCCATCGGCCAGCAGGCCACCACGCTTTCCGGTGGCGAGGCCCAGCGGGTGAAGCTATCCAAGGAGTTATCGCGCCGCGCCACCGGGCGTACGCTCTACATCCTGGATGAGCCCACCACGGGCCTGCACTTCCATGACGTCAAGAAGCTTCTGGAAGTGCTGCACGAGCTGGTCGATGCCGGCAACACGGTGGTGGTGATCGAGCACAATCTGGAAGTGATCAAGACCGCGGACTGGATCATCGATCTGGGTCCGGAAGGCGGCGATGGCGGCGGCGAGATCGTGGCCCAAGCCACGCCCGAGGACGTGGCGAAGGCCCCGCGCTCCTATACCGGCCAGTATCTCAAGCCGCTGTTGAAGGGGCGCGAACCGGCGAAGCGGCTGAAGGCGGGATGAGCCGGTCGCGGAGAGCGGCCAGGTTGGGATAGAAATCTAGCTGCCGCTCCAGCCGAGCAATCTGCCCGCGCGTGAAACGGCCGCGGCCCCGGCCGCTGACGCCCTGGTTGAAGCGGAAATCCTTGCGGTCTTCCCACACCGCGTCGAGCGCGGCCTGGCAGACCTCGCGGGGGCGCGGCATGCCCGCATGCGCGAGCAGCGTCTCCAACACCGCCACCGGCTCGGCGACGAAGCGGTGATAATCCAGGATGCAGACCCGGCCCGGTGAATCCTCGGCATATTCCAGCCAGGTGGCGAAGTAGCTGGCATACCAGGGCCCGATCATGTCGATCAGGAAATCATTTTTGGCGGCCAGCGGCAGCGCCGCATAATTCTGCGGCAGGCGAACATTGAGCCAATTGTCGGGCGAAAGCGGATCGGCATCCAGCATATCGGCATAAGAGGCCAACATGTCGGGGATGGCCCGGACCATGATGACGGGCTTCAAATCCAGCGCATTCATGAAATGGCGATTGGCCGGCAACGCCTGCATATGCACATGCGTCACCAGCGGACGCGCGGGGTGGTTGGCCACATAGTAGAGAAGAAAAGTCGGTAGATAGAAGCTGGCGTCGCGCCCGCCCTGGGCATGCACGGTACGCACAAAGACACCACCCACCGCGGCGATGGCGGCTGAGCGTAGGAAGGTGCCTGCCGCCTTGGGCGCGAAGGCCAGCACGATGCTGGGCCGCGTCGCGCCGATATCGTTCAGATATTCCGCGAATTCCGGCATGAAACTGCCGTCGCAATTGGGAGACGAGAAAGCGGCGTCTGCCAGCCTTTCGTCGAGATGCAATGTCATGAAAGAGAAACCCGACCAACCCGATACTTGCAGACTAGCGCCCAGGCGTGAACGGATACTCTGTTACTTGCGGGTAATTTGGCAGCCGAAATTTAGAATTCGGTGACTTGCTTGGGACTGGCTGGCAGCGGAAATCCGTGTATGGATTAAATTTCAGACCGGTTCACCCTTGAGCACCCGGAATGCATGGGCGCCCGCGCCCAGCACCAAACCCAGAAAGACCGGCGCCATCAGAAAGATCAATCCTGCCTTGATCGGCAATGTCTGGGTAATGGCGTGGAAATGCGCGGCCAGCATTGCTGTGGAATTGGCATTGGTGAAAAGCTCCGCTTCGAGCTGCCGCGGACCTTCGATCCCCAGTTCGATCAGCACCATGAACAGGCGCACGGGAAACAGGATGGCGATGAAGATGGCGAACAGCCGCCAGAAATTGCCCGCACTGAGAAGCCAGCTTCTGGGCAACACCGGATCGCTCTCCGCCACCGACACGGAAGGCGCCAGAAAACCGAAACGCAACGCGAAGAATAGGGTGCAAGCCAGGAAAAGCAGCGACCCGGCCAGACTGGCGCGCGCTGAACCGCCGCCCGTCGCGGCCGCCACCGCCATACTGGCGATCAAAAGAACGGCCAGAAGAAAACCGGCCATGCCCAACCCGGCGCGGAACAGGCGCCATTCCAGCGGGCCGAACGCAAAATAGAGAAGCGCGCCCGCCTTGCGGCTGCCCAGCGCCAATTGCGTCACCGGCACGGCCATCATGGCGATCAATAAGAGCGCCACCAGGACAAAAGACAGCAGGCCCAAAAGCGCTGGGCCCATCATGGCCAGATTGTTGGAGGCAAACGCATCGGCCATGGCGACGAAAAAGCGCTGCAGCACCAGATAGCCGATCACGGTGGCCATGATCATCGGCATCCAGATCAGGCCGATGATCGCGCCCAGATGGGCAAAGGTGAACTGATAGGCGGCGCGGATCGTATCCAGGACTGGGATTTTCGGCATCTCGGCCCTTCGTGGCCCACGGTCGCTACGCGGATGTTATGTCAGAATTCGTCGAAAGGCCGAAGGTCGTCGAACACCGGCGGTCCCGAGCGGGTCGCTTCGTTCCACAGTCCCACCGCCCACGCCGTCGCAGCCAACGCCATAGGCGATTTCAACGCCGTCCGGAACGGCTCGGCTATCGCCACCCAACGGCGGCGCGGCACGAAAATCGCCAACCCCACCGCGGCAGCGGCCAAGACGCCAGCGCCCACGGCCAGGCGGACATAATTGGATCCTCTTTCCTGGTCAGACATTTTTCTCTCTCGTTATGCCGCCATAATGGCGGTCTTCCCTGGTCCTGTCAGCAAGCGGAACGCTCCAAAAACAGGTTTCCCCAAGGACATATTCGCACGCCCGCCTTAATTCCCCGTATCGCGCCAAAAACCGCGCCCGCTCCAGGGATTACGAGGCTTTCGGCGACCGGGTGGACCGGTTGCCGCCTTTCCAGGACAAGGGCCGGACTGCTAAAGCCCCCTCATGAAAAAGCTGCATGTCATTGGCGGCGGCCTGGCCGGCTCGGAAGCTGTTTGGCAGGCGGCCCAAGCCGGGCTCGACGTCGTCCTGCATGAGATGCGGCCCAACCGCGCCACCTTCGCGCATCAGACCGACGGCCTGGCGGAACTGGTCTGCTCCAATTCCTTTCGCTCCGACGACGCCACGAACAATGCGGTCGGCCTTCTGCATGAGGAGATGCGTCGGACAGGTTCGCTGATTCTGGCCCAGGCCGATCGCCACAAGCTGCCGGCCGGCGGCGCGCTGGCAGTGGACCGTGAAGGTTTTTCGCGCGCCGTAACGACGGCGCTTGCACAGCATCCGCGCGTGACCATTGCCCGGGAAGAGATTTCGGCGCTGCCGCCCGCCGACTGGGGCAGCGTGATCGTGGCGACCGGCCCGCTCACCTCGGAAAGCTTGAGCGCCAGCATCGCCGAGGCGGCAGGCCAGGATCATCTCGCCTTCTTCGACGCCATCGCACCGATCGTGCATCGCGATTCCATCAATTTCGACATCGCCTGGTTTCAGTCGCGCTATGACAAGAAGGGTCCCGGCGGCGGCGATGCCGATTACATCAACCTGCCGCTTGACGAAGACCAATATCGCAGCTTCGTGACGGCATTGCTGGAAGGCGAGAAGAGCGACTTCAAGGAATGGGAAAAGTCCACGCCCTATTTCGAAGCCTGCCTTCCCATCGAAGTGATGGCGGCGCGGGGGCTGGACACGCTGCGCTTCGGTCCCATGAAGCCGGTGGGCCTGCAAGACCCCAGAAGCCGTGTCCGCCCGCACGCGGTGGTGCAGCTGCGCCAGGACAATGCGCTGGGGAGCCTCTGGAACATGGTGGGCTTTCAGACCAAGCTCAAACATGGCGAACAGGTTCGCATCTTTCGCACGATCCCGGGTCTGGAGAAGGCGGAATTCGCGCGGCTGGGCGGCCTTCATCGCAACACCTTCATCAATTCGCCGCGCCTGCTGGACAAGCAGCTGCGGTTGAAGACCCAACCGCATCTGCGTTTCGCGGGACAGCTGACCGGGGTGGAAGGCTATGTCGAGAGCGCCGCGATCGGCCTTCTGGCGGGGCGCTTCGCGGCGGCGGAGATTCTGGAGCGCCCGCAGGCGCCGCCGCCCGACACCACCGCCTTCGGCGCCCTTCTTTCGCACATTACCGGTGGTGCCCAAGCGGAAACTTTCCAGCCCATGAACGTGAATTTCGGCTTGTTTCCGCCTTTGCCGCCGGGAAAAAAGATCAAGGCAAAAGATCGTAAACAGCATCTGAGCGCGCGCGCCCTGGCCGAGCTTGAGACATGGCTGGGAACGAAAGCGGCTGCGGAATAAGCGGGAACGCATTATAGTCAGGGCGCTTTCCTAAAATACAGCAAGACAGGAACGCCATGGATATCCCCCTCGAACTTTCCTTCCACAATATGGACTCTTCCGATGCGCTGAAGGTCGCGGTCCAGGCGCATGTCGAGCGGCTCGAACAATTTCACGATCACATCATCGGTTGCCGCGTGGTGATCGAGATGCCGCACAAAAGCCACCGCACCGGCCAGAACATTCCCGACGTGCATGTGGTCCTGCGCGTGCCTGGCAAGGAGCTGGTGGTGAGCCGGGAAATGGCGCGAGCCGTCGATCGCAAGAAGCCGTCCGACGCCTATGCCGCGCTGGACAATGCCTTCGCCGCGGCGATGACCCAGCTCAAGGATTACCGCCGCATCATCCAGGGCGATGTGAAATACAAGAATGGCGAACCGCGCGGCGCGCGGGGCGAGAGCGGCATCAGCTAGTTTTTGTCGCGGTTCCATACGGAAAACCGGAACACCACTTTTCCTGGAACCGCTCCTAAAGACGTTGCTTCATGGCGGCGGCCAGAAGCGCCATCTGCCGGCGATGGATCGGCACCTCCCGGCCCAGGCGCTTGAGATAGACGGGCACCAAAGCCGCCGGCAGCAACGCCGCCAGCGCCGCTTTCGGACGCCGGGCCTGGCGCGCTGCCCAGAAATGATCGCGGGCGCGCAAGACCGCCTGCCGCACGGCGGCGGCAATACGCGGATCATTCTCCAGCACAAAGAATTCGTCGGGGGTGAGCCCAACCGCCGCCAGAAGATCGAGCGGCAGGTAAAGCTTGTGGCGGCGATTGTGAAAGCTAAGCGAACGCAACAATCCCGCCAGGCCGTAAGCCAGTGCCGCGTCGCGCACCAGACCAGGGTCGCCGCCCAGTATCTGCGCCGCCAGGCGCATCAATGCGCCGCCGGTGGCGTCGAGATAATTTTCCAGGGCGGCGAAGTCCTCGAAATGCGCGTTGCCGGAATCGAAGGCACGCGCCGCGATGATGGCCTCGAAAGCCGGGAGCGCCAGACGGCGTTCGGCGAAGAGCGCCGCCAGCCCCCGCGCCACGTCGTGATTTCTGGGCGTCCCCGCGCCCGCACCCTCAACCGTTTCGCGCCACCATTCCAACCGGATGGCGCCCAGCATGGGTTCGCGCACGCTTTCGGCGACATGCGCGACCTCATGATTGAAGGCGTACAGCGCATGGAGGAAGGGTCGCTGCGGCGCCGGCGCGAACAGGCTGGCGAAATAGCGGTCGGGATCGGCGGCGCGCACCGTTTGGGCCAGTCTTGCGGCGAGCGTGCTATCCATCAAAAAAGAACCGCCCGGTCACCCGGGCGGTTCCGCATTCCAGTGATTCGCGTTTCAGTACAGATGTCCCGCCGCGACCATGCTGAACAGCATGGGGATGGAGAGCAGCGTGTTGATGCGGCTGAATTGGCCGGCGGCCTTGGCGGCGGCGGCCTTTTCCGGGGCGGCCAGGTCGGGATATTTGCCCCCGATGTTCAGCGCCTTCTGCTGGTTGGGCCAGATCACGAACCAGACATTGAACCACATGATGGTGCCCAGCCACATGCCGATGCCGATGGCGAGATATTTGGGACCGAGCGGATAGCCCGCCATGCCCTGGCTCAAATCCAGCGTATAGGCTTCGACCAGGTAATTGCTGCGCCATGCCAGGATGATGCCCAGGATGATGGTGGCCATCGCGGACCAGCGGAACCAGAACAGCGCCGCCGGCGTGATGAACCGGCCGAGCGCCGGGCGAAGCTCTTCGGGGATCTTTGGGGTGGTGGGGGTGGAGACGAAGTTGAAATACCAGAGCAGGCCGATCCACATCACGCCGGAAACGACATGCAGCCAGCGCAAGGTGAAGAGTTCGAAGGTCGCTCCGTCGAAGCCTTGAACATAGGCGTAGAGGATCACCAGAAGCAGCGCGAGCACAAAGCTCGCAATCACCACATTGCGAAGATTTCCTAGAAACGCGGCCATCGGCCCTGCCTCCCCATTTGAGTCGGGGGGATGTTAAGCCGATCCGGCAGAACTTTCGAGCCAGGACAGCGCGCCTTGGCCGCGGCAGCCCGCGCTATTGGGCGGTGCGCCTTGGTCAGGACCATTCTCCCCCTCTGCGCACAGCGCATGGAGGGGGAGATACCCGTAGCACGCTCTCGAGCGTGCGAAGGGAGAGGGGGTCATTTAGATAGCCAGCTTCCTGGGCCGGGCGGCGTTCAGCCAGGCGATCACGATCAGCCTTGTCACCATAACCGCGGTGAAGAAGGAGGTGATGATGCCCACGCCCAGGCTGACGGCGAAACCTTTCACCGGTCCCTGCCCCAGCTGGAACAGGATCAGAGAGGCGATCAGATGGGTCATGTTGGCGTCGATGATGGTCGCCATGGCGCGGCGAAAGCCCGTGTCGATCGAGGCCAGCATGGAGCGGCCGTTGCGCTGTTCTTCGCGGATACGCTCATAGATCAGTACATTGGCGTCCACCGCCATGCCCATGGTGAGCACGATGCCGGCGATGCCTGGAAGGGTGAGCGTGGCGCCGAAGGCGGTCAACACCGCCAGAAGCAGGACCACGTTCAAGGTCAGCGCGACATCGGCGAAAAGGCCGAACAGGCCGTAGCGCAGGATCATGAAGACCGCCACCATCAAAAGTCCCGCGATGGCGGAGTAGCGGCCGGCTTTCACGGAATCCGCACCCAGTTCCGCGCCCACCGTGCGTTCTTCCAGAATCCGCAGCGGCACGGGAAGCGCGCCGGCCCTGAGCAGGACGGCCAGTTCATTGGCGCTCTGGGTGGTGAAGCTGCCGGTGATCTGGCCGGAGCCGCCCAGGATCGCTTCCTGGATCACCGGCGCGGACAGCACCTCCTTGTCCAGCACGATGGCGAAACGGTGGCCGACATTGTCCTTGGTGACGTCGCCGAACTGGCGCGCGCCCACGCTGTCGAAACGGAAGGACACGGCCGGCTGGCCGGTCCGGGAATCGTTGGTCTGGCTGGCGTCCGTCAGACGGTCGCCCGACACCAACACACGACGATGGACCACGATGGGCGGCTGCGCCGGCTGGCCCGGCTTGGTCATCATCGGCAGGATGTCGTCGCCGATGGGCGCGGTCTTGGCGGACGGATCGGCGGTCTCGTTCACCAGCTGGAACGTCATCTTGGCGGTCTTGCCCAGGATGTTCTTCAGCTCCTGGGGATCCTGCAGGCCCGGCACCTGGACCAGGATGCGGTCATCGCCCGAACGGGTGATGTCGGGTTCCTTGGTGCCCAGCTCGTCGATGCGGCGGCGGACCACTTCCAGCGACTGGTCCATGACCTGCTGCTTGGTGATGGTCTTGTAGCCTTCAGTCATATGCAACGCGATCACGCCGCCGCCCGGTTCGGCCATGTCATATTGCTTGGCGCCGGCCGAAAGCAGCGAAGTGCTGACGGTGGGATTGAGATCGGCGATTAGCTTCTTGGCTTCGTCATAACGCGCGGTGTCGCTGACTTTGACGCTGACACTGTCGCCCTGCCCGGCCAGATCGGTATAGCCGATATGCGCCTTACGGAAAGCGGCGCGGATATCGCCGATCATCGCTTCCGTTTTGTCTTTCTGCACCTGCTCGAGCTGGGCTTCGAGCAGAAGATAGGAACCGCCTTGCAGGTCCAACCCTAAGCTCACGCTGCTCTTGGGCAGGAAGCTGGGATAATGGTTAAGTATTTTCTCGGGCAACGCATTCGGAAGGGCGATGACCACGCCCGCCAGCACGATCAGAAGCGTGATGATCCGCGCCCAGGGAGAGACTTGCAGCACGTCAGTTCTTCTCTTCCCGGCTTTGCGCCTTGGGGCGCACATCGTTCAGGGCCGCCTTCAGCACCTTGACCTGCACATTGTCGGCGATCTCGACCAGAATTTCCGGATCGTCGGCGGCCGAGGCCTTGACCACGCGACCCACAATGCCCGCCGTCACCACGGTGTCGCCGCGGTGGAGATTGTCGACCTGCTGGCGCAGCTGCTTGGCGCGCTGCTGTTGCGGGCGCCAGAGAAGAAAGTAAAAGATCGCCAGCATCGGCACGATCAGCGTCAAAGTCTGAAACGTGGGATCGGACATGTTCATGGACGGAAAACTTTCACTTAGGCGCGATGCGGGCGGACTATAGCCGCCACGCCCCTGTTTGCAACCGTGGTAAATCAAGGACTTAAGCGATGAAAAAGCGCCCCCGATCCGCCTCCCAGGGCTCTTCCGGGCTTGGCGCGCGCGCCGTTCAGGCTCTGGAACGGCTGGCGCCTCCTGCCGTCCCCGCCGCGCTGCCCGACAAGGGCGCGGCCTTTGTCTGGGAGCCGGGCTTGGGCCTCCTCTCTCCGGTCGCGCAGGTCGCTGCCATCGACATCGGCCTTTTGAAGGCGATCGAGAACCAGCGCGAAACGCTGTCCGCCAACACGCGCCGTTTCGCCGACGGGCTTCCCGCCAACAACGCGCTTCTGTGGGGCGCGCGGGGCATGGGCAAGAGTTCACTGGTCAAGGCCGTGCATGCGGAAGTCAATGACGCGCGTAAGACGGCCCTGGTGTTGATCGAGATCCATCGCGAGGACGTCGCCTCCCTACCCCAGCTGTTGCGCCTGCTTCGCGCCGACAAGCGCCGTTTCCTGCTGTTCTGCGACGATCTTTCCTTCGACAAGGACGACACCAGCTACAAATCGCTGAAGGCGGCGCTGGAAGGCGGCATCGAGGGGCGGCCGGCGAATGTGCTGTTCTATGCCACGTCCAACCGCCGGCACCTGATGCCGCGCGATTTGGTGGACAATGAACGCGCGACCGTCATCAATCCCGGCGAAGCGGTGGAAGAGAAAGTCTCGTTGTCGGATCGCTTCGGCCTATGGTTGGGCTTCCACAATTGCAGCCAGGACGATTATCTCGCCATGGTGGACGGCTATGTCGCCCATTACGGTTTGAAAATCGAAGCGGAGGAATTGCGCGCCAAGGCGCTGGCCTGGGCGCTGACGCGGGGCGCGCGTTCTGGCCGCGTAGCGTGGCAATTCATTCAAGACTTGGCGGGCGAATTGGGTACGCGGATTTAAAGGAGCAGCGGCCAGCAAAAGTGCGTAGCGGTTTTGCGTTCGGCCGTGCGACCAATCAAGAGTTCCGCGCCATCAACAATGGCCTGGGATTGACCGGCTGGGTGTCGTGGCGGATTTCGAAATGCAGCTGCGGCGCCGAGACATCGCCAGTGCTGCCGACATAGCCGATCACCTGACCCTTGGTGACATAATCGCCGCGATTGACGATCAGCTTGTCGGCATGGGCGTAAGCCGTGACATAGCCGCCGTCATGCTTGATAAGGGCAAGATTGCCATAGTCCTTCAATTCGTTGCCGGAGTAAGTGACGGTGCCGGCGGCGGCGGCATGGATCGGCGTGCCGGCCTCGCTGGCGATATTGATGCCGTCATTGCGCTCGCCGCCACTGACGGCGCCGAAATTGGAAACCACATTGCCCGACACCGGCCAGACGAACTGAGGCGCCTCGCCATTGTCCTTGACCGCGGGTTGATAGGATGTGCGCGCGTTCGGCGCCTGGTAGATGGGCGCCGACAACGGCGCGGAATAAATAGGACGCGGCTTGGGCGCGGGTACCGCATAAGCCTCACCTTGCACGACATAGACTTTCGGCAGATCGCTGCGCGTCACATCATTGCCGGCAACTTGACGCTTCGGCAGGCGGTCGTTGACGCCCCAGTCGAAATTGGTCTCCGGACTATGGACGCAGCCTGCCAGCGCGGGAACCAGAACCAGGAGGGCCCAGGCGGATTTCTTCCACGGCGCGTTCATCGCTCATGCCTTCTGCATGTCTCGAAACGGATCATCCGCGTTAAGAATGAAGAAGGCTTTAACCGTGCGAGTTCCACGCGCCGCGCAGCTTAAGGCGCTGTTTAGCTTTGACCCAGCTTTTGGCGGAGTTTTTCCAACACTGCGGCTTCGGTTAAGTTCAGATGTAGCGGGGTTACTGAAATCTTTCCACCATAGACGGCGCCCAGGTCAGTTCCTTCCGGCGGCCGGGCGCGGCGGCGGCGGAGCCCGATCCAGTAATAGGCGCGGTTGCGGGCG
>DATNGI010000031.1:0-41547 GCA_035605955.1 Rhizomicrobium sp.
GACCTGGATGAAGTGTTCGAGCGCGTGCTGATCGATCATGGCGCCGAGAAAAGCCTGATGACCATTGGCAAGGATGGCGTCTTGTGGAAGTTGGATCGCACCAACGGCAAGTTCATGGGCGCAAAAGAAACCCTGTTCCAGAACGTCTTCAGCAAGATCGATCCCAAGACCGGGCATCTCACCTATCGTCAAGACATTCTGGACCAGAAGACCAATGAATGGATCGGCTCCTGTCCCGGACCCGAAGGCGGCCATGACTGGCAGGCGACGAGCTATCACCAGCCGACCGATCTGCTGATCATTCCGCTTAGCCAGAGCTGCGTGCTGATGAACGGCCATGACGTGGACACCAAGCTTGGCGGGGGCGGCACCGCGGCGTCGCAACTCTTCTATTTCATGCCGGGCACCAACCGGAACATGGGCAAGCTGGTGGCGTATAACACCAAGGACATGACCGAAGCCTGGTCATTCCAGCAGCGTTCGCCTTTCCTGACAGCGGTGTTGTCAACCGGCGGCGGTGTGGCTTTCGTGGGCGACTTCGACCGTGTGTTCAAGGCGATAGATGTAAAGACCGGCAAGATCCTGTGGCAGACGCGGCTGGGCAACACGGTGCAAGGTTATCCGGTGTCCTTCAGCCTGGATGGCAAGCAATATGTCGCGGTGACCACGGGCCTTGGTGGCGGCAGTCCCGAACAGAAGCCAACCACGCTTCTGACCGAAGTCCACCGTTCCACCACCGGACAGCAGCTTTACGTGTTCGCGCTGCCGGACAAAAACTGACGCCTAGTGCGCGGCCCAGGGACCGACTTCGGGCTTGCCTTGCGTGTTGGCAAGATTGCCTAACTCGTCCTTCGCGCCCTTGGCGATGGCCGCGAGTTCGGTGCCGCCCTGGAAGCAAGTGAAGTCCGGCCGGTCGCGCCAGGCCAGGGGACCGCATAGCCTGACCCCCGCTTTGATGGCGGCGTCGTGCACGATGTTGATCTCGCGCTCATAATCCGGATCGCCTTGCTTGGTGCCGGCGAAATTGCCCAGATCGGCGCTGGCCGCGAAGATGGCGGTGACGCCGGGGATCTTGGCGATGCGATCGGCATCCTTGAGACCGTCCAGGGTTTCGATCATCAGGATCAACACCAGATTGTCGTTGATGGTCTGGCGATAGCCGCCCGGCACATTGGCGTACATGCCGAAGGCTTGGCCACCGCCGAGACTGCGTTTGCCGAGCGGCGGGAAATAGGCCCAGTCGCGCGCCTTGATCGCTTCCTCATAGGAACGGACCGTGGGCACCACCAGAACCAGCGCGCCGGCGTCCATGGCATGCTGTTCCTCGCGCTCATCGGTGTAGGCGACGCGCACGCCGGGCACCGCCGCAGCGGTGGGGCAACGGCTCCACATGCGCTCGAGATCCTTCCAATCGCGCGCAGAGTGCTGCTGTTCGGTCCAGATGAAGTCGTAACCCGCGCTTGCCATGGCGCAATAGGTTTCCGGATCGGTGGCGGCGAAAACGGTGCCGCCCACCACCTTCTTGCCTTGCATCATCTTGAGCTTGACGGGGTTCCAGATCTTGACGCCGGGTGGGGCATCCCAGGCATGGCCGTATTTCCATTTGTCCATGTCGTACTTGCCTTGATTCATGGCGCCGGCTGGGGCCTTGTCGATGGCGTGGCTGTCTTCGCCCGGCTTGGCGGCCAGCGGGAATTGTCCGGCCTTGGCGATCTCGTCTTCCGTCGCCTGACCGAAGGCCAGGGCGCTCACGCCCGCCGCCAATGCAACCGAAGCCAATGCCGCTGTGATCACGCGCTTCATGGAAGTCCCCTCGCCGATAATCCGGGCCGTATGAGGTGCTGCCGCAAGGGGCTTGTCAAACCGTTTGGTAGAATCGCTTGGGACGTTTGTGTTGCAGTGCAATCGCGCGTCGGCCGATTTTGCGGGCTTTCTTGCGCGGGCCCGAAGCCGCGCATAGGATCGTCACATTCAGGCAAGAATCGTCGGGGGAAGCGCATGCTGCGGGGGATTAGGCCGAGCCGCCGCTATTTTTTGGCGTCCGCGTCGGCGCTTCCGATACTGGCCTTTGCGGGCGAGGCAGCGGCGCGTTCCATTTCGGGAGAGCTTCCGTGGCACCCCTTCGCGGGCGAGCCGCCCAAGCCCGTCAATCCGGCGGGCTGGTATTATTTCACGCCCGAGGAAGTGGTCACAGTCGAAGCCATCGTCGACCGGCTGATTCCTCCGGACCGCCTTTCCATCGGCGGCAAGGATGCCGGGTGCGCCGTCTTTATCGACCGCCAGCTGGTCGGCAGTTTCGGCAAGTCCAGCCGCCTCTATATGAGGCCGCCCTTCGCCAATGGTCTGCCGACCCAAGGCTACCAGGGCGATTTGACGCCTGCGGGCCGCTACCGTGACGGGCTGCGCGCGCTCAACGATTACGCACAGAAAAGCCATAGCCGCAGCTTCGCGCAGCTTAAGGGCGCGGATCAGGACGCAATCCTGACCGGACTGGAGAAGGGCGAGATCGATCTCAAGCTGCCGCATGGTTTGAACAGCCAGGCCTTCTTCGAGCTGGTCCTGCAGAACACGATGGAAGGCTTCTTTGCCGATCCGCTCTATGGTGGCAACAAGGGCATGGCGGGTTGGAAGCTGGTGGGCTTCCCCGGTGCTCGTTACGACTATCGCGACCATATCGAAAAACACAATGTGCCCTATCCCAAGGGCCCCGTGTCCATTTACGGCGAGGTTTAAGGGATGGCCCAGCTTCTGCCGCACAAGGAGGTGGTGATCATGGGGCTGGGCTGGACCGGCTCCATCCTGGCGCAGGAATTGACAGAGGCTGGTCTCCAGGTGGTGGCGATCGAACGCGGGCCGTGGCGCGACACCGCCAGCGACTTCAACATCGGCTACATGCCCGACGAGCTGCGCTTCGCCGTGCGCAAGGACCTGTTCCTGCAGCCGGCGCTGGAAGCCATGACCATGCGCAACAATATCGGCCAGACCGCGATGCCGATGCGCGATTACAGCTCCTTCCTGCCGGGTAGCGGCGTGGGCGGCGCCGGCGTGCATTGGAACGGCTTCAACTGGCGTTTCTTCCCCAACGAGTTCGTGGCCAAGACGCATCTGACCAAGCGCTATGGCGCCAAGAAGATCGCCGAGCTGCAGATGGAAGATTGGGGCGTCACCTACGACGAACTCGAACAGAGTTATGACAAGTTCGAATATGTCTGCGGCACCTCGGGCAAGGCCGGCAATCTGAAAGGCCAGATCGTCGAGGGCGGCAATCCGTTCGAAGGCCAGCGCTCGCGCGAATATCCGCTGCCGCCGCTCACCATGCCCTATGCCTCGACCATGTTCGCGCAAGCGGCGAAGGAAATGGGTCTCCATCCTTTTCCTCTGCCGGCCAGCAATATGTCGCGCCCTTATGTCAATTCGCTGGGCATCTCGATGGGGCAATGCACCTATTGCGGCTATTGCGAACGCTTCGGTTGCGCCAATTATTCCAAAGCCGCGCCGCAGACCACCATCCTTCCCGTGCTGATGAAGAAATCCAATTTCGAAGTCCGCACCGAATGCGAAGTGTTGAAAGTGAATCTGAGGCCCGACGGCAAGACCGCCAAGAGCGTCACTTATATGGACACCGCCGGCCGCGAATTTGAACAGCCGGGCGATATCATCCTGCTTTGCGGCTATGGCCTGATGAATGTGCGCATGATGCTCTTGTCGGGCATCGGCCATCCTTACGATCCCAACACCGGCAAGGGGCAGGTGGGGCGAAATTATTGCTATCAAACCCAGGGATCGGCGGCGCGCCTCTTCTACGAAGGCAAGCATTTCAATCCTTTCGTCGCCAGCGGCGCGCTGAGTTCGGGCCTGGACGATTTCAACAGCGACGTTTTCGATCACGGGCCGCTGGATTTTGTCGGCGGCGCCAATGTCAGTTGCGGCAACAGCAATGGGCGTCCCATCGGCAACCGGCCCACGCCGCCGGGCACGCCGCGCTGGGGTTCAGTCTGGAAGAAGGCGACGGCCGAGACCTACCAGAATGCCACCGCGGTCGGCGCACAGGGCTCGTCCTATCCCACACGCGGCAATTATCTCGACCTCGATCCGACCTACAAGGACCGCCATGGCCGGCCCTTGCTGCGCATCACGTTCGATTTTCCGGACAATGACCTGCGCATGTCGCAATATCTGTCCACCCAGCTTGCCAAGATCGGCAAGGCGATGAATCCCAAGCAGATGGTGGTGAGCCACGCCACCAAGGGCTGGAATTCCGTGCCCTATCAAACCACGCACAATACGGGTGGCGCGACGATGGGCGCCAAGCCCGACACCAGTGCGGTCAACAAGTTCCTGCAAAGCTGGGACGTCTCGAATGTCTTCGTGCTGGGGGCCTCCGCCTTCCAGCAAAATGAAGGCCGAAACCCCACCGGCACGGTGGGCGCACTGGCCTTTTGGGCGGCGGAAGCGATCCGCGACCGTTATCTGAAGCAGCCCGGCCCGCTGGTGCAGGCATGAAGCGGTATGTTCTGGCGCTTCTGCTTGCGACGGTTGCGGCTGCGCCGGCGTGTGCCGCCGACAAATCCGCAGGACGCTACCAAGCGGTTCTCGGCGATTGCGAAGGCTGCCACACCGCGCCTGGCGGTAAGCCTTTCGCCGGTGGCTTGGTGCTGGAGACGCCCTTTGGCAAGATCGTTTCACCCAACATCACCTCCGATCGCGACACCGGCATCGGCGGCTGGAGCGAGGGTGATTTCCGCCGCGCCGTGCGTGAGGGCGTCAGTCCTGGCGGCAAGCGGCTTTACCCGGCCATGCCTTATCCCGCCTATGCGATGATGAGCGACGCCGATGTGGCAACGCTCTGGACTTATATGAAGACGGTCGCGCCCGTGCGGCAGGCGGTCGAATCCAATCTTCTACCCTTTCCTTTCAAGATCCGCGCCGTGATGGCGGTGTGGAATTGGCTGAATTTCAAGCCCGCGCCGTTCGCGCCCACGGCGGGCAAATCGGCGGAATGGAATCGCGGCGCCTATCTGGTCACCGGCCCCGGCCATTGCGGCGCCTGTCACACGCCCAAGACGCTTCTGGGCGCGGATCGCGCGGCGGCGCTCACGGGTGCCTCGCTGCAAGGCTGGTTTGCGCCGGAGATCACCAGCGCCGAGCCGCGCGGCGTCGGCGGCTGGAGCGCGCAGGACACCCTCACCTATCTAAAAACCGGCTGGAACAGCTATGGCGTCGCCACCGGCCCCATGGTGGAGGTGGTCGAGCATTCGACATCGCAAATGAGCGATGCCGATCTTTCCAGTATCGCCGCCTATCTGAAGGATGTGCCGGCGGCTGAGGCCGCGCCCGCGTCCGTCATGGCCGCGAACGATCCCGCCATGCAGGCGGGCGCAAAGCTCTATCAGAACAATTGTGTCGGCTGTCACGGCGCCGATGGGCGCGGCGAACATCTGATCTTCCCACCCCTGGCGGGCAATGCGGTCTTGATGCAGGTGAGCGCCGAGAGCCCGATCCGCATTCTGTTGGAGGGCGCCCAATCGGTTTCCACCAAGGCGGCGCCGACCTCACCGTCCATGCCGTCCTTCGCTTGGAAGTTCAGCGATGCCGAGATTGCCGATCTGCTCACCTATGTCCGCAACGCTTGGGGCAATCGGGCGCCGGCAGTCGACGCCGATTCCGTCGCCAAGGCGCGGGCAAGCCTGAAGGGTCGATCCTGACCATAAGAGATCACCGCCAAATCCCAGGTGGTGACATTTGCATCATGTGACCAGAGGGGCATGGCATAATGATTCAGAATTACGATCCCTTACATCAGCCGATCTTGTCCACCATCGTGGCGGCGTTTCCGATCGTCCTGCTGCTGGTGATGATCGCCTCGGGACGGATCAAGACCCATTGGGCGGCGCTGATCGCGCTGGCGGCGACGTTCCTGGTGGCGGTTTTGATGTATGGCATGCCGCTCCCCATGGCGGTGAAGGGCACCATCCTGGGCCTGGTGGGCGGTTTCTTTCCAATCGGCTGGATCATCGTGAATGTGCTGTTTCTTTATCGCATGACGGTGGACAAGGGCCATTTTGCGGTGTTCCAGCATTCCATGGGTTCGGTCACCTCCGACCGGCGCATGCAGCTTCTTCTGATCGCTTTCTGTTTCGGCGCCTTTTTCGAAGGCGCGGCCGGTTTCGGCACACCGGTGGCGGTCAGCGCCGCCATGCTGATGGGCCTGGGCTTCTCGCCGCTGGCGGCTGCGGCCATGTCCCTTATGGCAGATACCGCGACGGTGGCGTTCGGCGCCTTGGGCGCGCCGATCCAGGGCCTTTCGGCCGCCACGGGGATTGATCCGTTCGTGCTGGGGCAAGCGATCGGCCGTCAATCCTCGGTCTTCTCCATGATCATTCCCTTTTACATGATCTGGATGTTCTGCGGCTTCAAGAAGATGTGGGACGTGTGGCCCGCGATCCTGGTCGCGGCTTCCGCCTTCACCCTTCCGCAATTCCTGATCTCCAACTATTCCAACCCCTATATCGTGGATGTGGCGGCCGGCGGCATTTCGCTGGCGGCGCTGGTGCTGTTCCTGCGCATTTGGAAACCGCGCGAGATCATGACCAATACAGCGCTGCGCGTCGCCGACACCTCGCAAAGCGAGATCCAGCCCAATCCCCCTCTGGGCGCGCTTCCCACCACGCAGCAGGCGATCACCGCCTGGGTGCCCTGGGTGATCCTCTGCCTGGTGCTGATCTTCTGGGCGACCGATTATTGGAAGCATCTGGCGGCGGGGATTTTCTCGCCGGTCTTTCATGTGCCGGGCTTGGACAAACAGATCATCGAAATGCCGCCGGTGGTGGCCAAAGCGACGCCCCTGGCCGGTGCTTTCAATTTCTCGTTCCTCACCTATAGCGGTACAGGCATTCTGGTCTCGGCCCTGATCGCAGGCGCCTTCATGGGTTGTTCGCCCGGCTACATGCTGAAAAGCTATGGGCGCAATCTGCGCATCGTGACGCCGTCCATCGTCACCATCACCGCCATGCTGGCGCTCGGCACCTTGACCAACCTGTCCGGCGCGGATGGAACCCTGGGTCTGGCGTTCGCCCGCACCGGTTTCTTCTTTCCCTTCTTCGGCACCATCCTGGGTTGGCTGGGCGTGGCGGCGACGGGATCCGACACCTCATCCAACGTCCTGTTCGGCGCCTTGCAAGTGATCACCGCGCATCAGCTCGATATCTCTCCCATCTTGATGGCCGCGGCGAATTCCACCGGAGGCGTGATGGGCAAGATCATCGCCATCTCCTCCATCGTGGTGGCGGCCACCGCCACGGGCTGGCATGGTGGGGAGGGCAAGATCCTGCGCTATGTCTTCTGGAGCGCGGTCTTCCTGGGCGTGCTGGTGGGCCTGCTGGTGATGCTGCAAGCCTATGTCTGGCCTTTCACCTTGACGGTACCGGCGGGCTGAGTTGGAACCATGGCCGCCGCAGTGACCCCAGCGATCGCGGATTTCATGCGGCGCGAGCAACTCGGCTCCGACTTCGCCGACACGGTGGAGCGGGTCTATCGCCCGCTCGCCAACCGGATCGGCGCGCTGGCGGCGAACCAGCCCGGGCTGGTTGTGGGACTTTGCGGATCGCAGGGCAGCGGCAAATCCACCGGCGCGGCGCTTCTTCAGATTTTGTTGGACGAAGCCCGTTTCGAAACCGCGGTGCTTTCCATCGACGACCTTTATCTGCCCAAGGAAGACAGGAAGAAGCTCGCCGAAGAGGTCGATCCTCTGCTGGTGACGCGGGGACCGCCGGGCACGCATGACGTGGCGCTGGGCGAGCGGCTCTTGAGCGCCTTGCCGGGGCCTCAGATCACCGCCATTCCCCGCTTCGACAAGGCGCGCGACACCCGCGCCGATCCTTCGCAATGGGAGCAGTTCAAGGGTCCCGCCGACATTATTCTGTTCGAAGGCTGGTGCGTGGGCGCCAGGCCGGAGCCGCTGGCCGCGCTCGCCAAGCCCATCAACGAATTGGAACGCATCTTCGATCCCAATGGCCGCTGGCGGCGTTATGTCAACACCGCGCTGGCGGGGCCTTATCAGCAATTGTTCGGCCGGCTCTCCTTCCTCATTCTGCTGCAAGCGCCGTCTTTCGAAGTGGTGGCGCGCTGGCGGAAAGAACAGGAGCACAAGCTTCGCGCGCGAGCGGGCGATGCCCCCAATGTCATGACCGACGCCCAGATCGACCGCTTCGTTCAATATTACGAGCGGCTGACCCGCTTCATTCTGGCGGAAATGCCGTCGCGTGCCGACGCGGTGGTGACGCTTGACCCGAATCGACACGTAACCGGTTTCGAACTGCGTGGTTCCTGACGTGCCTGCTAGAAAATTCCGCAATCTGCTCAATTGCGCGGCCCGGTTCAGCAGGATTGCGAGGCGGGCCGTAAAGGGGCAGGCTTTCCATCATCAAATTCCGCATCGGGGGACATCATGCTTGCCTTGAACAGGACGTCGCTCACCGCCTTGCTTGCATCGGTCGCTGTGCTGGCGCCCGCGCCTGGTTTTGCCGCGGCCTCGCCGGAAATGAAACAGGACGCCATCGCCAATGTGGATGCGCACACCAAGCAGGCGCAAGTGATGGTGGACACGGTGTTCAGCTTTGCCGAGCCCGGCTTCCAGGAATTGCGCACCAGCGAATACCTCACTGGTATTCTGGCCAAGAACGGCTTCAAGATCACCAAGGGCGTAGCCGGTATTCCCACCGCCTGGACCGCAACCTGGGGCGAGGGCGGTCCTCTCATTGCGCTGGGCAGCGACGAAGACGATTTGCGCGGCGTGTCGCAGATCCCGGGCGATCCGAATATCGAGCCCATCGTGGAAGGCGCGCCCGGCCATGGCGAGGGCCACAATTCCGGCATGCCGCTGATCATCACCGCCGCGCTGGCCGTGAAGGCGGTGATGGAGAAGAATCATCTTAAGGGCCGGCTGATACTCTGGCCCGGCATTGCCGAGGAACTCCTGGGCAGCAAGGCTTTCTATGTGCGCGATGGCGTGTTCAAGGGCGTGGATGCCTGCATCTTCGTCCATGTCGCCAGCCAGTTCGCCACCGATTATGGTGATCTGGGCATGAACGGCATGGTGTCGGTGGAGTACACCTTTCACGGCAAGACGGCGCATGCCGCCGGCGATCCCTGGGACGGGCATAGCGCGCTGGACGCCGCCGAGATCATGGATGTGGCCTGGCAGTTTCGCCGCGAGCATCTGCATCTGGCGCAACGCTCCCACAATGTCATCTCAAACGGCGGCGGCCAGCCCAATATCGTGCCCGGCGTAGCGTCCACTTGGTATTATTTCCGCGAACATGATTTCAAATCGGTGCGCGAGCTCTGGAATATCGGTAACCGCATCGCGGACGCTGCCGCCATGGCGACCGACACCACAGTGGAGCACAAGGTGCTGGGCACGGCGGCGCCCAATTTCGGCAACAAGCCGCTGGCCGAGGCCGCCCAGGCCAATATGGAAGCGGTGGGCATGCCCAAATGGAGCGAAGACGATCAGAAATTCGCCCGCGAGGTGCAGGAAGCGCAACATTTCAAGGTCGAGCCGTTGCGCGACAAGGTCACGCCGCTGAAGAAATGGCCGCCGGCAGAAGAACGCATGCCGACCGGCGGCGGCTCCGACGATGTCGGCGACATCATGTGGACGGTGCCGACCATCACCATCCGCTACCCCTCCAACATTCCCAACACCATCGCCCATAATGTGACGGCCGCCATGGCGATGGCGACGCCGATCGCGCACAAGGGCGTGATGGTAGGCGCGAAAGCGGTGGCGGCGACGGTGCTGGACATGATGACCACGCCGCAGCTTTTGGTGGATGCCAAGCATTATTTCGACACCGACCAGCAGAAATACGATCATTATGATCCCATGCTGACGGCGACTGACGTGCCGGCCATTCATCTCAACGACGATCTGATGGCCAAGCTCAGGCCCCAGATGGAGCCTTATTATTACGACTCCGGCAAATACGACACGTACCTGGACCAGCTGGGCATCAAATATCCCAACCCGCCGGTCAACGGCATTCGCCGGCCCAAGCCGGGTGTGAAGTCGGGAAGCTAGCGGGAATACAATTCGCGGCTGAGGAACGCGACCGTGCGGTTGCGTGCGTCCGTGCTGTTGGCGCTCTGCAGGCGTGCGCCAAAGCCGTGCCGTTCGCCGGGATAAATCACCAATTCCGCTTCGCCGCCCAGCTGTTTGGCGAAGTCGGCAAGATGGCGACCCTGTTCGACCGGGATGATGGCATCGGCGTCGCCATGCAGGATCAGAAGCGGGGGAAAGCGCTTCACCGGCACATCCATGGGGAAGGGTGACGTGCCGTAATAGACCACGGCCGCAGTAATGCGGGGATCGCGGGCCGCCGTGCCGCCGGCCAACGTACCGCCGTTGGAGAAGCCCACCAGACCGATGCGGCCATTGGAGTCCTTGCCTTTGAGGACATCGCCAGCCACGTCGCTGATCAACCGCGTCCAGGCCGCATAGCGCTTCACGAAGACGTCCGCGCCGCCATACATATTTTCCTCGTCGTCGGCGCTGTAATAATAGACCAGGTAGGCGTCGATGCCATGCTGGGCCAGGTCCGAGGCATATTCGTTATAGCCGCTAAGTTGGGAGTCAAAGCCGTTGGCGCCATGGAGCAGAAGTGCGGCGGGGCGTGGGTTATCACCGGGGGCGCGGAAGTACGTAACATGGACCTGGCGTTCCTGCGTGGGCAGGACCAGCTTTCGGCCATCATCGGCGTGGGCCGTGCCTGCAAGGCATGCAAACGCCGCGGCGATTATTGCTCCGGCAATCCCGCGCATGCGTGCCTCTCAGCGCAAAGGCTTCAAGTTTCCAGGCGCAGGCCCTGCAGCGTGGCCCGCAGGCTGGCGGCGTTGTCCGTGCCGTTCCATTTTTCGAAACTCTTCTGCGCCATGCGCCACAGCGGCACGGCCTTCTTCAAGGTGTTGAACCCGTCGCGGGTCAGCGTGATCACGCGCATCCGGCCATCGCTGGAGGACGGCGCCACCTTAATCAATCCGGCTTTTTCCAGCGGCCTGAGATTCTTGCCGGCCGTGGTGCGGTCCAGCGCCATCTGTTCCGCCATCTTGTTGATGCTGACTTCACCCATTTCATTGAGGGTGGCGAGGATCGCAAATTGCGTGGCGCGGAGCCCTGAGGGCGCCAGTTGGGCATCGTAGAAGCTGGACATGCGCCGCATCGCCTTGCGCATGGCGCCGCAATTGCAGTCCCGAACGCCGAGTTTTTCCATGCTGCTCATGTAACGGGTATATGCCCGTATTACCTCCAAATGCAAGTATCGCGGGGGTTCCTGGGCGGCAAATGGCCCCGAAAAGCCCCCCGGCAGGCGGTGAAACGCGCCGGGGGCAAGGATGAACGGGGTAACTCTAAGAACCAAAGACCGGACCGCGGAGGCAGAAGCGGCGCCGGAACAAAGGCCGCCTAGCTTAAGAGCATATACTCTTAAATCGCAAGGGCATTCGCGTCATGTGTTTTTTGCAGGCGCCGGGATGATCGCATCGCTTGCGCTCCCGGCCGACATATGTGCATATACTCCTAATAAGTGGGCAAGCTTCTATTCGACACTGGCGGGGCGCAGCGACTTTTCGCGGGCCCGAATGGCGATAAGCCTCTGTAAAACTTTCGTAAAGGCGGTTGCGCATGCGGTACTGGAAGCATATACGCCCATTCATGCGGCGCGTCTCCAAGCTGGCCATCAAGACTTGCGACATCGTCACCTTTCGCAAGGCCGCTTATCGCGTTTCCGCTTTTTATGATGCACAGCTGGCGCCTGCGGGCCTTTGCATGTCGCAATTCGCCACCCTGGTCCGTCTCAACCGTGAAAAGCAGGTCCGGCTCGAAGCGTTCTTCGAAAACTCTTCGCTGGAGAAAAGCGCCATCACCCGCAATCTGCGTCAGCTGACCGAGGCCGGGTTGATACGGATTGGAAAGCCCCGAGCCGGCAGCCGGGGTGTCGTCACGCTGACGCGGCAGGGTCTTGCCGCCTTCAAGAAGGCGGTGCCGCTGTGGCAGATGGCGCAGGCCCGCTTTGACGCGCTCAACGGCGCGGCCCTGCGCCAGACCTTGAACGGTCTGGTCCTCGAAGGCTGACATGTTGCTTTCACGCTTTTTCATAGACCGGCCAGTCTTCGCCTGGGTGATTGCCATCGTCATTATGCTGGCGGGTGGCATCGCCGCTTTCAGCCTGCCGGTCGAGCAATATCCCACCATCGCGCCGCCGGCAGTGGTGATCAACGCGACCTATCCCGGCGCCGACGCCACCACCTTGCAGAATTCCGTCACCCAAGTGATCGAGCAGCAGCTCACCGGCCTGGACAATCTTCTTTATTTTTCTTCCGCCTCCAACGCCAACGGCACCGTCGCCATCACGGTCACCTTCGCGCCGGGCACCAATCCCGACATCGCCCAGGTGCAGGTGCAGAACAAGGTGCAGCAAGCGGTGGCGCAGCTGCCCGCCCAAGTGCAGCAACTGGGTGTCACGGTGGCCAAGGCGCAGGCCAACTTCCTGGTGGTGTTCGCGCTCTACGATGAATCCAATGGCCGCTACACCAGCCAGGATGTTTCCGACTTCATGGTCTCCAAAGTAGCGGATTCGCTGGGCCGGGCGCCGGGCGTGGCGACCAGCCTTATCTTTGGCGCCCCCTATGCCATGCGGATATGGCTCGACCCTTACAAGCTGCATGATTATTCGCTGGAGCCATCGGATGTGCGAAACGCCATCCTGGCGCAGAACACGCAAGTGTCCGCGGGTTCAATCGGCGGGCTTCCCTCGGTGCCTGGGCAGGCCTTGAACGCGACCGTCACAGCCCAGTCACAACTGCAGACGCCGCAGCAATTCCGCAACATCGTGCTCAGAACCACGACGGGTGGCGCCGTAGTGCATCTGTCCGATGTGGCTCGCGTGGAGCTAGGCGCCGACAATTACGCTATCTCGGGCCGGATGAACGGCATGCCCGCGTCCGGCATCGCCATCACGCCCGCGCCCAGCGCCAACGCCCTGCAGCTGGTGGATGAGTTGAAGCGCCGCGCGGCGGCGCTGGAGCCCAGCCTGCCGCCGGGCATGAAGATCGTTCTGGCGCTGGACAATACCGAGTTCATCCGACTTTCCATCAAGGATGTGGTGGAGACCCTGATCGAGGCCATCGGCCTGGTGATCCTGGTGATGTACATCTTTCTGCAGAATTGGCGCACCACGCTGGTGCCGGCGGTGGCGGTGCCGGTGGTGTTGCTGGGCACTTTCGGCGTGCTGGCGGCGACGGGCTATTCGATCAATCTGCTCACGCTTTTCGCCCTGGTACTGGTGATCGGGCTTCTGGTCGATGATGCCATCGTGGTGGTTGAAAATGTCGAACGCATCATGCGGGAGGAGGGGCTTCTTCCCCGCGACGCCACTTTGCGGTCCATGCAGGAAATCACCGGCGCCTTAATCGGCATCGGCTTGGTGCTGACGGCGGTGTTTCTGCCCATGGCGTTCTTCGGCGGCTCAACCGGCATCATCTACCGGCAATTCTCCGTCACCATCGTCTCAGCCATGCTGCTTTCGATCATGTGCGCCCTGGTGCTGACGCCGGCCTTGTGCGCCACATTGCTCAAGCCCATCGAAGGTGGCGAACACAGGCATGGCGCGGGACTGCTCGGTCGCTTCTTCCACTGGTTCAATCGCAGCTTTGAGGACGCGCGGACTTGGTATCGCCGCAATCTGGAGAGGGTATTAAGCCATACCAAATCCGTGATGCTGGCTTATGCGCTCGTCCTGGTCGCGCTGGGCGGGCTCTTTTTCTATCTCCCCACCGGGTTCTTGCCGGACGAAGACCAGGGCTTTTTGTTCAATCTGGTCAGCCTGCCGTCCGGAACCACCTTGCAGAAGACCCAGCGGGTGGCCGAAGGGGCGATGAACCATTTCCTCAAGGACGAGAAAAACAATTCCGAATTCGTTTTCGCCATTTCCGGCTTCAGCTTTTTGGGCGTGGGCCAGAATACCGGCATCGTGTTCGTGCGGCTGAAAGATTGGGCGGAACGGCCCGGCGCCAAGAATACTTCCGCCGCCATCGCCCGACGCGCTACAGTGCTTTTCCGCCGCAATCCAGACGCCCGCATCATTCCAGTGCTGCCGCCGGCGGTGCGTGAATTGGGCAATTCCACGGGCTTCGATCTGGAAATGGAGGATCGCGGCAATCTCGGCCATGACAAACTGATCGCGGCCCGCAACCAGCTTCTGGCCATGGCGGCGCGCAATCCGAAACTGGCGACGGTGCGCCCCGCCAGCCTGGACGATACCCAGCAGATCCATATCAATGTCGATCAGGAAAAGGCCAACGCTTTTGGCGTTTCCACGTCCGATCTGAACGCCACGCTATCGGCAGCCTGGGGCGGCACATTCGTCAACAATTTCATCGACCGCGATCGCGTCAAGCGCGTCTATATCCAGGGCGACGCGCCTTTTCGCATGGCGCCGGAGGATCTGAACCGCTGGTATGTGCGCAGCGCCGGTGGCGGCATGGCGCCCTTCTCCTCTTTCACCAATGTCAGCTGGCTGATGGGTCCGACCTCGCTGACGCGGTATAACGGCGTCCCGGCGCTGGAGATTCAGGGCGCGGGCGCGTCCGGCATCAGTTCCGGCACTGCGCTGGCCGAAATGGACAAGCTGTTCAAGAAACTGCCGCAGGGCATCGGCTATGAGCTGACCGGCCTTTCCTATCAGGAGGAACAGTCGGGCGCGCAGGCGCCGGCCTTGTATGGCCTTTCCATCCTCATCATCTATCTCTGCCTGGCGGCGCTTTACGAAAGTTGGGCGATTCCGCTGTCGGTGATGCTGGTGATCCCGCTGGGTGTGATCGGCGCGCTCTTGGCCGCGACGCTGCGGGGATTGTTCAACGACATCTATTTCCAGGTGGGCCTGCTCACCACCATCGGCCTTTCCGCCAAGAACGCCATTCTGATCGTGGAATTCGCGGTGGAAGCTGAAAAGAACGGCATGACGGCGCGGCAGGCGGCTCTGGAAGCGGCGCGGCTGCGCCTGCGCCCCATCCTGATGACCTCCATCGCCTTCATCGCCGGTGTCTTTCCGCTGGCGGTGGCGACAGGGGCGGGCGCGGGTAGCCAGAATGACATCGGCACCGGCGTGATCGGCGGCATGATCACGGCCACGGTGCTGGCGATCTTCTTCGTGCCGGTTTTCTTCCAACTGATCAATCGCGGTCTACAGCACCACGAGTAGGAGCGGTTCCAGGAGCCGGTAGGCAACTCCGTCCGGAACCGCGACCATCCTAAATAGCTCAGCCGGCGTCCTTCACGCAGCGAAAGCCCACGGTGCCCGAGCGGTCGTAAGCGGGCGCCATCAAGAGCAGCTTGCCATGCTGGTCATTGCGATAGGCTTGCGGGAAATACCAGATCGAGCCGGACGGCTGATAATGATTGCCGCCCCGCAGGATCGCGGCGCGGGTATGGTCGTCCACATACTCATCGGTCATTTGCCAGACATTGCCGACCAGATCCATCACACCCGCCTCGCTGGCGCCTTTGGGATGGGCATCGACATCATCGGGCGGATTAAGCGTGCGGGCATGGCCGGGAACCGGCACCGCGGACGCGTCCCATGTGTCGCCCCAGGGATAGACCCGGCGGTTTGGTCCTTCCGAGGCCATCTGCCACTCCCATTCATGCGGCAGCCGTTTTCCAGCCCACTGGGCGTAAGCGCGGGCATCTTCCTGCGACACCCACGTGACCGGCTTCTTGTCCCAGCCTTGCGGATAGGTCCCGTCCTTCCAGTCCTTCAGGAAATTGAGGGCGTCGGCGGGCCGGTAATGCGTCGCATCCAGGAATTTTTTGAAATCGGCATTGGTGACGGGATATTTGTCGATGAGGAAGGGCTTCACGCTCATCCGATGTTCGTGAAAGCGGCGGGCTGCATTTTCCCATGGATATTGCACGTCCACACCGGTGTCGTTGTGACCTTCGATCTCAATGCCTTCGACCTTGAAGTCATAATCGCCGCCCGCAATCTTGATCATGCCGTCTGGCGCCGACGTCGCCGGTTGTGTCGCTTTGATCTCGATCAATTGCTGTGGCAGGGGCTTCCATTCGGCGGAATAGCTCGCCAAAGGTTTCGCTGTCATCGCTTTCATCTTCGTCATCAAGTCGGCGATTTTGGCGTCGGCATTGCCCGGAACAGCCAGCACCGCGCCAAAGCCATGACCTTCCAGGGGAAATGAGAGGACAGCATTGCCGCCATCCCGCCGGGCCTGAAGCTCGAGGCCATGATAAAGGTCGAAATACCGCATGCCATCGGTGAAAGGCACGAGCAATTGCGGCCGGTCCAAGTCGTAGCTATTGCGGTTGACCAATGTCCAAAGGGTCTGCCCGTTCAGCGGCCAACGGCTGGCGAAGACGCCATAAGCTTGCATAGGATAGAACGGCTCCCAATCCTTGCTGGCGAAGAATGGCGTCAGGGCGCGCTCAAGCGTCGCCACGCGCCTGGTGGCTTCACCATCGCGCGGCGTCACGCCGTTCCAGATGCCCCAGACATTCTCCCAGCTTTCCCAACCTTCGCCATTGAAAAAAGCGAATTGCAGGGCGTTGGTCTTGTCGTGGTCCCAGCGGCCTTGGATATGAACCTGATGGCGCGGCTCCTGCCAGCGATATTTGTCCAAGGTCGGCACGAACTGATAGCGATACTCGCCCCAATGCAGCACGTCCCAGGACAAAGCTTCGTCATCCATGGTGAGTTCCGGCTCGAAGGCGAGCGGGTGGCCGATCTTTTCGGCGGCCAGCGAAAAGGCCAGCGGCACACCTTCCTGGGTGTCGCCATTGATACCGTCGGCGTTTAATTCCTTCATCAATTCGGCCTCGGCATCGGGCCAGGATTTCCCCGGATCGCGCGTGCCCTGATCCCACATCATCATGGGAAACATCACGCGCACGCCGCGACGGTGGAAGTCGGCCACCATGGCTTTGACGCCCTCCACGCCGCCCGGCATGGACCGCACCATGTCCTGCTGGTTGCGGTCATCGATTCCCATGTTGGGATAGGTGGGCCACACCAGAACGGAATCGATGCCGCCATAACGTTTCTCGAGATCGTCGAGATAGCGATCCACCGTGTATTTATGCACCACCGGGTCATAGAGGTAACGATCCTGCACCATCATCTGGGGCTGAATGAAACTCGACTGCGCCCAGGCCAGCGCCGGATTGCGATAGCGGGCATCGTCATAACCGGTGCGGATGTGCCGCTCGGAGCGCCAATGCTGCACATCCTTCAGCCAATCCTGGTGCGATTGCGCCGAACAAGGCGCAGGCGCCGGCCCAGCACGCAAATCCTCGAAGCTTTCCATCTGGGTGTAACAGGCCGGCGGCGGAATTTGCTGGCCGTTGGGCCGATAACTCGAATCCTGCGCCAGCGCCACCGAAGAGAGAGCCGAGCCTGTCATCAGGGCGGCAAAGCTGCACGAACGGGTGAAGCGTTTCATAGCAATGCTCCCAATTGGCCAGTCAGGATTTTGCGATCGACAGCGCATCGATCTCGGTCCGCGACGCCATGGCCGGCTGGGCGCCATGGCGGGTGACGGAGATGGCAGCCGCGGCAACCGCGAAACGCGCCGCATCGGGCGGGGATTTTCCTTCCGACAGCGCGGCCGCGAAAGCGCCATTGAAGGCATCGCCTGCCGCCACGGTATCGGCCACCGTCACCTTGTGCGCCGGGATCATCACCGGCGCGTCGTCCGCGCCCAGCAGCATCGCGCCTTCGCTTCCCAGTTTGAGGATCACGCCCCGGGGACCTAGCGCCTTCAGCCGCCGCGCCATGTCGGCAGGCGCGCCCAGGTTCTTCACGCCCAGAAGCGTGCAGGCCTCGCTTTCATTGGGCGTCAGCCAATCCACCAGGCTCAGCAATTCGGGGGGCAATGCGCGCGCCGGTGCGGGATCGAGAATAAAGATCGCGCCCGCCGCGCGCGCCAGCTTCGCCGCCTTGAGAACGCCGTCCAGCGGCGTCTCCAATTGCGCCAGCACCAAGCGGATGCCTGTAAAGGCGTTCGCGTCGATGGCATCTGCCGTGACCGCGTCATTGGCGCCCGGCGCGACCACGATCATGTTGTTGCCACCGCCGCTTATGATCAGCGCGGTACCCGAGGCGCCTTCCACTTCGCCCAGAAGGCGGGTGTCCACGCCATTCTCCTGCAGGCCCTGGCGCAGCCGCGCCCCGAAAATATCGATGCCGACGCGGCCCAGGAACGCGGCCTTGCCGCCGGCCCGCGCCGCCGCCACCGCCTGGTTGGCGCCTTTGCCGCCCGAGAAACTCTGGAAAGCGCCTCCCAGCAATGTCTCGCCCGGCGCGGGCAGGCGGTCGGCAAAAACCACCAAATCCATATTGGCGCTGCCGACGATCAGGATATCGGGTGTGCTCATACGGTAAGCGGCGCCACCGCGACCATGCCCAGCCCGACCAGGAACAACAGGAACATGATGGTCAGCAGATTGCGGGCCGAAACGGGAGCGCCCGCGAATTCCCGCCACACAAAGACGCCCCAGGCTGCCGATACCATGGTGGCGCCCTGGCCGATGGCATAAGAGACGGCGGGTCCGACGAAATGCGTGGTCGCTGCCACCAGCGAGAAGGTCATCCCCAGGCCCCAGATGGCGCCGCCGACGATACCCACGAAGTGAATGCGGCCCGAAGCGGCGAAATAGCCGGCGAAACTGCAAGGCGGATCGGCGGTAATGGGCTTGCGCATCAGATAGGTGTTGAACACCAGCGCCGACAGCGCCACGCCGACCGAAAAGATGAACGACACCGAGTAGGGGCCAAGACCCGTGGGCGAAGCCGAGGCCTTGGTCACCAGCGGGTAGAAAATGCCCATCAGAATACCGCAAGCGATGGAGAGCTTGAGGCCGCGGCCGATATTGCGGTTGCCGCCGTCGCCGCGGGCGCGATAGGCGAGCGCATCCACGACAATGGCGGCCAGCACCAGCGCCACGCCGCCGAACAGCAGCAGCGGATTGCCTGCCGGCGCGATGGCATAATTGAGCAACACGCCCACCACCAGCGCCAGGCCGATGCCCACGGGAAATGCCACCGCCAGGCCCGCGATGGAAATCGCCGCCACCAGGAGCAGATTGGCGATGTTGAACACGGCCCCGCCCGCCAGGGCGTAGAACAGGCTCATGCCATCAGCCTGGCGAAGGTTGGGGATCATCGCACCCGGACCGCCCAGCGAGCCCATGGTCAGGCCCAAGACCAGGCTCGCCAGCATCACGCCGATCACATAATCCCAATAGAAAAGCGGGAAGGGGAAACCCGGCGCCAGTTTCATCATATTGGCCCATGATCCCCAGCAGATCATGGTCGTCAGCATCATGGCGAGCGCGATGGCATAGCCGTCGGGTTGAAACATGATCCCCCCAAATCCCGTGTCGCCTCAAACTCTCACAACTCCCATGGGCCTTCAACTGCCGGACTTTACGCAAGTGCGAGACGCGGAAGTGGAGTTGATCGCCGCTCGGTTGCGGGGCAGAAAAGGCGTGAGGAATGGAGGGCCAGATATGCAGAATTCCGATTTGACGCGGCGTGGCTTTGTCGCCGCGTCCGCCGCTGCCCTGGCGGCCCCCTCCTCCGTGCGGGCGCAGTCACAGCCGGGCGGCCAGCGCCGTGTCATCATCGACACCGATCCTGGCGTGGACGATGCCTTCGCGTTGCTCCTGGCGCTACGCTCACCGGAGCTCAAGATCGAAGGCCTCACGCCGGTCGCGGGCAATGTGCCGCTGGATTTCACCTTGCCCAATGCGCTTCGCATGCTGGAGATCGCCGGACGCAGCGATGTTCCTGTGGCGGCGGGCGCCAAGGCGCCTCTGATGCGCCGCCTGGTGACGGCGACCTATGCCCATGGCGAGAATGGGCTGGGCGGTGCCGTCTTTCCAGAACCCAAGCTCAAGCCTATCGCCGATCCCGCCCCGGTCTTCATCCGCCAGATCGTGCGCAAATATCCCGGCGAAGTGACATTGGTGACGTTGGGGCCACTCACCAATGTGGCGACCGCGCTGAACGAAGACAAGGATCTTGCGCCGCTGATCAAGGGCATCACCATGATGGGCGGCTCGCTGTCAGGCGGCAATGTCACGCCCGCGGCGGAATTCAACGTCTATGTCGATCCCGAGGCGGCGCGCATCGTTTTTCAGTCCGGCGTACCAGTGCATATGGTGGGCCTGGACGTGACCCGGCGCACGGAATTGACCGAGGCGCATGTGCAACGTCTGGAAGCGGCGGGAACGGCAGTGAGCCGCGCCGCCGCCACCATTGCGCGCAACATCATCGCCCAGGAAAAGCGGCAAGGCTCCACGCGGGGCCCCAACATGCATGATCCCTTGGCGATGGCGGCCTTCATCGATCCCAGCGTGGTGATCTGGAAGCCCTATTATGTGGATGTCGAGACTTTAGGAGAACTCACCGCAGGCGAGACACTGGGCTATCTTCCCAACGAAGCGGGTCTGCGCGGTTCGCCGCCGACGCTCGCAAGTCTCAGCTCTTCGGCCATGCTGCGCGACAAATTCGTGCCCAATGCACAAGTCGCTATCGACGTGAATTCGCCGCGTTTCTTTGAACTCTTGATCGGGCGGCTGGCAAGCAAGGCCTAATCAGGCGCGACGCCGACATCGTTGCCTTGATGTTGCATGACATAGAGTTTGAAGTCGTAGCGGTTAAGCACCGCCAGCGCCTTCTCCAACAGCGCTTTCACATCGGCGCGCGCGCCTGATGCGGCACGCGCCATCTCCAGCGTGTTCAAGGAGACCTTCGCCCCCTTGTAGCCGGAGGGTCCTGGCAAGGCGAGAAATAGGGGCACGCCGCCGCGAATGCCGGTGGCGATGAAGTCGATGAACCAGGGCCGGCGGATGGTCTTGAGCGGGTTGCCGGTCAAGGTGAGGCTGATGCCCACCGATGACATCAGATGCTCCGGCACATCGCTTTCCAGTTCGGAAAACACGCCGCAGCGGTCTGGCCGCCAATCCTCGCTGAAAATCTCCATCCGCCGCCAGGCGCAGAAATATTGCCGGCACACCTCCGGTCGCGTGTCATGAATACGGCAACCATGATCGCAATGGCGGCAGGTCGCGCCGGCCCGCTTCCGGATCCCGGGCTGATCGATGGTCGGAACGGTGCAACACACCGTGCAGTCACCGCATTCGCGCCCAGGAACCAGATCGGTCATGCCTGCGGATTATTTCCCGCCCGCATTGCCGGGACCGCCGGTCGGCTGCAGGGCCGGAAGGCGATCCTGAACCGAAGGCAACGCCGGGAAGGGCGCATGCGGCTCTGCCTGATACCAATAAGCGACGGAAGAGAAATTGTCCGAGCGATGATTGGCATTGCCATGCTCGATGGTGGCCTTGAAGGATTTGCTGAACGGAATGGGCTGGTCCAGATGGAAGCGGTAGACGCTGGAGCGGCTGCCCGCCAGTTCCTCCCCCACCACCGGCGCGCCATAGAGTTGATAGGAGAAAGGCTCGCCGCCGAAGTCCCAGGCGCCCTGGAAATAATCCTCTGAGCCCGTGCCCACGATGGATGGCGCCTTCTCGCCATCGATGAAGAACATATCGTCGCCTTCGCCCCACCAATTGTCCTGATTCTGCAGGACCGACATGGTGACGCCGACGAACTGGCCATGTCCCTGGGCGTCCATCCAGACATAATTGTCATCGCCGGTGAGATTGACCTTGTTGTCCACCGAGGGATCGCCATTGCGCAGCCAGTTGGTGGTCCAGCCGTGATTGGGCTGGGACTGACGATATTGCGCGTGGAAATAAAGCGTGCCGGACGCCAGCGGTTTCGCATAGCTGCGATAATCGATGTTGTAATAGAGGTCGCCGATCGGCATGGCGCCTTCATTGGTCACAGTGATGCGCGCATGCTTGCCGAACGGCATGGGGAAATAGCTATTCAACGCCTTGATGCTGCCCACCGACAGAGGCTGCGACTGCCAGCTGTGATAGGCGCCGAGCCCCAGCCCGAAGAAATCGCCGATGGGCGCTTCCACGCTGGGCGTGGCCTCGCCGTCCCAATAGATGCGCAGCACGATCTTCTTGAGGTGATAGGGTTCATTATCGGCAATGGTGAACCAGATATGCGAAATGGTGCCCGGTCCGTCCACATCCATAACCGTGAAGGTGGCGCCCGGCGAAACCTTGCGGGAATCGGCATTGGCGCCTTTGGGGTCGGTGCTCGAAACGCGGTGCGGCATGTAAGTCTGCTGGCGCGTCGGGTCCGGCTGCCACGCCGTCTCCTGGGCATAAGAGCTGGTCGCCAGCGCAATGCCTGCGGTCAGAAGCAGGGCCGTCGCAATATTTCTCATGTCAGTTCCCTCCTGGAAATTCGTTGTCTCTAATTTGAAGCGTCCGCCACGCAGCGGAATCCGACCGTCGCGGAGCGGTCCTTGCCGGGCGCCATCAGAAGATATTTCCCGTGCTGGTCGTTGCGATAGGCTTGCGGGAAATACCATAGCGAACCTTGCGGCTGATAATAGCTGCCGCCGCGCAGAATCGCGGCACGGGTATGGTCATCCACATATTCATCGGTCCATTGCCAGACATTGCCGGCCAGATCGAGTACACCGAAGGGGCTGGCGCCCGCTGGATGGGATGTCGTCACGTCCGGCCCTCTTAGGCCGCGGCTTTTCTCGGGTGCCGGCACGGCCTCAGGCCTCCAGTCATTTCCCCAAGGATAGACGCGCCCATCGCTGCCCTGCGCCGCATATTGCCATTCCCATTCATGCGGCAGGCGCTTGCCGGTCCACGCGGCATAGGCGCGGGCATCTTCCAGCGATATCCAGGTCACTGGCCGCGCGTCCCAGCCTTGCGGATAAGCGCCATTCTCCCAATCCTTGAGGAAATTGAGGTTGTCCTTGGGGTGGTAATGCGTGGCGTCGAGAAAGATTTTGAACTCGGCATTGGTGACATTGTGCCGGTCGATATAGAAGCGCTTGACCGTCACCCGGTGCCGGTGGAAGCGCCGCGCCGTATCTTCCCAGGGATAGGCGACATCCACGCCGGCAGCATCGCCACCCTCCACCTCGATGCCTTGCACCGCGAATTCGAATTCGCCGCCGGGAATTTCGACCATGTTCTGCGGCGCCGCTGCGAAAGGCTTGGTCGGGGCGATAGTGGTCTGGTGTTGTGGCAGTGGTTGCCAGTCCTTGGAGAATTTCGCCAGCGGCTGCGCCGTCATGGCCTTCATCTTGTCCATCGACGCTGTCATTGTCGGGCCGGGCGGGCCTGCCGTTTCCAGAACTGCGCCCAACCCGCGCGCTTCCATTGGGAAATTCAAGACCAGCTTGTCGCCGTCGCGCCGGCCTTGCAGTTCGATCCCGCGATAGAGATCGAAATAGCGCGCGCCCGGCCGGAAGGGCACGGCCATTTGCTGGCCTTCGACGGTGAATTCGTTCCGGTTCACGATGGCCCAGAGCGCGGCATCCTTGAGCGGCCAGTGGCTGGCGAAGATGCCGAAATTGCGCATGGGATAAAAAGGCTCCCAGTCGGGGCTGACCAGGAACGGCGCTGTGCCGCGCTCCAGGGCAGCAATGCGCCGGAGCATCTCCGCATCGTGCGCGGTCAATCCGTTCCAGAAGCCGAAAATATTTTCCCAGCTGCCGACTCCGATGCCGTTGAAGAAAGCGGCTTGCAGCATGTCGGTCTTGTCGCGGCTCCAGCGTTCGGCCACGGTGGCGGTGTGGCGCGGCTCCAGCCATTTGTAGCGGTCGATCTTGGGCGCGAATTGCTCATAGACAGACGGCGCTTCCTGCCACCAGGAGGAGAGATTCCAAGCCACCGCTTCGTCATTGGGTGACAATTCCGTCTGGAAGGCCATGGCATGGCCGGCCCTCTCCGCCGCCAGCGGAAAAGCCAGCGGCACGCCGTCCTGGGTGTCGCCGAAGATGCCATCGGCATCAATCGCGGCCATCGTTTCGGCGACGGCTTCAGGCCAGGGCTTGCCCGGATCGCGCGTGCCTTGATCCCACATGTTGATGGGGAAGAGCACCTTGACGCCGCGGCGATGAAAATCCGCCACCATTGTCTTCACGCCCGCGAGCCCGCCCGGCATGGCGGCGATCATGTCGAGCTGGTTGCGATTGTCGATGCCGAGATTAGGATAGGTGGGCCAGACGATCACCTGGTCGATGCCGCCATAGCGTCTGTTGAGATCGTCGAGATAGCGGTCCACTGTGTATTTTCCCGCCGCCGGATCGTAGAGGGTGCGGTCTTCCACCATCATCAAAGGCTGCAGGAACGCCGATTGCATCCATTGCTGACCGGGCGCATCGTAGCGGGTGCCGGCATAGCCGACATAGATCCGGCGCTCCATGCGCCAATGGCGAACGGCGTCCAGAAAATCCTGGTGGCTCGATGGATCGCATTGCGCGAAACCAATCAAGTCCTGCATCGAAAGGCATTTCGGCCCATCGATCATGCGCGAAGGAGAGCCGTCGCGGGGCACGTAATTGTAGTCGCGCTCGTCGGCATGGGCGGCAGCGATGGCGGCGGCAAAACCCGCCCCCACTATCGCCGATCTCCACCGCATGCGCCGGACCATCATCGTCTTGCGCCCCCCTGGCGCCGCCAAAGTCTAGATGGGCCGCCCATCAATTCAACCCGGATGCGCCGCCGCAAAGCTCCGGATGGCGTCCGCCGGCACCATCTTGAGATCGCCGTCATGGCCATAGGCGCGCTCCCGCTTATAGGGGCGATTGCTGGCCGCATTGTAGGAGCAGATGAAATTCCACCGCCGCCGGTCGGAATTGTTGGCGTCCGACCGGTGCAGAAGATTGCAATGGAACAGGATCGCGTCTCCCGGCTCCAGCGGCACCGATATTTTCTTGAAGCGGGTCAGCGCGATCTTCACCCGCTCGCTATCGGCCACGAACTGCTCCTTCTCGCGCCCATGATCCAGCCGGCCCAGATGATGGGAGCCTTTCAGGACCTGCAAACAGCCATTTTCTTCCGTGTTGCGGTCCACTGCGATGGAACAGCTCGCCATGTCCGGCGTCAGGCAACCATTGTTGTACCAATAGCCGTAATCCTGGTGCCATTCCCAGGCGCCGCCATCCTGGGCGTTCTTCAGGATCATCTTGGCGCTGTAGAGATAGACCGGCCCGCCGATCAGTCTCTCCATTGCTCGGACGGCGCGTTCGTTGCGGGAGAACATGCCGTAAATGTCTTCGCCGGCGCCGTTCCACATCTTCAGGCTGACTTTGTTGCCGTCCTGATCGGCCTTGGTCAGGACATCCGCGCCGGGCATGTCGCGCTCAGCCATGCGGCGCAGGATGGCGACTTCGTCGGGTTCGAACAGCCGCGGCAGCACGACATAGCCATCCCGCGCATAGCGGGCAATGTGCTGATCGGAGATCGGGAAAGAGGATTGGATGTTGTCCATGTTTGTGCTTCCGAAATTCAGGTCAATGCGCCGCCGGCGGCAATGAGAGTGACGGCGGCGATCAAGACCGCCAATCCTGCCGCCAGAAGTCCGCGCGCTGCCATCGACGCGCCCCGCCATTCGCCGCGCATCAAGCCCACGACATTGCCGACGGCGATAGAGATGATGATAAAAAGTGGCCAGCCCACCACCGGCCCCAGCGGCCCCAGACGCGCCGCGCCGACACCGTAGCCATAGAAGCTGCCGATCCAGAGAATCCCCATCAGCGCGGTCCAGAAAAGATTGCGCAGCAGCGGGCGCTCCGCCGCAGGCTTTTCGCCGCGCGCTCGCCACATGCGGTAAAGGCAATAGCCGGCATTGACGGAAAATTCGGCCGTGAAGAACAGCGCCCACACCGCATTGCCCGCAAGCGTTGCCGAGACGCCATGCGCCTGGGCGCTGGCGATCACGCCGCCGGCAAAGGTCATGCCGATATTGGGCAGGCTGGACAAGGCGCCCGCGGCGATGGCGATGACAAGGCCCGCAACCAAACCGGAGCGAGCCGCGGCCGACGGTCCCGTTTTGATTTCCGCGGCGCGCGAGCAAAGCAGGATGCCGATCAGGACCACCAGCGTGCCGCCTATGATCAGCGCGCCCTTGGCGGAAAACACGGCTTGTGGAAAGAACAGCAGAAGTGGCACCAGCGCGCCCAGGCTGGCGATCAGGCCCATGATAATGGCGTAGCCCAGCGCCAATCCAAGCCGCGCCATGCCCAGCCCGAACAACACCGCGCCCACGCCGCAGCCCAGGCCGAACAGCAGCAACCGTCCCAGATCATTCGCCGGCGCGGCGCGGTAAATGTCGAGAATCTGGGGAATGGTGGCGAGGGTGAACAGCCAATTGAACGCCAGCATGCCGAAGAAGGAAAAGCCCAGCCAGCTTTCCTCCCAGCGCCAGCCGCGCACCCGGTCCATCGGCAGCAGCCACAGGCCCTGCAGAATCCCGGCCGCTAGCACATAAGAGAATCCCAGAATCATGACATGCGCCCCCGTTCCGCAGCCGCCAGCACTTCGCTCACGCGCCCATCGACCTCTGTGCGGCGCGGGTAGGAAGCAATCGTCTCCCGCTTTTCGGTGGAAAGCGATGCCGCCGTGACGCCCAGGCAGATTGCCTCCAGCAAAGGCCGCCCTTCCGAAAGGCCCACGGCCAGACCGGCGTTGAAGGCATCACCAGCGCCCACCATGTCGATGGCACTGACCCGCAAGGCGGGGATGCGCCGCTGGCCTTCGCGGCTTGCCCAGAGCGCGCCTTGCGCGCCCAAGGTGATGATCACATGCGGTGCACCGAGATCCAGCAGACGGTCGGCCAGCACTTCGTCGGGCGTGCTATCGTCCGGCGCCAGGCCGAGGCAGACGCGAGCCTCGGTTTCGTTGGGCGTCAAGGCGAAGAATGCACTGAGATCCTCCTGGCGCAAATCTTGCGCCGGGGCGGGATTGAGGATCGCTTTACCGCCTTGCTGACTGGCCCGTTCGGCGGCTGCGCGCGCGGTGGCGAGCGAAATTTCCAGCGGTGAAATCACAATGTCGTTCACGCCGATCAGGCCGCGCTGGCGCGCCACATCGTCCGGTGTCAATTCGCCATTGGCGCCGCGATCGATGGCGATGGCATTGGTGCCGCGATCGGTGAAGAAGATGATGCCGGTGGCGGTGGGGCTGGTGTCGGTGGTCATCACGCCACGGGCGCCGACGCCTTCCTCTTGAAGGAGAGCAAGAAAAGCTTGGCCGTGGCTATCGCGGCCGATCTTGCCCAGGAAATGAACCTCTGCGCCCAGCCGTGCCGCGGCCACCGCCATGTTCGAACCCTTGCCGCCATGGGTGGTGTGGAAGTTGCGGCCGGTGACGGTCTCCCCTTCCACCGGGAGCCGCTCCATGTCCATCACCAGAGCGACGATATAGCTCCCAACGATTGTGACGCGGCTCATCGGGCACCCATATGGCTTATCCTCTCTTCGACAGGGCAGGCTGGTTGAGCATTCCTGCATTTATTTCTGCGATCCATGCACTGCCCGTTCCAAAAATATGGATTATACTATCGCAATGGTTCGCCCGGCCCCACGCAGTCTTGTCTCCCATTTTCACACCCCAGCGGGCGATAGCGCCAGGCTGTTTCACACGGTTTTGCGCGCCGGTCATATGCAGGCTTCAGCCGATTATTGTGTCGAGCGGCGCGCCTCTCCGGGGCACGATCTTCTGTTTTGCGTCGAAGGCGCCGGCTCGGTGCGTTGCGCCGACAAAATGTTCGTGGTCGCGCCGGGTCAGCTGGCCTGGATCGACGGCCGCCAGCCGCATGCCCATTGGGCCGATCCGCGCCGGCCATGGGAGCTATTGTGGCTGCGCATCGATGGCCGGCCTTCGCGGCTCTTCGCCGAGGCGTTGAATGCGCGGGAGGCGCCTCTCTTCAACCTTGCCAGCGATATCAGGGACGATTTCGCCGCTATCTTCGCACTTTTGCGGGCGCGGCCGCTGGGCATCGATGCCGCGCTGCATGCGGCGGTCACCAGCATCGCGGCGCGTTTGTTTGAATCGCGCCAGCTTGCTTGCGGTAACGAGGCCGTCATCCCTGAAGGACCGGCGGATGGCAGCCTGCACGAGGTGCTCCGGCATATGCGCCGCGAATATTGGCGCCACTGGAAGATCGAAGAACTGGCGCGGTTGGGGCAAATGAGCGCGCCGCATTTCTTCCGCCGTTTCCGCAAAGCGACGGGATCTTCGCCCGTGGATTGGCTGAGGCGTGAGCGCATCAACCAGGCCAAGCGCCGCCTCAGCGAAGGCGAGGATCGCATCCGCGCCATCGCCGCCGAGCTGGGCTATAGCGATCCTTTCTATTTCAGCCGGGACTTCAAGAAGCTGACCGGTCTATCGCCCCGCCGCTATCGGCAGCAGGAAAGGATGCTGACGCAGGGGCAACGAAACGCCAGCTGACGGGCGGTTTATCCTGGAATCATGCGGAAAAGGCGTGGCTTGCCATGCAGGCCGCGTCATAGCCGGGCGGGGGCAAGGGGGCTAATATCCGCGGGAAACGCCTGGGAGGTTTGCGATGACACGATTTGCGTTGCTTTCCGCCTTGCTGATGTTCACGGCGCCCGCCTTTGCGGAGCCCATCGCCGGATCGGCCATTCCCGACCGCCCCTCCAACAATATTATCATGATCTATAATACCGACCCGGCGGAGCAATGTTTCCGCGCGGCGCAGGACGGGCTCAATCTCAAATTCGGTCTCGAGCATTGCAACACTGCGATGCGCAATCCGCTGACGATCTATCGCGCCGAGACGGTCGTCAATCGCGGCATCATCCGCTACGACATGGGCGATCTGGATGGCGCCCTCAACGACTTCAACAATGCGCTCGACTTCAACCCAGCGCTGGGTGACGCCTATCTGAACCAGGCCCTGGTGCTGGTGGCTGAGAAGCGCTCGCCCGAAGCGCTGGCGGCCATCAACCAGGGCGTGGCGTTGGGCGCAGCCAATCTCCAGATCGCCTATTATGCCCGGGGCGTGATCGAGGACGATGCCGGTCACTACGCTCAGGCGTATCGCAACTATCGCCAGGCCTTGCGGATCAAGCCTGGCTATCAGCCGGCGGAGCGGGAGATCGCTCGCTTCAAGGTCGTGCCCAAAGCGACGCAGACTCAGTAGGCGGTTAACCAGAGCGGCGCGAGACGCGCGCCCTGCGTCTTGCGCCAACCGACGCGGCATCTGCGCTATTGCCGGTTGCAAGCGGGCTGGCGTAGCGTCGTGGCCATGGCCCCGCTTCTTGAAGCCCGCGATATCAGCAAACATTTCGGCGGCATCGCCGCCTTGCGCGCGGCTGGCTTCGAACTGGAAGCCGGCGAAATCCATGCCCTGATGGGCGAGAATGGCGCGGGCAAAAGCACGCTGGCCCGGATTTGCGCCGGCTCGCACCGCCCTGACGCAGGCGAAATCTTGCTTCAGGGTGAAATCATATCGCTGGACGACCCGCGCCAGGCGCAGCTTCTGGGAATCGGCATCGTCTATCAGGAGCTCGATCTTTTCCCCCATCTGACGGTGGGCGAGAATCTGGTGATCGGCAATCTCCACTTTACGGAAGGCCTGCTGGTCGATCGCGCCGCGATCAACGATTTCGCGCGGCCCTTCCTCGACCAGGTCGGACTGGCTGCCGGAAGCGCCACGACGGTTTCGGACCTCTCGATCGCGCAGCAGCAATTGCTGGTGATCGCGCGTGCCCTCAGCATGCAATGCCGCATCCTGTTTATGGACGAACCCACCAGCGCCTTGTCCGAGGATGCGGCGGAGCGTCTGTTCGGCGTGATCGCGCAGCTGAAGGCGCAGGGCGTGGCCATCGTTTATGTCTCGCACAAGATGGATGAGATTTTCCGGCTCTGCGACCGGGTGACGGTGCTACGCGACGGCGCCAGCATCGGCACACGCGCGATCGCGGCCACGGGACGGGCGGAGTTGATCCGCATGATGGTCGGCCGCGACGTGGACACGTCTTCCCGTTCCACCCGAACGGAATTCGGCCCGGTGGTGCTGGCAGCGTCCGGCCTCGCCACCCACAAGCTGCAAGACGTCTCCTTCGAACTTCATCGCGGCGAGGTCTTAGGCCTGGCCGGTTTGGTGGGCGCGGGCAGGAGCGAATTGGGCGCGGCCTTGTTCGGGCTGCACCGGCTCAAGCGCGGCAGCCTGCACGTTAAGGGAAGGTCTTATGCGCCAAGGGCGCCGAGCGACGCACAGCGTGCGGGCCTCGGCCTGGTGCCCGAGGACCGTAAGCGCGAAGGTCTGATGTTGCAGATGGGCGTGCGCGAGAACAGCACGCTTTCCGTGTTGCCACGCCTTAGCCGCGGGGGCTTTCTGCGAGCGGCCGAGGAGCGTGACCTATTCGCCCCGGTTGCGGAGCGCTTGCGCCTGAAATGCGCGTCGCCGGATGCGGCGGTCGGCAGCCTCAGCGGCGGCAACCAGCAAAAGGCATTGCTGGCGCGCTGGCTGTTTGTCGATCCCGATATTCTGTTCCTGGACGACCCGGCGCGTGGCATCGACGTCGCCGCCAAGGAGGATATTTACCGCCTGATTCATGAGCTTGCGGGCCAGGGGCGCGGCATCCTTCTTGCCAGCTCCGAGCTTGGCGAATTGATGCGCTGTTGCGACCGCATCCTGGTGCTGAACAACGGCCGCGTTGCCGGCGTGTTTTCCGCCAAGGACGCAACCCAGGAAGTCATCATGGCCGCAGCCACCCATGCGGCGACCGCCTTCGCCGAAGCGGGATGAAGGCGCCCATGCCGGTCCGGATGAAAGACATCGCGCGGGACCTGGGCATTTCGCCCATGGCGGTGTCCAAGGCGCTGCGCAACCACAAGGACATTGGCGAAGAGACCAAGGAGCGGGTCCGCAAGCGCGCGGCGGAATTGAATTACCGTATGGATTGGGTGGCCCGCAGCATGGTCACGGGCCGTACCTATTTGGTCGGACTGGTGGTGCCCGATCTGATGCAATCCTTTTTCGCGGAAATCGCCAACGCGCTGACCACGGCGCTGGCGCCCGCCGGCTATCATCTTCTGATCTCCAACAGCGGCGAAAGCGGGGAAGCCGAGGCCGCCAATATTGATCTTCTGGTGGCCCGCAAGGTGGACGGGTTGATCATCGCTTCGGCCCAGCGCAATGCCAAAGCGTTCAAGGCCTTGAAGACACCTTACGCTTTGATCGACCGGCAGGTGCCGAGCCTGAAAGCCAATTATGTCGGCACCAGGAACGAGGATATCGGTTTTGTCGCGACCCGCCATCTCGTCGAGCAGGGCTGCAAGCGCATCGCGCATCTGAAAGGACCCGCGCTTTCCACCGCGCAGGGAAGGCTCAAGGGTTATCGCCGCGCGCTGGAAAAAAGCAGGCTGGCTTTCGAGACCGGCCTGGTCGAACAGGCGGGCCATGACGACATCAGCGGCTATCAAGCGATGAAGCGGCTGCTCGCGGGAAGGCAGCGGCCCGATGGCGTTTTCTGTTTCAACGATCCGGTCGCCACCGGTGCGATGCGCGCCATTCTGGAAGAAGGCCTTTCCATTCCGGGCCACATCGCGGTGATCGGCGCCGCCAACATGCATTTCTCCGACATGTTCCGCGTGCCGCTTTCCACCGTGGACCAGGGCACCTCGGCGATGGGTGCGGAAGCGGCAAAGCTGCTTCTGGCCCGCATGACGGCAAGAAAACCGCCGCCGGCCAAGGAGATTTTTTTGCCGCCTCGGCTGATTGTCCGCGCCTCCAGCCGGCGCCTTTAGCAAACCACCGCGAACGCCAGGACGCATTGGCGGGCCGTGCGTCGCTATCTCGTCGGCAGGCCCGGAAACGCCGCGGCAATGCCTCCCCAGCATTTATCTTCAATGGCGCCAAACCAAATTATCGATCTTGCCGCCTTCATTTTGAATGGGTGATTTGCTTGGCCACTTCAAATGAAAATCGAAATGCTTCACATGACCAACCAATTCAACGGGGACCCCGTTTCCGCCAGGATCATCGACGTCGATGTCCGCGCTCAACCTGTCGACTGCCGCGTCCGGCCCAATCCAGATCAAAGGCCGTTTGTCGGCAACTTTTATGGAAACATTCTTCAGGACCAGATTTTTAATGGGACTGTTGAGAGCAAATACGGGCCGCTTGGCATCTTCCTCCACATCCCAATGATTGGGGCTCTTGAGGAAAAAATCCCGGAGCCACGGATAGGTCTTCAGATATTCCTCGCTCGCAACAGGGTTCACCGCGACATTCTTGAAGGTGAGCGACCCATAGTCTCCTGTGTGCTGCGTGGTGGCGAAATGACTGAGAAGAACGACCCGCATACGCACCGACCCCTTGAGATCCTCAAATAATATCCGGTCGATCTTTTGATCTCTGGACAGAAGACGAATTCCCTCATGCGAATCCATGAAGGTAACATCGCGAACCGTCACATCGGTGATGGGTCCCTGCCCCACATAGGGACCAATCTCATCCTTGACGGTCATGTCGTCATACGAACCATCGTTAGCGTTGAGGGCAAATGCATCGTCGATGGTACGCAGTCTTAATCTTTCGGCGAGCAAATATTGAATCGGCCCATTGAAATGAATTCCATCGTCATTGACACCTTTGTTCACATAAGCCTGCTGCTCCGCCAAACTCCCGGTATAGGGATATGGCGGCAGACCGGTATCGACCGTAATCTTGTCGAGATGGATATTTTTTGCGTTTGCGATCCAAATGCCGAACGAGCGAATGTGAATGAGCGAAAGATTCTCCAACGCAACATGTTGGACTCCAAAAAACTGAATTCCGCTTTGGGGTGTTCTTCCGTCTAACTCGACCGGCAAATACCGGCCCAACGCCATCGGTCCCCCGATACGTTGCTTATCGCGGTTTCCGTTTAACAAGCAGCCGCGAATGGTGATGTCGGTATCGATTATTTTTCCCCGCGTTCTATTGACGTTGCGCAGCATTGAGCGGTTTGCGTTATCTTTGAGGTAGAACCCTGCGCCTGCCGTACACTGTATGGTCGTATGGCCGTAGACATTCAGCCCGCTGATAAGCGCTGGTCCGTCGATAACCAATTGAACTGGTTGACCCGACTTGGCGCGGTCAAGGACGCTTTGCAGTGCAAGCGTGTCGTCATGGCCTCCTCCCGTCGTAAGATTGGAGTCCAACGAAGCGCCCGCCTCGGACGCTTTGATGATAGAAGGGCGGGGAATTGCCGCGGGGCTGAACCATAAAGCGACGCATGCGAAGGCAATTGGGGCGAGATAATACCTCATAATCCAATGCTCCTGTAATTGTGCTTGCTATATTGAGAGCGTGGCCTTGCAACCGGCCTGACGGATATTCTGCACCAGCGGGATAGAGAGCCTATTGCATAGGCGCGGCGTGATCCAGGGGTGGTGGGAGGGGGCTTATGACTGTGGTGCAGGCGGTCTGCATGCCAATCCGAATCCGCGAAGTCGGTGTGAATTGAGCCCAGCAATTTAATCAGGCTCGTTTCCTTCCTCACAGTAGCGCGCGGCTCATTCTTCCAATGGCTTGTCTTCGGGCGTCGTGCAAGGAAGCGTGGCCGGATCACAAGCGCCGCGCGAGTGCGTGCGGGTCTGCGGTCGTGCGCCCCAGTTCGCAGGCGTTACCGAAAATAATTCTTACGAGCGCGAGCGGGCCCGATTTGGGGCAAGGGAGACGCCCGCCGCTGGCGGTCGAGACCACCACCCCGTTCGATTTCGCATCCATTTCTGGTTCGGCCCCAAAGTGGTCACCGAAACCGCCATTCGATCAACCAGTTAAAAAGCTAGTCCGCGCTTCCAGCCGGCGTTATCCTCCAGGAACTTGATCGCGTTCGAAGGTGCGGCAATTGACAAGCCGATTGGGCGGACGGATCCTATATCGATAAAGTAACCGGGGCAGGCATGATGCTGACGAAGGGGCAGGACGGCGGCGGGCTCTTGCGGGTCCCCAGCTTGATTGCGCTGGTGGCGCTGATCCTGTTCGCCGTCCTCGTCGGCCCCACCGCGTCGGATGGTTCGCGGATCTTTTTCCAGCTGGGCAATCTCACGGACATTCTCAGGCAAGTTTCGCTGATCGGGATCATTTCGCTGGGCATGACCTTCGTGATCCTGACCGGCGGCATCGATCTCAGTGTGGGCAGCGTGCTGGCGCTGTCTACGGCGTTGGTGGCGAGTGCGCTGGTGCGTGGCTGGGTGAACGGGCCGCCGGCGCTCCAGATCGCCGCCGCCATCGCCATCGCCGTCGCCGCCTGCGCGGCGGTTGGCGCGCTGAATGGCCTGGCGATCGCCCGGCTCAAGGTACAACCTTTCATTGTCACACTGGCGACCATGATCGGCGTTCGCGGTTTCGCGAAATGGTTCACGGGCAATGAGAATATCGACATCGGATTCGGCCAGGATATCGCCGCCCAATTCGCCGGCCTGTTCCGGGAGAAAGGGGTCGTTATCGGCTCCTATGTGGTGATCGCGGCTTTGTTCTGGGTGCTGTTGTCCAAGACCGTGTTCGGCCGCCATGTCCGCGCCATCGGCGACAATCCCACCGCGTCGGTCTATGCCGGACTTCCCATTCTCAAGACACAATTGTGGGTCTATGCGCTCACCGGATTGCTGGCGGGATTCGCGGGCGTTCTCTATGCGGCGGAAAACAACCAGGGCAATCCCAATGCCGGCGTCGCCTACGAATTGGACGCCATCGCCGCGGTGGTGATCGGCGGCACCAAACTGTCCGGTGGCCAGGGCACCATCACGGGCACCATCATCGGTACGCTTATCATGGGCGTGCTCACCAATATCCTGCGCCTCAACAATATCGACAGCAATGTGGAGATGATGATCAAGGCGGTGATTATCGTGCTCGCGGTGGCTGTGCAGCGGAGTCGAAAATCATGAGACAGATGGCGGTCAAGATTTTGTGTGTGGTGGCGGTACTGGTGCTGGCCGGCTGCGGCGAACAGAAACCGCAGCAAAAGATGGTGGCCTTCTCCCAGGCGAACAATGCCGAGCCTTACCGGGCGACGCAGAAAGCGCTGATGGAGAAATTGTTCGCAGAGACGCCGGACGTGAAGCTGGTGGCGTCGGACGCGCAGCAGGACAACAGCAAGCAGATCGCCCAGATCGAGACATTCATCCGGCAGAAACCCGCGGTGCTGATCGTGGCACCGAATGAGCGCGCCGCGCTGACCGCCGTGATGGGCCGCGCCATGGCGGCCGGCATTCCCGTCATCTGTCTAGAACGCGATATTCTGGAGCCCAACTATACGACCTACATCAAGATGGACAATCGCACCATCGGGCGGCTGGCGGGGCAATTCATCGCCGATCAACTGACCAAGAAATACGGTTCGCCCAAGGGCAATGTGGTGATGATCCGCGGCCTTCTGGGCGTGGAGGGCGAGATCAACCGCGATGGCGGCGCGCGAGAAGTTCTGAGCAAATATCCCGACATCCACATTGTCGCCGACCCGGTGGCGGATTGGATTCAAGCCCAGGCCAAGGACCGCATGACCGAAGTGCTGCGCGTCCAACCCAAGATCGATGTCGTCTATGGTCATAATGATCCCATGGCGATCGGCGCCTATCTCGCTGCCAAGGACCTGGGCCGCGAGAAAGAGATGATCTTCATCGGGGTGGACGGGTTGGGCGGCCCCTCCGGTGGCATCAAGAAGGTGATGGATGGCGTTCTGGCCGCCACCTTCGTCTATCCGCTGGGTGTGAAGGAAGCCGTGGATGTCGCCCAGAAGATCATACGCGACCCCAATTACAAACCGCAGAAAGAGATCACACTCAACTCCACCATGGTGACGCCGGACAATGCCAAGGAGCTTTACGAAAAGCTCACAGTGGCGACGGATCAAAGCGCGAAATAGCCGAAAGGAAAGCCGTCATGTCGAAAACCATTTATCTCGTCGCCAATGGCGATCTGCGTCCTTCGGCCAATCAGAAATGCTGGCCGGTGCAGGCCGAAGTGGAAGCGGCTGTGATCGCCGCCATCAAGGCTCAGGGGCGTGAAGTGCGGCGCGGCCACGACTATGATCCGGTCAAGAGCCACGGCTTCATCGATAGCCAGAAGCGCGGCATCGAAGTCTTCCGCACGATCCCGCAGGACGCGCCGCTGGTGGTAGTGGAAGCGGTCTGGCAATACAGCCAGCATCTGATGGCGGGGCTGCTGCATCACAAAGGCCCCATCCTCACGGTGGCCAATTGGAGCGGGACTTGGCCCGGGCTGGTCGGCCTCCTCAACCTCAATGCGTCGTTGCGCAAGGCGGGCAAGGATTTCGACACGCTGTGGAGCGTGGATTTCAAGGACCGCTTCTTCCTGGATGGCTTGAGCGCCTGGCTGAAGGGGGAACGCATCCGCCATGACCGTTCCCATGTGCGCCCCATGCCGAAGCTTTCCGCGGACGCGGAGAAGCTTGGCAAGGATCTGGCCGACCGGCTGCGCCGGGACAAGGCCATTCTGGGCGTTTTCGACGAGGGTTGCATGGGCATGTACAACGCCATCATCCCTGACGAGCTTCTCGCACCGATGGGCGTGTTCAAGGAGCGGCTGAGCCAGTCCGCACTTTATGCCGAAATGCGCGAGACGCCCGACGCCGAAGCGCGCGCCGTCTATGACTGGCTGCTCCAGAAGGGCATGACCTTCAAATTCGGACCTGTACCGGAGACCGATCTCACCGAGGCGCAGGTCCTGGAACAATGCAAAATGTATATCGCCACTTTGCGCATTTCCGACGCTTTCGGCTGCGACGCGGTGGGCATCCAATACCAGCAGGGTCTGAAAGACCTCACGGCGGCGTCCGATCTGGCGGAAGGCATTCTGAACAATGCCGATCGGCCGCCGGTCAAGGATCGTGCCGGGAAGCTGCTCTATCCGGGCGCGCCCTTGCCGCATTTCAACGAGGTGGACGAGGGCGTGGCGCTGGACTGTCTGGTCACCAACCGGGTGTGGAATGCTCTGGGGTTGCCGCCGGAGACCACGCTACACGATGTCCGCTATGGCGAAGACTATGATGGCCGCTTCGTTTGGGTGCTGGAGATTTCCGGCTCGGTGCCGCCCGCTCATTTCGCCACCGGCTACAAGGAAGCGGTGGGCGAGCGTCAACCGCCCATGTATTTCCGGCTGGGCGGCAGCACCATCAAGGGCGTGAGCAAACCGGGCGAGGTGGTCTGGAGCCGCATTTATATCGAGGCGGGCAAGCTCAAGGCCGACATGGGCATCGCCAAATCGGTAACACTACCGCGGGAAGAAACCGAGCGCCGCTGGACCAACACCACGCCGCAATGGCCCATGATGCACACTGTCTTCCCGGGCATCAGCCGCGACCAGTTCATGGCGCAGCATTGCTCCAACCACATCCAGGTCGCCTACGCACCGGACACAGCGGGCGCGGCCAAGGCGCTGTCGGTCAAGGCGGCGATGTTCCAGGCCATGGGCATCACGGTCAATTTCTGCGGCGATGTCGCGGTCTGAGGCGGAGGGACAATGACCATCTTCAATCGCAGGACGTTCATGAATTTGGCGGCGCGGCTGGGCGCGGGCGCGGCGGCAATGGCGGCGGCGCCAGCAGGCGCGCAGACGCCGGCAAAAGGGGCAGGCGGCAAGCCCACCAACACGCCGGGCCTCACCACTGATCTTCTGAAACAGACGCGGCTTCCTTTCCGCATCGGCTTCGAACATGTCTTCGATCCGTCCCAAGGTGAAAAAGAGCCCTGGTATCTCAACGACCATTGCCTGATCCGGGCCAATGACGGTGCCTGGCATCTTTTCGGGATCACCCATAAGGAGCCAGCCGATCCGGATCACGAATCCTTCTTCCTGCACGCCACCGCGCCCGACGTGAAGGGTCCCTGGAAGAAGCAGGCGCCCGTGATGCACATCGATCCCGCTTTCCAAGAAACGGTGGTATGGGCGCCGCATGTCGTGGCGCACGACGGCAAATACTGGATGTTCTATTGCGCGGGCGGCAAGGACCACACGCAGTTTCATATCCATATGGCGACCTCGCCCGATCTGGTGACGTGGACCCGTCATCCCGACAATCCCATGATTGTGGACGGGTATGACGCGCGCGATCCCATGGCGCTGCATGATGGCGAGCAGTGGATTCTCTATTACTGCGCCACCGAAACGCCCAAGGGTGGCAATCATGTGGTCAAAGCCGTGACCAGCAAGGACCTTGCGCATTGGTCCTCGCCGCGGGTGGTGTTCCGTTCGCCTGAGAAAGGCACCTTCGGCGGTCCCACCGAGTCGCCTTTCGTTGTGCCACGCAATGGCAAATATTATCTCTTCGTCTGCACCAACGAGCCCTACAACAACAGCGCCGCCTATGTGAGCGACAATCCTTTCCATTTTGAGCCGTCCAGCATCGTGCTGAATTTTCCCGCCCATGGCGCGGAAGTGGTTCGCAGCCAGGACGAGCGCTGGTTCGTCACTACCTGCGGCTGGGAGCAGGGCGGTCTCTATCTCGCCGAACTGCGCTGGGACGATCATGCTTGAGCGGGCGGCGCCATGACCATCGTCGCCGGCGTCGATTTCGGCACTGTCAGTGTCAGGGTCTCCATCCTGGACAGCGAACGGGGCCGGCTGGGTTTCGGCACCGCGCCCTATCCGGTGGCGCGACGGCAGGCGGATGCCGATTTCGCCACCCAGCGGCATGAGGATCATTGCCGCGCGCTGGAAGTCGCGTTCGCCGCTGCGCTGGCAGATGCCAAAGTGAAAGGCAAGGATATCGCCGCGCTTGCCATCGACACCACGGGCTCGACCGTGGTGCCACTGGACGAGAAGCTTCAGCCCCTGGGCGATTATTATCTTTGGTGCGATCACCGCGCCTGGCGCGAGGCGGGCGAGATCACCGCCAAGGGGCGGGAGCGCAAGCTTGCCGCGCTGGACTGGTCGGGCGGCGTCTATTCCTCCGAATGGGGTTTCGCCAAGCTGCTGCACTGGCTACGCGCCAATCCGGACCTGCGTGGTCGCTTTCACACCGCCGCGGAACATTGCGACCTGATGGTGGCAACGCTGTGCGGCGTTACCGATCCGGCCGATATGCCGCGCTCTATCTGCGCCATGGGTCACAAATGGATGTGGAACGACGCGCTGGGCGGATTGCCGAGCGACGCATTTCTGTCCTCAGTCGATCCCTTGCTGGCGGGCGCGCATGCGCGGCTGAATGGCCGCTATGGCACCTCCGACGTGATCGCCGGAGAATTGTCACCACAATGGGCAGCCCGGCTGGGTTTGAAAGCGGGGATTCCCATTCCTATCGGTGCGCTGGACGCCCATTGGGACGCCATCGGCGCCGGCTGCCAGCTGGGCGATGTCGTCAATGTAATCGGCACGTCCACCTGCATCATGGCACTTTCTAAGGAGTCGCGACTGATCCCCGGCGTTTCAGGCATCGTGCCGGGCTCCATTCATCCCGGCCTTTATGGCATCGAGGCGGGTCTCTCCGCCGTGGGCAGTCTGTTCGACGCCATTGCCATGCGCGCCAATGTCGGCCTTGGTGAGTTGAGCGCGGCAAGCGCGCATCACGCCGCCGGGCAGACCGGGCTTTTCCGCTTCGCCTGGGATGATGGCGATCGTTCGGTGCTGGTCGATCCGCGCCTGCGCGGGATCACCATGGGCTGGCGCCTCAATCATACCGCCGCCGATGAATTGTTCGCCGCCATCGAAGGCACGGCCTTTCACACCAAAATCATTCTGGACCGGCTGCAAGAATGTGGCGCGCCGATCGCACGGGTCATTCATGGCGGCGGCATTCCCCAGCGCAACGAGACGCTCAACCGCGTCTATGCCGATGTCTTGGACAAGCCCATCCTGGTGCCAGCCAAAGACACGACCAGCCTGGGCTCGGCGATCTTCGCTTTCCTGGCGGCGGGGACGTTCAAGACAGTCGAAGAAGCGCAAGCCGCGCTTTCTCCGGGCTATCGCGTGATCGAACCGAGCGCCAAAGGCGTTCGCGTCTATGAAGATTTGTTTCCCAAATTCCGCGCACTTTATTTTGCGCTAGGGCAGGCCCATGGCGCGGCCAGCCCGTTCGCCGCGATTTAACAGTCAACTTGTTTGGCGGGGACGGCATCATGCGTACGCAGGTTGCGATCATCGGCGCGGGTCCGGCTGGGCTCTTTCTGGCGCATCTGCTCCGGCGGTGGGGCATCGTGGCCACCGTGCTGGAGCGGCGCGATCGCGCCCATGTCGAAGGCCGCGTCCGTGCTGGGGTGCTAGAACAGACAACCATGGATGTGCTTGCGGATCTGGGCCTCGATGAACGGATGCGCGCCCAAGGCCTTCTGCATGACGGCACCAATCTGGTCAGTGATGGCGAAATGTTCCGCATCGACATGGCGGCGAGGAGTGGCGGCCGGCGCGTCATAGTCTATGGCCAGCAGGAAGTGATGCATGACTTGTTTGAGGCGGCGGTACAGGACGAATTGCCGATCGTCTTCGATGCGGCTGACGTATGTTTGCACGACATCGCGGGCAAACCCTTCGTCACCTGGCGCGCAAAGGGCGAAGAATGGAGGCTGGATTGCGACTTCATCGCCGGCTGCGACGGTTTTCATGGCATCAGCCGGAAGGCAATTCCCGAATCCGCGCGCCGGACTTTCGAGCGCGTCTATCCCTTCGGCTGGCTGGGCATTCTGGCGGATGTGCCGCCTGCCCATCGCGAGTTGATCTATGCCAATCACATGAACGGTTTTGCACTGGCTTCGATGCGCTCGCCAACCCGTAGCCGCTTCTATGTGCAATGCGGCCTGCACGATAGGATCGAAGATTGGCCGGATGAACGCTTTTGGGACGAGGTGACCCTGCGGCTGGGACCGGAGGCGCAAGTCACACGCGGCCCGTCCTTCGAGAAAAGCATCACGGCGCTTCGCAGTTTCGTCACTGAACCGGTGCGTTATGGCAGCCTGTTCCTTCTGGGGGACGCCGCCCATATCGTTCCACCCACCGGAGCCAAGGGGCTCAATCTCGCCGTCTCCGACGCGGTGATGCTGGCCGAAGCGCTGGCGGAATTCCATGGCGGCAGGCCTTTGCCGCTCGACTACTATTCCGCCCGGGCCTTGGCCAGGGTCTGGAAGGCGGAGCGCTTTTCCTGGTGGTTCACGGGTCTTATGCACCGCTTCCCCGAAACAGACGCCTTCGCCCGCAAGATGCAGGTCGCGGAGCTGGCCTATTTGCGGCAATCTGAGGCGCTGCAGACGGTCTTTGCCGAGAATTATGTCGGCCTGCCGCTGAACTGAGAGCTCGCCATGACCGATATTTATAATCGCGAAAACGGCCAGGCCCACCCACCCCTGCTATTTCCCGCTTATGCCTCGACGGTGAGACGCGCGCCCTCGAACGCGCCGATCCGGATTCCACAAACCGTCACCGAAACCAGCGGTCCCCGGGACGACTGGGGCGAACTTATGGGCGGTGCGATGGCGGACATGACCAGGCAGCACAAGGGAGAGCCCTTGGGCCAGCGCATCATCGTCACTGGCCGGGTGCTCGATGAGAATGAAAAGCCGGTGCCCAACACCGTGATCGAAATCTGGCAAGCCAATGCCGCGGGCCGCTATATCCACGC
>DATNGI010000032.1:0-4989 GCA_035605955.1 Rhizomicrobium sp.
CAGCGCGAACAGATAAGGCGTCTCGGGCGGCGAGCGCATGAAGCCGGGCGTGTTGCGGTCGGCGCGCACGATCGAAACTTTGGAGGAAATATTGGGGCAACCATAGAGACGGGTCGACGATTCCGTTCCCGCAACCATGTAATTGTCCGGCCGGCTGGTGACCTCTTCTCCCTCGTGCGTCAGCGAAACAAGCTTGCCGTTCCGGTCGGCGCCCAGCTTGACGTGATGGCGGGTTTCGGCGCGATAGGTGGCGATGGTGAACCCTTGATCCCGGCTTGTCATCAATTTTACCGGCCGTTTGAGATGCTTTGCCGCCATGGCAACGATGGCGGTGCGCTGGGTGAGCGAGCCGCGCGAGCCAAAGGCGCCACCCACGAAAGGGGAGACTGCGTGGACATCATCGGGTGGAATATCGAGCTGGCCGGCAAGGCCGTTCTTTAGGCCCCACATGCTCTGGCTGGATTCCCAGACCGTCAGTTTGCCGTCTTTCCAGGCGCAGGCGGTGGTGAACAACTCCATCGCATTATGGTGTTCAGTGGCGGTGGCGTAGTGCGCGTCCACCTTGAAGGTGGCGTCGGCAAAAGCCTTTTCCGCATCCCCGACATGGGGGTCTTCGTGCCCCTTCGAGACCGCGCTTGCCGCAACGGTTTCCGCGCCCGGGCTCTCGAATGTCGCTGTAGCCGGCTCCGGCTGATAGCGCATCTTGAGGCGATGTGCGGCTTCGCGCGCACCCTCGAAGGTTTCAGCCACCACCAGAGCCACGATCTGACCATCATGAAAAATTTTATTGGAATTGAGCGGGGCGATGGTCGTGCCGACATAGCCGCCGCCATCGAACATTTTTCCGGGCTCGATCCTGCCTATGTTGCGATGGGTGTAGATGTCGAGCACGCCGGGCACGGCGCGGGCATCTTGTTCATCGATCGCCAGAATTCTACCCCGTGCAATGGCGCTGGTGGCGAGATAGCCATAAGCCGGATGCTCGAAGGGCGCGTCCGAACCGTATTTGGCGCCGCCGGTGACTTTCACCGGGCCGTCCAGGCGCGAATGCGCCGTGCCGATTGCGGCCATGGCTATACCTCCATCGCTGCCGCTTGGCGCAAGGCCCGGATCAGGGTTCGCCGGCCCAGTTCGATCTTGTAATCGTTCTGGCCATGACTTTTTGCCTGGGCGAACGCTGCCTCCGCGGCGTGGCGCATGGCGTCGTCATTCAATGTTTTACTCTTCAAGACGGCTTCGGCCTCGCGCGCACGCCACGGTCTGGTGGCGACCCCGCCAAGCGCAATGCGCGCCTCGCGCACTTTTTTGTCGTCGAGATCAAGCGCCACAGCGGCGCTGGCAAGTGCGAATTCGAACGACTCGCGGTCCCGGATCTTGAGGTACAGCGAGCGCCGCGCGAACGGCAGATGGGGTATGCGAAAGCCCGCGATGATATCGCCGGGCGCCAGCACAGTCTCACGCTCCGGTTTGTCGCCGGGCGCAACATGCAGATCGGCGAAGGCGAGTTGGCGGGCGTCACTCTTACCTATGATTTCCACTATGGCATCCAACGCGATCAGGCTTTGCGCGAAATCGCCGGCATAGGCGGCAATGCAGTTGTGGCTGGTGCCCAAGACCGCATGCTTGCGATTGACGCCCTCAAGCGCCGCGCAGCCCGTTCCTCGATCGCGCTTGTTGCAGGCCGGCCAACTGGGATCGCGGAAATAGTTGCAGCGCGTGCGCTGGAGCACATTGCCGCCCAAGGTCGCCATGTTACGGATTTGCGGACTCGCGGCCAACTCCAGCGATTGTGCCACCATGGGGTAGTTTTCGCGGATTAAAGGATCATCTGCCGCGTCCGCCATGGTGACAAAGGCGCCCAGGCGGAGTTCGTCCCGATCATGGCTGATGCTGCGGTACTCTTTGCCCGCCTCATTGAGATCGACCAACTGTTCGGGCCGCATCGTGTCCAGCTTCATCAGGTCCAGGATGGTGGTGCCGCCCGCCAGGAATTGCACCGATGCTTCGGTGGGTGACAAAGCCGCGCTCGCGGTGAACTTGACGGCATCGGCAAATTTGGCAGGGCGATGATAGGTGAAACTGCGCATCAGTGTTTTTCCGTCGCGTTTTTTGCCTGACGGATCGCTTTCACGATATTGGGATAGGCGCCGCAGCGGCAGAGATTGCCGCTCATATATTCCTTGATCTCGGAGTCGCATCCGGCGTGACCTTCATGCACGCATGCTACCGCCGACATGATCTGGCCCGGTGTGCAATACCCGCATTGAAAGGCATCCTGGTCAATGAAGGCCTGTTGCATGGGATGAAGCGCGCCATTGCCCAGGCCTTCGATGGTCGTGACCGGTTTCTGAACCGAAACGGCCAGCGTGAGACAGCTCAAGGTCTGCTTTCCGCCGATATGGACTGTGCAGGCGCCGCATTGGCCGTGATCGCAGCCTTTCTTGGAGCCTGTCAGCCCCAGTTGCTCGCGTAGCGCATCCAAAAGTGTGGTGCGGGGATCAAGCGTCAACGCATGTGACTTGCCGTTGACCTTCAGCCGGACCGCCACGCCTTGAGGAGAAAAACCCGGCGCGGACGATGATGGAGCAAGCGCGTGGCCAGGCATGGGTGAAATCTCTTGTGGAGCGTGGGCCGAAGTCCCTCATGCGAAACTCCGGCCAAGGGGGTTTGGTTGAACCCCCATCGCAAAATCGGCGGCCAGCGGAACCCGAGGAACCTGGGCGCGAGTCTCCACTTCTCTCTGCAAGAGCCGGCAGAGCAGGAGAGCGATATGAACAAGGAACTTGACGATAAGCTCGATCCCAAAGCCAAGGGTGCCAAAACGCTGGAAACGGATTTCGACCGCAACCGTGACGGGCTCTATGGCGGCTTGCCGAAGGCGCGAGACAGGAAAGCGCCCGGTCCCGAGCCCAAGGAGCCTCATCCGCCGCGCTGAGCCGGGTTTTCAACGCGTGAAATAATCCGATCCCATCAGCACGAACATGATGAAGATCCAGATTGGCCCCACCGAGGCCGCCAGTCTGTTGAGCGCATTGTGATCGGACAGGCGCATGAAAATCGCGCCGACCAGGGCCGCCTTGATAGCCGCGATAACAAGACTGACCGGCAGATTGCCTCTCCCCATGGGGACATAGGCCAATGTGCAGGTGATCGCCAGCAGGGCGCAAAGGCCCGCCCAAGTCATCACCAAGTCACGGTTCAGCTTCCAAAAGCTTTTCGCCGGAATCTTTTCCCTAGCCATGGGTACGCCCCGCCAAATAGAGCAGCGGATAGAGGATGATCCAAATCATATCAACCAGATGCCAATAAAGGGCTGTCGCCTCTTGCGAGCCGCTGCCGGCCAGCCATGCGGTATCGTTTCGGCTTGTCACGATCAGACGGAGGACCGCGACCAGTCCACCGGTCACATGCGTCGCATGGATGCCTGTCATCACCCAGTAAAAGGAGAAGAACAGCGCCGCTCCTTCGACCGAGATGGGAAAGCCTGGACCCGGTATCAAATGTTTGTGAATGTCCTCACGATATTCGAAACCCTTGAGCACCAGGAACAAAAGACCCAGCGCGAAGGTGGCGAAAAGCAGAATGCGCGCGGCGTGAAAGAGGCGTGCTTTGGCCGTGCGTCCCGCCATGGCCATGGTGAGGCTGCTGGTCATCAGGATGGCAGTGTTGACGGTTCCGAAGACGATGCTGGTTTCCCGGCCCGCCGCCAGGAAGCCCGCGGGATGAAGTCCGCGGTAAACGCTGTATCCGGCGAACAAGCCCGCAAACAACAGAACTTCGCTGCCCAGGAAGGCCCAGATCCCCAAGGTTACGGCCTGGTGTTGGCGTTCGAGGTTCTTCCAGGGCGGCCTGAGATAAGCGCTGTCGCTCACGAGACGTCCCCTGCCGCTTCGGCGAGCGGACCTTCCTTGGGGTGGTAATCATACGGCTCATCCGGCACATGCGGTGGGACGGGGAAATTCTTGTGAGGCGGCGGAGACGGCGCCTGCCATTCCAGGCCTTTCGCCTTCCACGGATTGATCCCGGCATTCCTGCCCCACCACAGCGAGCCCAGCAGATAGGCGAGCGGGAGGAAATAGGCGGTGCCCAGCACCACCGCGCCGCTGGTCGAAAGCACATGATAGATCTGAAATTCGGGCGGATAGACGTGATAGCGCCGCGGCATCCCCAGATAGCCCATCACGAATTGCGGGAAGAAGGTGAGGTTGAAGCCGAAAAACATCAGGATCGCGGCGAAGCGCGCCCAAGCTTCGGGGTAAAGCTTTCCCGTGATCTTGGGCCACCAGAAATGCAGCCCGCCGAGATAGGCGCAAACCGAGCCGCCCACCATGATGTAGTGGAAATGGGCGACGACGAAATAGGTATCGGTGACATGGATATCGATGGGCACGGTGGCGAGGAACAGACCCGTCAGCCCCCCGACGGTAAACAAGCCCAGAAAGCCGAAAGCATAGAGCATGGGCGCTTCGAAACTGATACTGCCGCGATAGAGTGTGGCGGTCCAGTTGAAGACCTTGATCGCGGAAGGCACCGCCACCATGAATGACAGAAATGAGAAGACGATGTTCGCGTAAGCCGATTGGCCCGACACGAACATGTGATGGCCCCAGACGAAGAAGCCGATCACCGCGATCGCCACCAGGGCATAGACCATGAATGAATAGCCGAACAGCCGGCGTCGCGCGAAACAGGCGATCAGTTCGGATACCACGCCCATGGCCGGCAGGATCATGATGTAGACGGCGGGATGGCTGTAGAACCAGAAAAGATGCTGGAACAGGATGGGATCGCCGCCGCGGCTGGGATCGAAAATGGGAAGACCGAGCCAGCGCTCCGCCATCACCAGCACCAGGGTCATGGCAAGCACGGGGGTTGCCAGCACCATCACCAAGCTGGTCGCGTACATCGACCAGACGAATAGCGGCAGGCGGAACCAAGTCATCCCGGGCGCGCGCAAGGCGTGCGTCGTGGCAATGAAATTCACGCCGG
>DATNGI010000033.1:0-60624 GCA_035605955.1 Rhizomicrobium sp.
TCCAGTGATCCATGCGCGCATGGACGAAAAGGGCGCGGTCAGCCTTCCCAGTCTGCAGCGCTGGATCGATTCGTTGGGCCAGCAATCCGGCCAGTCGCGTTATGTGAGCGACAATCTGGCGGTGTCACTCAGTGGGGTGGAGGTTTTTCTCACTTCGCCTTATGGCGCCTTGCAATTCACGGGCGACTTGAAGCTCAGGCGCAATTTACCGCTCGTCGCATCCTTCACCGTGAAGCCTGGCGTGATCGCTTATCAAGGCGCGGTGCTGACGGTGAGGGCCGCGAGCTTGAGTTTTGATGCCGAGGCGGGCCTGGTCACAGCGCAACTCTCCGGCGCCTTGCGCAAGGGTGACACGGCGCTGGACGATTTCCGGGCCGGCCTTTCGGCTGAGGGCCTGCGCTGGTCTTTTTCCAACGGTGACGCTGCGCTGGAAGCGCCCAGCACGAAGCTGACTTTGACGGCGCGATCGGCGCAAGCGGGGATAGCGGCCGTCAATCCGTCGCTTGACCTCGTGCTTCGAAACTTGGCGGTCTCGCATGCGGGTGGGAGCTGGAGCGGCCGCGCCGATATGAACGTCACAGCGGGCGCGGATTTGCCGCAAGATCTCGCGAAGCCGCTTGTGGTTCGCGACCGCCCGCTGGCCGAAGCCGCCGCCGCCAATCTGAAGCATTTGGATTTGTCCATGAGCGGACATATCGAGGGACGGAATGATCGCTTCGCTTTCGCGCTGGGTGCGCCCGCATCGGTGAAGGGCATAGCCGGAGGCATGTTGCAGATTTCGGAACTGGCGCTCAATGGCACACCGTCGAATATGCAGGGTTCGCTGAAAGCTTCGTTGCGTGGACGCGGTTTGCCCGCGGTCGCGCTGGACATGCCGGAGATCGCGCATGTGGGAGAGACTTGGCGCAGCCAGGCATCGGTCACCGCGCACTTCGATTATGCGATGCTGCGCGGGGTTGCGCTTAGCGCCTCGGGTGCCTTAGCCGGCGATGGAAAGGCCTGGACCGCCGATCTCAAATCCTGCGCCGATGTGAAACTGGCGGCGTTCCGGCCTGGCGCATCGCCGCTTGCGGAAAATATCGCCGGCGCGCTTTGCCCCGCCGGCGGCAAGCCTGCGATGACTCTCGATGACAAGGGCTGGCATTTTTCCGGCGAAGCGCGGGGCGCGAGCGCGTTCCTTCCGCTGGCCAATGCTCGCCTGCAGGATGCCACTGCCGCGCTGGATTTTTCCGGCCCGGCCGGAGCTTTACCGGAAGGATCGGTGACGGTCGCCTCAGCCGAGATGGCGGATCGGGCGCCCGGCCCGCGCTTCCGGTCTCTGGCTGGCGCGGGGGCCATCACCCTGAAAAAGAATTTGTGGCAAGGCAAATTCGCTGTCACCGGGCCGGGAAAAGCGCCGCTGGGCGACGTCACCTTCTTGCACGATATGACTAAAGGCAGCGGCTCGGCCCATATCGCGGCGCCCCGTCTGGTCTTTGCCGACAACAAGCTTCAGCCGGAAGCGCTGTCGCCGTTGCTCGCTGCGTTCAAGCATGCCGACGGCGCGGCAGATTTTTCCGGCGATGTGCGTTGGACGAGCGCCGCCATCACCAGCAATGGCCGGCTGGTCATCGACGGCCTGGATTTCCTCACGCCCTTGGGCAAGGCCCATGGCGTGAAGACGGCGCTGACTTTCACCTCGCTTCTGCCACCCGCGACCGCGCCGGGCCAGACTCTGACGATTTCACGCATCGATTGGACCTTGCCCTTCGCCAATGTCGATGTCCGTTTCGGATTTAGCCCGCAAGCGGTTTCGGTGGAGCATGTCGATAGCGCCGTTGCCGAAGGCCATGCCGCATTGGGGGCGTTTGTGCTCAATCTCGCCAATCCGGGCCGCATCGAAGGCGCGGCGGACATCAAATCGGTGGCCCTGTCGGCCTTGATCTCGGCCTCCAATCTGGACGGTAAGGTGAAGCTGGACGGCAAAGTCTCCGGCCATATTCCCTTCACCGCAGGCCCGGACGGATTTCGCATCGCCAACGGCCGGCTGGATGCCGACGGCGCCGGCCATTTGTCGATCAGCCGGGCGCTATGGGCGCAAGGCGGCGCGACCGCCAGCGCCAATGCGGTCCAGGATTTCGCCTATCAGGCGCTGGAAAATCTGTCCTATGAGCATTTGAGTGCCGAGCTGAACAGTGTGCCCGGCGGCCGCCTGCAGATCGTGTTCAAGATCAAGGGCAAGAGCGATCCGCCCCAGCCGCAAGAGGCGCGGGTGGGGCTGGTGGAGCTTTTGAACGGAACGGCGCTGCAAAAGCCCATTCCGCTGCCCAGCGCCACGCCCATTGATCTCACCCTGGATACTTCCCTTAATTTTGACGAACTTCTAAAATCCTATGCGGAAGCCTGGTCGAAAACCTTGAGCCAGGGGCAAACGGATTAGGAGTGATCCGATGAACCAGTTTTTGCGTGCCGCCCTTTTTGCGGCCGCGGTGGGCGCGACCCTTTCCGCCTGCACGCCAACGATCCGCGTCGAAGTGGCGCCGATCAATATCTACGCCAAGCTCGATGCCGATGTGCGCGTGCGCCTGGACAAGGAAGTGCAAAGCGCCATTCAGCAAAATCCCGATATTTTCTGATCTGATGGACAGGGACATCCGCCCATGAAGACTTTTGCAAAAACGAAAATCGCTGCTGCCTTCGCGCTTCTGTTTGTGCTGGTTCAGCCCGCTTTCGCCGATCTGGCGGGCGACAAAGCCGCCGTCGATGCCGCCAAGGTGGCCGGCACGGTGGGCGAACAGGCTGATGGCTATCTGGGCTATGTCAAAGGCTCGGCCGACGCCGCCACCACCGCGGCGGTCACCGCCATCAACGCAGCGCGCGCCGATGTCTATGCCCAGACAGCCGCCAAGTCCGGCGTCAGCCGGGATGCCGCGGGCCAGGCCACGGGCGCTCAGTTGATCGCCAAGGTGCCGGCGGGCGGGTATTACAAGCCGCTGGGCGGCGCCTGGACCAAAAAGTAACGCTGCGATTTGGCGGCTCTGGACGGGTGGGGCTGCTTGTGGCATCCATCCGGCGGGATCGCGCCTTTTGGGCGTTCATCCTGCGGGCGTGGTGGAACTGGTAGACGCGCCAGACTCAAAATCTGGTACCGCAAGGTGTGTCGGTTCGATTCCGACCGCCCGCACCATTTTTTCGAGCGGCTGGGCCGCTCGAAAAAATGTTGAGTTCTAATCTCAAAATTTATGCTTTGGGCGGTCGGATTCGTTTGTTTGCCCCGTTCGCTTCGCTCACGGGGCGGGGCCGCCCGCACTCTCTACGTAACGGTGTTATCATTCGTCCAGCACATTGCCGATCCCCGGCTCTGGCGATTGCCGCGCGCGCCGCCGCGTGATTGCCTCGGCTTTTAGAGGGAGAGAGCAATGCTGGAACTCAGACCCAATTGCGAATGCTGCAATCGCGATCTTGCCCCCGACAGCCCGGACGCGCGCATCTGCACCTATGAATGCACTTTCTGCGCGGCCTGCGCCGAGGAAAAGCTCAAAGGCATCTGCCCCAATTGCGGGGGCAATCTGGTCGAACGCCCGATCCGGCCTGCGATCAAGCTGGTGAAGGACCCCGCCTCGACCCGCCGGGTATTCAAGCCGCAGGGCTGCGCGGCCTGAAACTCCATATATTTCCAGGATTTTCCTCTAAAACGAAGAAAATCAATTTTTTGTGCTTGAAAAATTGATTTTATAAAATATCTTCCCCTCGTCACATGAGGCTGACGATGGCGGATTTGAAGGACTGGCAAGAACTGACCCGGCTCACCCAGGGCGCCCCCCTGGAGGTGGAGCGGGTGCGGCTGACGGACCGGGACATCGTCCTGGAGGGCCGGTTCGCGCTGCCGCAACTGGCCCGGCTCTCCGCCGAGGATCAGGTCTTCGTCGCCGCCTTCCTCAAGAGCCACGGCTCCATCAAGGAGATGGAGCAGGTCTTTGGCGTTTCCTATCCCACGGTCAAGGCGCGGCTGAACCGCATCGCGGGCCAGTTGGAATTCGTCGAGACCGATCCCAAGCCTTTGCGCAATGAAATTCTGGACCGGCTGGAGCGGGGCGAAATCAGCGCCACCGATGCCATCCGCGAATTGGAGGGACGATGAAAGCCGAAATTCTGCCGCCCCTGACGGCCACCCTACACGTCAAGCCCGCGGGCTGGCGCACCGGCTTCAGACTGTGGCTGCCGCTGTTCCTTTTGTGGCTGCTGCTTTTGCCGCTGGTCATCCTGGTGCTGCCTTTCCTGTTCGTGGCCGCAGTGATCTTCCGGATCAAGCTGTGGCGCGCGTTGGCCGGCGCAGGCGGGCTGCTGGTGGCGCTGCGCGGCACCCGAGTGGAGGTGGAGAAGACCGACACGAATGTTTCCATCGATTTGCACTGAAAGGACATCTTATGAATGACAATCGCCGCCAGATCCTGGACATGCTGGCCCAGGGAAAAATCACCAGCGATGAGGCGGAACGCCTGATCGCGGCCCTGGAGCGCAGCGACGCACCAGCCTCGCGCACCGCCGGCAATTTCAAATATCTGCGTGTTCTGGTGGATGCCAATGATCCGCTCGACGGCCCCACCAAGGTGAATGTGCGCGTGCCGATGCAGTTGCTGCGCGCCGGCGTCAAGCTCACTGGCGTCATTCCCGACCGAGCCCGCGATCAAGTGAACGAGGCCATGCGCAAGGAAGGCATCATCTTCGACATCAACAAGCTCACGCCCGACAATCTGGAGGAGATGATCGAGCAGCTGCGGGATTTGACGGTGGACGTGGATAACGCCAGCGCGAAAGTTCGCGTTTTCTGTGAATAGGGCAGTGGTCCTTGGTCAGGACCCGCCTCCCCCGCGCATGCAAAGCATGCTGGCGGGGGAGGTGGCCGTAGCAACCTCTCGAGGTTGCGTAGGCCGGAGGGGGAAATGAATTACCGGCATGGGTACCATGCCGGTAATTTTGCCGATGTTGTCAAACATCTGGCGGAAATCGCCGTGCTCGCACATCTGGCAAAGAAAGATGCGCCTTTCGCCGTGATCGACAGCCACGCGGGGCGCGGGCTCTATGATCTCAGAGCGGAGCAGGCGCGCAAAACCGGAGAGGCGGAAGCGGGTATCGGCAGGTTGCAAGGCCTGTCGGGTCCATCTTTGTTGGAAAGTTATCTGGCGCTGGTGGCGGAAAGCGGTTGGGGCTCTTATCCCGGCTCGCCTCTGATCGCGGCCAAGATGCTGCGGCCGCAGGACCGGCTGGCGGCAATCGAGAAACATCCGGAAGAGGCTGCGGCCCTGAAGCAAGTGCTTGCGCCTTGGCGGAAGGCGCGAGTGGAGGAAGGCGATGGCTATGCCCGCCTCTTGGCGCTGTTGCCGCCGGCGGAACGGCGTGGCCTGGTTCTAATCGACCCGCCTTTTGAAGCGCCGGATGAATTCCAGACCGCAGCACGGACCGTGCGCGAGGCTTATCGGAAATTCGCCACCGGCATTTACTTGATCTGGTATCCCATAAAATCCGATGCCGCCGGAAACGCCTTTGTCGGCGAAGTGCTGGCGTCTGGTGCGGCGAAAGTGCTGCGAATCGAAATCGCCATCGCTGCTCCGGACGACAAACTTGGCCGTGCCGGCGTCCTGCTGCTCAATCCGCCCTATCAGTTCGAGCAGGAGATGCGCGCGGCGCTCGATGTTGTCGCGCCAAAACTCGAAGCGAAAACGCGGATCGACTGGCTGGCCGGCGGGACTTGATTATTCCGCCGGCGATTTTGGGGCGCTGTCGGCGGCGCCTTGCTCCCAGCGCTTGGTCACTAGCGACACCGCCCAGACGACAGCGGCGACCGTCACCAGCACGGTCAGCCAGCGCAGCGCGCTTAAAATTCCATCTGGCGTGATGGTGGGCCACGGGAATTGGGAGAGCGCGTCGAAGCGATCTTCCATCCAGTGCCAGGCCTGATGCGCGACCAGGGCGGAAAGGATGATCGTGCCCAGCCGTTGCGCCACCACATGACGGAAGAGCAGGTTCAAGAGCGGCACGAACAGCGCCAGCATGAACAATTGCCCGATCTCCACCCCGATATTGAAAGACAGGAGCGAGGAGAGCACGTGCGAGCCCGCGAATTGCAGCGTGTTGCGCAAGATGAACGAGAAGCCGAAGCCGTGCACCAGGCCGAAGAAGAAGGTGATGATCCAGCGCCGTCTGGGCTTTTCGATCACGATATTCTCCAGCGCCATATAGACGATGGAGACCGCGATCAGCATTTCGATCAGGGGCGGGAACCACAGCACATCCGGGGCATAGCCATAGGCCGAGGCAATCAGGGTGACGGAATGGGCCACGGTGAACGCGGTGACGATGGGCACCAGCGGACGGATGCGGCGGAAGGGAATGACCAAGCAGAACAGAAAGAGCAGATGGTCGATGCCGCTCAGAATGTGCTCGACGCCCATCACCACAAAGCGGCCGGCGGCGTTGAACCAGCTGGGATCCAGATGCACCAGGCCCGCATCGCCTTCCAACTCGAAGGCGCGGGTAACGCCATTGGGTAGGATCACCGTGAGCGGCGTGATCTCATGCAGCGCCAGCCGGTCGAACGCAGCATGGATGGTGAAATAGGAAGTCTCCGACTGGATGGGGTAATCGAACAGCACATCCAGCTTGGCCTGGTCCCAGAAGATCTTGGTGTCGGCCGGGAGCGTCGGTCCCATCACATGGGCCAGCGCCTGGTCATAGCTGGTGAAGGACTGATCGGAATCCAGCGACATGCGGGTGGAGACGATCTTGGGATCGGGCAGTTTCCGGTCGCCCTCGAACAGCTCCAGATTTTCCACCAGCGCCACCGTCGCGGCGGTGCGCAGCGAAAAATCCACCTTGCTCACATCGACATAGTCCCCGATGTGGGGATAGTCGGCGTCGGAATAGGATTTGAGCGGCATCCGCACCAGGACATGCAGCACATGGTCCTGGGGCTTGATGAACATCTGTACTGTGGCATCGACCGGGATGTTATGGGCCGATGCGGGGTGCGCATAAAAAATCAGCGCTGCCAGCAGCAAAGCAAACTGGCAGCGCATGATCTTAAGCAACATAAAAACTAAGCGTCCGGCCGATTATTTCTTGGTCGGCCAGGCCGGTCCCTGATCCATCTTGGTGACGGGCGCCATACCCTTGTAGATGAACTTCTGGATGCGGCGGCCTTCATAAGTCTCGGTGGTGAAGAGATTGCCCTTGGAGTCGATGGCGATCGAGTGCACGCCATGGAACTCACCGGCGGAATTGCCGCCGTCACCGAAGGTGGTCACCGGGGTCAGCGTCTGACGGTCGATCACGACCACATTCTCGCTCACGCCGTCGGCCATGAAGATCCACTTCTGCTGCGGATCCTTGGAGAAGGCGATGTCCCACACCGAGCCGTCGGTCTTGGTCTTGATCTTGTAGTACATCTCCTTGATGAACTTGCCTTCGGGCGTGAAGACCTGCATGCGGTCATTGACGCGGTCGCAGACATAGATCATCCGGTCCACCGACATGTCGGCGCAATGCACCGGATTGCGGAATTGCTGGGCGTGCGGCGCATTCTCGTCATACGGGCCCAACGGCGTGTCATCCGGCTTGTTGCCGTAAGCGCCCCACCAGCGCTTCATCTTGCCGGTGTCGGCATCGATGACGGCGACGCGATGGTTCAGATAACCGTCAGCGATATAGGCTTCATTGGCCTTGGGATCGATGAAGATCTTGGCGACGCGGCCGAAATTGTCCGGGTCGTTGGAGTTGGCGGCGAAGTCCTTTTGCGAGGCTTCGACATTGGCGTCCGCCGCGGCACCCGCTTTGCGGCGCGCGCCCGACTTGCCGTACTGCATCAGGAACTTGCCGTCCTGGGTGAACTTCAGGACCTGGCTGTCCGGTCCGCCATTGCCGCCGATCCACACATTGCCTTTGTGGTCCACGGTGATGCCGTGATTGGATTCCGGCCAGTCATAGCCTTGACCCGGGCCGCCCCAGGCATGGAGCACGTTGCCGGCTTCGTCATATTCGATGACCGGCGGGGCCGCCTGGCAGCATTCGCCAAGGCCGCGCTGCAGCTGGCTGATGGTGCGGTCGATGGTGTTGGCGCGATGGACCATCCAGATATGGTCGTTGTTATCGACCCACACGCCGATCGACATGCCCATCACCCAGTGATTGGGCAGGGGCTTCGGCCAGAAGGGATCGACTTCGAATTTGGGCGCCATCTTGGCTTGCGCCACGGCGTGACCCTGGAAAGCGAACTGGCCAATGGCGAGTGCGCCCAGCGCGGCCACAAAGCCAGCGCCGATCATCAAATTGCGGGAACGAAATGGGTTTTTCATATGCCTCCTCCAGCCGGGCGGGGGATCGTATGATCTCTTATATCCCCCCTGCGGCGGCGAGGTTACACAAGGTACAGCTTGGCGCAAGCGCCCAAAAAGCAACAGCGCACAATCACTTGTCGCGAAACGTCGCGCTCGGCCGCAGGACGTTTTGTCAGCCTCTCTCCCCACCGGCGGCTGTAATTTTCTCCAGGACTTTGGATTGTACGCGCGTCCGGGGTTGGGATGTGCCTGGCCAACCGAATTGTGCAACGCAACATCGCGGTTGGAGCGTTGCCTTCAGAGCCTGATCCCAAATTTCGGAGCAGCCCAAACCATCAGGGCATAAAGCGCCATGGTCAGGACGCATCCCGCCGCCAGCGCAGGCCAGAACGGAATCCCTCGCCGCAGCAGATAAGGGATCAGCAGGAACATCGGCAACGAGGGCGCGATGAACCAAAGCGTCCCCGACACGTGATCCGCCATGCGACCAGGATCGTGGGTATCGCGCCACAGCCAAACCATGCCAAGTACCGATACAAGCGGCAGGGATGCGACCAAGCCCCCAAGGCCTGGATATCGCTTTGCGATTTGAGACACGGCCGCAACGATAATGCCTGACAGAGCGGCTTTTAGTGTCAGATAGAACATCGCGCTTATTGCTCCATTCAGGGGGCGTCGAGCGTCGCATTTAAATCGAGGCTTCTGAGCGCAGCCAAGCCGCCATATTTGCTGTCGATATCCCTGAGCTGGCTTCTAGCTTTGTCGCGCCTTCCGGCGGCGATGAGTTTGTCCACCTGACCCAGCTTTGCCGCCATGTCGGCTTCGACATTGGCGCGGCAGGTGGTCAGCGCGGTGGAATCGGGATGCCGTGGCGCCAGCAGCAAGTCCAGGGCGTGGCTGAAGACAGAAGCCGGCGCGACCTCATGGCCGGTGAACGCCATGCGGATGACATCGCTATCCGCGACGCACCAATCGCGAAGCGAACTGCGGCTGCGCGTCTCGGTTTCCAGATTGGCGGCGTCATGATCGCCGGTCACGTAGAGCAGGCGCGAGCCGGTCTGGAATTGGTGGAAGAGCGGCGCGGGCGGCAAAGGTTCGACCAGGGTGCCGATCACGTCGCTGCCGGAATTGAGGAAGGCGCCGCGAAAAAGATCGGGATAGGCCAGCGCTAGCCTAAGCGCCATGCGGCTGCCGCCCGACATGCCGCCGACAAAGACATGCGCGCGGTCGATGTCATATTGCGCCAGAAGATTCTCGGCCGCGATCAAGGCCAAGGGCTCGCGGCGGCTGACGACATCCTCTTCATTGCCGGAACGGGCGGCGGTGACGAAGATCATGCCGGCCCGGTCCAGCACAGACGCCCAGCCTTGCGGCAATTGCGCTTTCTGCCAAGGCGGCACGAACACCATCAGGCCATAGCCGCCTGGTGGCTTTTCGGGCGGCACATAAACCAGGAAGCTTTCGGCGGAGAGGTCGAGTGGCGTCTGGTTCAGGCTTTTGCCCGCGCGCGCCAGGTCGCGGTTTATGCTCGCGCCGGTCAGCGGCGTGAACACACGGCGCAACACTTCGGAGCTTTGGGCCAGGGCGCCATATTGGGCGAAATGCACATTCTCTCGAAGACCCGGCTCTTGAAGACCCGGCGCGCCATTGCTGGCGACAGGTCCTGCCAGGACAAGAACCCAGGCGGCGAGGACCACAAGGGAACCCAAGTGGCGCATATCAGTCTCCAGACTGCCGGCGGTAAGATAGGGCGTCTCCCGCAGATTATCCTAAGCGTCTGTATATATTGATATATTTTTGATTCACCGGCGAACCTGGTGGGCAATGGACTGCACAAGGTCTTCGGAGGCGCAAAACCGCCCCCTCCCAAAGGTCCCAAATCCGCACCCATTTACCAATCGGCAGCTAGCTTTTTCTATAAGAAACACGGGCATGCTAGAGCCCGGCGGCCGGCGCCACGCCACACCGGTTGTGACCTGCGGCACGCCGCAATCGCCGACGCTTGGGGGAATTTAAGTCTGATGCTCAGCCGCGCAAGCCGCCCAGCGACGCCGCCACAGTTGCACTGGCTGCCGCCGGTGGCGTGCTGGAGCGAGAGGCTGCGCGCGCTGGGTGAGGCCGATGAGGCGGCATGGGCCGAATTGGTCGCGCTTGCCAATGCGGGACTGGAAGCGGTCGAAACCTTGTCGCTGGATCGCAAGCTCACGCGCCTGTTCGGCAAAGCGCCACCGCCCCAGCTTTCGACGCGCTCGGTGCGGCTGGCGCTTCTGGCATCATCCACCGTCGATCATCTGAAACCCGCCATCCGCGTGGGCGCGCTGCGCCACGGGCTCTGGCTCGACATTCACACGCCACCTTACGGTCAGATATCCGCCGCCTTGCTGGACAAGAATTCGGAGCTTCATCGCTACAAACCCGATTGCGTGCTGTTCGCGCTCGACGCCCGCCATGTGCTGAGCGGTATCGACGCGTCGGGAACGCGGGAATATGCCGCCGCCGCGCTCGACGGCGTGCTGGAAGACATCAAACGCAATTGGCGGCTGGTGCAGGACGCGTTCGGTTGCCGCGTGATTCAGCAAACCCTGATGCCGGTTTTCCCGGCGCTGGCTGGCAACAACGAACATCGCCTGCCGGCCTCCGCCGCTTGGCTGACCGAGGAGATCAATCAGCGCTTGCGCGCAATGGCCGATGCCGAGCAGGTGGATCTTGTGGCGCTGGACACCAGGGTCACCCAAGATGGTCTCGCCGCCTGGCACGATCCCGCACTCTGGTTCCGCGCCAAGCAGGAAGTGCATCCCATGGCCGCGCCGGTTTATGGCGAATTGATCGGGCGGCTTTTGGCCGCGCGCCAGGGGCGCTCGGCGAAATGCCTGGTGCTGGATCTGGACAATACGCTGTGGGGCGGGGTGATCGGCGATGACGGGCTGGACGGCATTGTGCTGGGCCAAGGCAGTGCCCGGGGCGAGGCCTATGTCGCCTTCCAGCGCTATGTCCGCGATCTGTCGCGGCGCGGCGTGATCCTGGCGGTCTGCTCCAAGAATGACGAAGCCAATGCGCTGGAGCCTTTCGACAAGCATCCCGACATGGTGCTCAAGCGTGCCGACATCGCCTGTTTCGTGGCCAACTGGTCCGACAAGCCGTCCAATCTGCGCGAGATCGCGGCGCGGCTGAATATCGGCATCGACGCGCTGGTCTTCGCCGACGACAATCCTTTCGAGCGCGACATCGTGCGCCGCGAGCTGCCTATGGTGGCGGTGCCGGAATTGCCGGAAGACCCGGCGCTTTACACAAATTGCATCGCGGATGCCGGCTATTTCGAGGCCGCCGCCATCACGGCCGAGGATTTCGAGCGCGCCGGGCAATATCGCGCCAATGCCGAGCGCGAGGGTCTGCGCGCTTCGGCCACGGATCTCGAAGGCCATCTGCGCAGCCTGGACATGGAATTGCGCTGGGCGCGGTTCGACCAGCTCGGCCTGCAGCGCATCGTGCAGCTGATCAACAAGACCAACCAGTTCAATCTGACGACCCGGCGTTACTCGGAAGCCGAAGCCGTGGCGGTGATGAAAAATCCCCGCGCTTTGTCGCTGCAGCTGCGCCTCATCGATCGGTTCGGTGACAATGGCGTGATCGGCATCGTGATCGGGGAATTCGCGCCGGGCAATAGCGACATGGTGATCGACACTTGGCTGATGAGTTGCCGCGTGCTGGGCCGGCAGGTGGAACAAGCGACGCTCAACCTGGTCGCGGCGGAGGCCGCGCGGCTGGGCGCCAGGCGGTTGGTCGGCCAATTCCGCCCGACGCCCAAGAACGGCATGGTGCGCGAGCATTATCCCAATCTCGGCTTTCAGAAGCTGGACGAAACGGAAGAAGGCATCACGCGCTGGGCGCTGGACCTGGGCGGTTTCAAACCGGCCAATGTGATCATGAATATCGTCCAGGCCGAAAGTGTCGCGGCATAATTCAAACAACAGGCAAGGTTCGACATGGATAAGTCCGTGATCCTAGATACGCTCACCGACGTCTTCCGCAAGGTGCTGGACGATCCCGCGATCACGCTGACGCCTGAGACCACGGCGGAAGATGTCGAGAATTGGGACTCCCTCAACCATGTGTTCATCGTGGTGGAAGTGGAGCAGCGTTTCGGCATCAAGTTCCAGGCCGCAGAGATGGAAGAACTCAAGAATGTGGGCGAGCTGGTGGATCTGATCGAACGCCGGTTGGCGAAGAGCTAAGGACGAGGGCGCGCGGCATGCTGTTCAGCTCCTTCGTCTTCGTCTTCGCGTTCCTGCCGGTCGCGCTTGGCGGCTATTATCTGGCGGCGCGGTTTGGGCGCGCGCTAGCTGCAGCCTGGCTGGTGGCGGCGTCACTGGTCTTTTACGGCTGGTGGGACCCGCGCTTCGTCCTGCTTCTGATTGCTTCGATCCTCTACAATTACGGCGTCACACAGCTGATCGTGCGGATGGAGGGGCGCGAGAGGCTGCAAAGCGCGATCCTGACCTTGGGCGTGGCGGGCGATCTGGCGGCGCTCTGTTATTACAAATATCTCTTCGCGATTTTCGAATTCCTCAGACTGCATCATGTGGCCGACATTCCCTTCGCCCATGTCGTGCTGCCTTTAGGCATTTCCTTCTTCACCTTCACCCAGATCGGGTTTCTGGTCGATGTCCGCCAGGGCGTCACCAAGGACCGCAGCTTCTTGAACTACCTTCTATTCGTGACGTTCTTTCCGCATCTGATCGCGGGACCGATCCTGCACAATCGCGAGATGATGCCGCAGTACGCGGATGCCAAGACCTATCGCTTCTCGTCGCAGAATCTGGCGGTGGGCCTGACCATCTTCATCATCGGCTTGGCCAAGAAATGCCTCTTGGCCGATCCCTTGTCCGCAATAGTGGGCACGGGCTTCTCCCATCCCGGCTCACTGACCGCGATCGCGGCCTGGGACACGGCGCTGTGCTATTCGCTGCAACTTTATTTCGATTTCTCCGGTTATTCCGACATGGCGATCGGGTTGGCGCGCATGTTCAATGTGCGCTTCCCGCTCAATTTCAATTCGCCCTTCAAGGCGCGCAATGTGATCGATTATTGGCAGCGCTGGCACATGACGCTGACCCGCTTCATCACGCTCTATATTTACAATCCCATGGCGCTCACCATCGTGCGCCGCCGCGCCGCGCGCGGCCAGGATGTTTCGCGTGCCGCGCAATCCAGTCTTTCCGGCATGGCGATGATGGTGGCGCGCCCGACCATCATCACCATGGCGCTGGCCGGCATCTGGCATGGCGCGGGCCTGCAATTTCTGGTCTTCGGCCTGCTGCATGGCTGCTACATCACCATCAACCACGCCATGCGGATTTTGCGCGGCGGCGCGGTCTCGCGCGAGAAAGATAGCTTGTGGGCGGCAGTCTGGAAGACGCTGCTCACCTATTGCGCCGTGCTGGTCGGCTTCATCTTCTTTCGCGCCGCGTCGGCGGGAGATGCGGTCGATCTTCTCGGCTCGATGACGGGGATGCATGGCGGCCCCGGACAATTGCCGGCGCTGGCGCATCTGGCCTGGGTGTTCTGCCTTTATGTCACCGTCTGGGGCATGCCCAACACCCAGCAGATCATGATTGATTACGCTGCCGCCTTGGGGAAAATCCTTCCCGGGCCGCTGCCCTGGTTGCGCTGGCGCGAGACCCTGTGGTGGTCGGCGGCGGCGGCCTGCGCGGCCTCGCTGGCCGTCATGGGAATGGGCGGCAGCACCGAATTCATCTATTTCCAATTCTGAGGAACGATGTCCGGCTCGTCTTCCTCTCGTTATCTTCTGGGCCTCGCCATCGGCGCCGTGGCGAGCTTCGGGCTGATCTGGGCCTATGTGCTGACGAGGCCCGAAGCGTTCCTGGAAAGCAGCTATCCCATCTGGGAAGCCAAGCAGCGTTTTATTTCTCGTTGCGACCTGGGCGCGGCCGTGATCTCCGGCGACAGCCGCGCCGAGGCGGCGGTCGATCCGCGCGGGCTCGACATTCCGACTCGCAATCTCTCTTTCGGCGCGGAGACGCCCGCCGAGGGTTATTTCTTCACCCGCCGCGCCTTGGCGTGTCCCGCGCCGCCCCGCCAAGTCGTGATCGCCTTCGCGCCGCCGGATTTCATTTCGGTTTCGCAGTTTCTGTGGGAGAACGGCACCCGTTTCGGTTTCATCCATTACGATGAATTGTCCGAGATCTCGGCCGATGCGCGCGAACTTCACGATCCATCCGTCGAGGCCGTGCAGAGCCGGTTGGGCTTCGGGGGCGCGCTGCGCAACTGGCTCTACGCCGTTCATTTTCCGCCGCTTTATTTCAATGCGCTGCTGACGGGCGAGGTGTTCCGCCGCCAGGCCATCAATCATGCCGCCTTCGAGACCACGCGCGCAGGGCTGGGCCATGTGGATTATTTCCGTCACGGCGCGGAGCCGCCTTTCGCGGGGCCGGCGGTGATCACCGGCGATTTTCATCCCGTGCCGGTACAGACGGCTTTCTTCGAACGCACGCTGGCGATGCTGGCGGCGCACAAGATCGAAGCGGTCTATATGCCCATGCCTATTTCGCAAAGCATAGCGCGGCGGGCCTCAAAGGCCGGGATGGAAGAGTTTGAGAAATATCTCTCGGACTTCGCCCGCCGCTATCCCAATTTCCACGTCGTCACCCCGCTGATGGTAGTCTGGCCGGACGGAGCCTTTATTGGCATCCACATGGAAGCCTCCTATGCGCACCGCTTTACCGAGCGTTTCAAAGCCTGCCAGGACGCGGCATGGAGAGCATCCGGCGCCGTGATTTCCTGCGATCTGAGTTGGCAAAGTATTTCCGGCCTGGCGCGGCGCTGATAGGACTGCAATTTTGGCCTGAGTATGACGCGCTTCTCCAGTTTTTGGGCGCCTCTGGCATGGGCCGTATCCGCGAATGAAGCGCCACGACAGGAAACCACCGCCGTCCTGCTGCGCTAGGGAGTTCGTGTGCGAGGATTCCGTATCATGTTTGCGCGAAATTCCGGCAGGCAGCGGGCACTCATCCTGTCGAGGAATGAAGCATGGTCCGGCTCGCGCTGAGGCGGACGAACACCCACGTGACAAGGCGCCGCCAGATGTCTTTCCGCCGTTCGGTGAGTTCGGCAAGAAGCACAACGAGGAGGAAGGTTCCGGCAACACTGACGACGCGCGCCGACCAGGATGCGGGGGGCCAGGGGGTGACGGTCGTAAGAAATTGCGCCACCGGCAAATGGAACAGATAGAGCGAGAATGTCATGCCAGCGAGCCATTGCACCGGCTTTTCGACACGCTTGAGCAGCGCGCCGGAAAAGCCGGGCGCGTTCTGAATGGCCACGATGTTCAGCGCGAATACGATGGCGGTGAGATAGCGGTCCAAGGTCGAACTCGGAATTTGAAGTCCGGAACGCGCGGTTTGCACCAGCAGCAGGAGCGGGACGAGAAGGGTGATGCTGAAGAGCGCGATCGCCCAGCTCCGCGGCATCACGGGCTTGCGGCAGAGATGATAAACCGCAAAGCCGCCGATCCAGATGGGAAACAGGGTCAGGATTTTCGGTCCGGCGATCAGCGCGAAGGCAATGGCGATGAGATAGCGGGCCGGTCCACGCAGATACCAGAAAGCGGCGAAGATGGCGTAGTACCAGACCTCGTAGGCCAACGACCAGTAAGGCAGCATGGAACCGACATTGATGTGATTCCACCACAACTCATTGGTGAATGTCAGTCCACTCAGATATTGCAGCCAAGGCCGGTCGGCGGAGAAGCCCCACACAGCGGAATAGTAATCGGGATGAAGAGTGCGCCCCGCCATGTCCAGCACGCAGGTGATCGCCAGCGCGGGCAGCGCCACCGAAAGAACTCGGGCGATGCGGTTGGCCGCATAGGCTTCCAGCGTGCGCTCATGCGTATCGGTGACATAGGCAATCACATAGCCGGAGAGAACAAAGAAGATGATGACGGCCATGTCCATGAAATGGGACACTGGCCAGAGCAGTCCGGCGGTGAAACGCCGCCCGGCCAGATGGCCAAGGAACACCACCAGCGCCGCGGTGAAGCGCATCATATTCAGATAAATGGAGGTTTCCCGCCGCATCGCAGTCCTTTCCGGACTCTCTAGCACAGGCTATGCCGGCGCTCTACCGAAGTGGCGACGATAGTGGGTAAGGGTTAATGGGTGTCGCGTTTCAGCTGCTCGGAAGCGAGGTGAACGGGCCATGGCACGGCAAGCGTCCAAAGCCGGGATGCGTGAATTCGAAAACGACTTCTCGGAATTCGCCCGCCGCCATTCCCATTTCCATGCCGTCGGGCCGCTGCCGATGGTCTGGCCGGACGAAGCGTTCCTCGACCACGTTCACATGGAAACTTCCTACGCGAACCGTTTCAGCGAGCGCGTCAAGGCTTGCCGGGATGCGGCACTGATCGGCCGCGATTTACCGTTGCAAAGCGGGCCCCGCGAAACACTTGCCATCGCCCGCCCTCTCCCGTATCACCGCCGCCGGACAGGTGGTCGAGTGGTTGAAGGCACCGCACTCGAAATGCGGCGTACGTGCAAGCGTACCGTGGGTTCGAATCCCACCCTGTCCGCCAGCAAAAAAGGGGCCGTGTGCCCCTTTTTTGCTGGCGATCATGGCTGAGGAAAGAACCCGCTGGTTCGACAAATCGGCAGCAGCCGATTTGGCGCAGCGAGCGATCCGAGCGGAGCGAGGACGGGAAACATGCGCTTCCGCATGTTTCCCGCAATCCCACCCTTATTGACCGCAACTTCCTGTCTCAAATAACCCCTTGTGCGCCGGAGCCAGAATTTCCACTATCGCCCGCGGTTTGACTCGTCCCTTCGCCGGACGGGCGGCCAAGGGGTATCGGGTATGAGCATCGACCAGCTTCTGGCGGCCATGGACGAGGTGCTCGAACAGGGCGAGGCTCTGCTCACCGGTCTTAGCGATGCCCAATATGCGCATTGCGTTCCCCAGGGCGGTTCCATCGGCGCCCATTACCGGCACAGCCTGGAACATTTCCAAATCCTGTTCGGGGCGGTTAAGGGCAGCCACATCGATTACGACCGGCGCGCGCGGGATGCGCGGCTGGAAACCGAAAGACTGGCGGCGTTGAAGGCGACCCGCGATTTCCGCGAGACGGCTCATTTTCTCGCGACGCTTTCGCCGGAGCGGCCGATCGAGGCGCGCAGCAAGATCTCTTATGCGTCGTCCGGCCCTTGCGCCGCGCCCTCCACTGTCGGGCGTGAGATCATGTATGCCATCAGCCACGCCATCCATCATCATGCTTTGATCGCAATGATCTGCGGCATGCGCAAGATCGCGGTGCCAGCGGAGTTTGGCGCCGCGCCTTCCACCATCGCCTATCAGAAAGAGCAGATCACCGCGCGCAGGTTCGCATGAGCGCGCTGGGTGTCACCTGGGCCAAGGCGCTCTCGCTTTTTTTCCTGACCTTCTTTTCGGAAGACGCGGCCACCTTGGGCGGCGCGGCGATGGCGGCCGCGGGGGCGCTGGCGACGCCGTTCGGACTTGCCGCCTGTTTTCTGGGAATCTGGCTGGGCGATCTTGGCCTCTATGCGCTGGCGCGCTGTTTCGGACGACCTTTCCTGAAGCGCAATTGGGTGCGCCGCCGGGTCAATGAGGACCGCTTGGCAAAAAGCGAGGCCTGGTGGAAGCGGCGCGGTCTTGCGGTTCTGCTGGTGGCGCGTTTCGTGCCGGGCTTGCGGCTTCCTACCTATCTGATTGCGGGGACGCTGGCGGTGCCGTTCGTCTCCTTTGCGATGGTGACGGCCTTGATGGGCCTGATCTGGGTGCCGCTGATTTTTGTCCTGGTCTGGATGGCGGGCGCCCATGCGGTGGTCTGGTACGCCACAGCCCGGGGCGCACTTATTATAAGTGCGGTGGGCCTGCTGACGCTTGTTGCGGCTTTCCTGCTGCTGAGGCCCAGATTGCGCATCTGGTTGCGCTCACCTGGGGCGCAGCGCTGGCTGCAATGGGAATTCTGGCCGGCGCGGCTCTTTTATATTCCCGTCGGGCTGAATTATGTACGGTTGGGTCTCAAATATCGCGGCTTCAACCTGCCGACCATTTCCAATCCCGGCATGCTGACGGGCGGACTGGTGGGCGAATCCAAGCAGGCCATCCTTCAGGATCTGTTCGACACCTCGCCTGATTTCACCGCCCGTTCCGCCCTGATCGGCCGGGGCGCGCCCGAGGCGCGTATGGCGTTGTTTGAGCAGCTTTGCCGCGAGCATCACCTTACTCTGCCGGTGGTGCTCAAGCCCAATGTCGCCCAACGGGGCAGCGGTTTCAGGTTGGTGCGCCACGCAGAGGATGCGCGCGATTATCTCGCCCGCGTCACCGGCGAAGTGGTGCTGCAAGCCTATGCGCCGGGCCCCTGCGAGATCGGGATTTTCTATTACCGCTTTCCGCATGAAAAGCGGGGCCGTATCTTCGCCATCACGGAGAAAGTATTTCCCGAGATCGTGGGCGACGGGATGCGGAGCGTGGAGCAATTGATCCGCGCCGATGCCCGCGCCGTCATCATGGCTTCCACTTATCTGAAGCGCCATGATGCCATCCGGGACAAGGTGCTGGGCGAAGGCGAGCGCCTGAAATTGGTAGAGGCAGGCAATCATTGTCAGGGCTGCATCTTCCGCGACGGGATGCATCTTTGGACCGAAGCGATGGAAGACCGCATCGACCGCATCTCGCGGCAGATTCCGGGTTTCTTCATCGGCCGCTATGACGTGCGTTACGAGACCGACGAAGACATAAGACGGGGCGAGAATTTCAAGATCCTGGAGCTGAACGGCGCGTCCTCGGAAGCCACCAGCATTTATGACGCCCGCAATTCCATCTTCCGGGCCTATGCCACCTTGTTCCGGCAATGGGATCTGGTGTTCGCCATCGGCGCCGCCAACCGCAAGCTGGGGCACCGCCCTGCCGCGTTCGCGCTTCTGCGTGACGAATGGAAGAAATATCAGGAACTCAGCGCCTGCTATCCGATGGCGGACTGATCTAAGTCTGAGCAGCTTCATGTGCACGGTTTCATTTCTGCCCAGGCCGCGAGGCTTCTTCCTGGCGATGAATCGCGACGAGCAAAAGGTGCGCCCGCGTGCCTTGCCGCCAAAGCAGCATAAAGCAGGCGGGCGTGGCGCGCTTTATCCCAGCGAGAAGAGCGGCGGCACCTGGATTGGCGTCAATGATGCCGCGCTGACCTTCGCTCTGATCAATTGGTATACCAAGCCGCAACGAGACCGGAGCCTATGTCTCAGCCGCGGGATCGTGATTCCGCATCTGCTCGCAGCAGGCGGCATGAGAGAGGTTTCGGAGCACATGGCGGCCTTCGACCTGCCACGCTTCAATCCGTTCCGCTTGATCGCGATCTCCGCGTGCGAGCGGAAGATTCACGAATGGCGCTGGGATGGTACGGTTCTCACCTCAAAGCGCCATGCCTGGGCCCGCCGACATTGGTTCTCGTCCGGCTTTGACGAAGCACTGGTGAACCGCAAGCGAGCGCCGCTGGTGCATGAGATCACCGAAACGCCAGACGCGATCCGCAAGCTCCATCGCGCGCATGCACCGGAGCGCGGGCCGCTCTCCATCTGCATGCATCGCGACGTGGCGGAAACGGTCAGCTTGACCGAGGTCGTTGTTACACAAAAAGAAGCGCGCCTCAGCTATGCCGCCGGCGCGCCGTGCCGGACCAAATTGGGTGTGCAGCGCGCGCTTGCCTTCACGCGCGGATAAGCATCAGCCGCGATAGAAGACTCGCCAGATTTTGCCCTTTTCGCTGTCGGTGATGTAGAGCGAGCCGTCCGGCGCTGTCGCCACGCCGTCGGGCCGCGCAGTGTAGTCAGCTTGGCTCTTCACCGGGGCGGTGCCGGAAAAATGGTCGGCAAAGACCTCGAATTTGCCTGACGGTTTACCGCTCGCGAAAGGCTGGAACACCACCGCGCCCGGCCGCTGCTCCGGCGCGCGATTCCACGAGCCGTGGAACGCGATGAAAGCACCGCCTTGGTAACGCGCTGGGAACTGCTTGGCTTCGTAGAACATCACGTCCACCGGCGCCCAATGCGCCGGGAAGCTCGCCACCGGCGGGGTGAATTTGGCGCAGCGGGCATTCACTTTGCCGTCGCCGCCATATTCCGGCGACAGCAGCATCTTCTGCTGGCGGTAGTCGAAGTAGCAATAAGGCCAGCCGAAATCTGAACCCTGATCGGCGCGGTACATCACTTCCGCCGGGCCGTCATTATTGTCTTCGGCGTCGTAATGTTCCGGATAAAGCATGTCGATCTGGTCGCGATTGTTCATCACCGTGTAAGGCGCGCCATAGGCCCAGGCGACATCGGGCTCTTGGCGCAGACCTGTCACAACTTTGGTGCCGTCGTCCTGGGTTTGATTCAGTTTGCTCGCGCTGAACTTCCAGATTCCGCTATGCCGCTCCAGGATGGGGCAGGGGTCCTGGCCGGGCGAGCCTTTCTGGCGGTCGCGCGCCTGGCAGGCATTCGAGGGGCTGCCGATATTGATGTAGAAATTGCCCTTGTCGTCGAAGGCGAGGCCCTTGTCGCTGTGCTCGCGCGCCGGATCGAAACCGGATACGACGATCTCGGGTTGGCCGCTCGGCGTCAATTGTCCCGCCGCCATCTTGAAGCGGATGATCTGGGTGGGTTGCGCGACATAGAGATAGCCGTCAAGGAGCGCGATGCCGGTGGCGCTGCCGGTCCCGAATTTCTGCACGACATCGAAATGCCCGTCGCCTTTGGAATCATGCAGGGCGACAACACCGCCCGAGGAGCCCGCTTGGGCGCGGAGCGCGACATAGAGATCGCCATTGGGCGCGGCCACCGCATGGCGCGCCGGGCCGATACCGTCCGCCGCCGCCATGGCGCAGAAGCCCTGGGGCACCGTGATGCCGCCATTGTCGGGATCGCAGGCGGGCGCCGCTGCGGCGGACGAAGCACCCAGCGCGGATAGCGTCAGCGCAAAAATCGAAACTGTGAGCTTCATGGTTCGCATTCCCGTCTCCTATTTCTTCACCCGTCTTGAATGGGTTTCTCGTTATGTTAGTTTGAATATCACGCCCGAACGAACCATGCCAGGGTTCGCCAAGCTGTCGGTCGGTTACAGAATGACGCAAATATTTCCTGCGCCCGCGATAATTGCACGGCTGGGGCGCGGCTGCGAAGATGGAACCAGGATTTTGAAAGTCTGGTGTCAATGACACTGATATTGCTGGCCTATCTGGGCGGCGTGCTCACCATCGTCAGCCCCTGCATCCTGCCGGTGCTGCCCTTTGTGTTCGCGCGGGGCGGCCGGCCCTTCCTCACGGGAACGCTGCCGCTTCTGGGCGGCATGGTGGTGATGTTCGCGGTTGTTGCCAGTTTGGCGGCGGTGGGCGGCGGCTGGGCGGTCAGCGCCAATCAATATGGCCGCATCGCCGCCATGGTATTGCTCGCTTTGTTCGCCTTCACATTGTTGTCGCGCACCTTGGCGGATCGCCTGACGCGGCCGCTGGTGGCGCTGGGCAACAGGCTTTCCAACGACGCCGACGCGGAAGGCGGCGCGGGTGCGTCTTTCCTTCTCGGCATTGCCACCGGATTGCTGTGGGCGCCATGTGCGGGGCCGATCCTGGGCCTGGTGCTGACCGGCGCGGCGATTTCCGGCGCGAGTGTAGAGACCACATTCCTGCTGCTCGCTTACGCCTTGGGCGCCGCCACGTCATTGGCGCTGGCGCTTCTGGTGGGCGGCCGCATCTTTCAAGCGATGAAGCAATCTCTGGGCGCGGGCGAATGGGTGCGTCGCGCGCTCGGTGTGTTGGTGCTGGCAGGCGTCGCGGCGATCGCTTTCGGCTTCGACACGGGCTTCCTGGCGCGGCTGTCTCTTGCCAACACCACGCGCTTCGAGCAGGGCCTGATCGATATGTTGCATCCGACCGAGCGGGCCAAGCCCGTGGCGGTGGCGGGTAGTGCGCTTCCCGTTGAAGGGGTTTTCCCGGAACTGAACGGGGCCACGGGTTGGCTCAACACCCCGCCGCTGACCCGCGACGGTTTGAGCGGCAAGGTGGTGCTGGTCGATTTCTGGACCTATTCCTGCATCAATTGCTTGCGCGCGCTTCCCTACATCCGCGCCTGGGCCGAGAAATACAAAGATCACGGCCTGGTCGTGCTGGGTGTGCATGCGCCCGAATTCGCTTTCGAGAAGGATCCCGCCAATGTGAAGAAGGCGGTGGAAAGCCTGGGCGTCACTTATCCGGTGGCGCTGGATTCCAATCTCGCCATCTGGCAGGCCTTCAACAATCAATATTGGCCGGCGCATTATTTCATCGATGCGATGGGCCGCATCCGCGCCCATCATTTCGGCGAAGGCGAATATGACAAGTCCGAGCGCATCATCCAGACCTTGCTGAAGGAAGCGGGCAATAAAGATGTGCCGGGCGGCGTCGTCGATCCGGAAAAGACCGGCGCGCTGGCCGCTGCCGACGAAACTGACATGCAATCGCCCGAGACTTATCTGGGCTATGGCCGGGGCGCGAACTTCGCCTCCAACACGCCGCAACCGGACAAGTCCGCCGACTACAAGACGCCTTATCCCTTAAGCCTCAATCAATGGGGCCTTGCCGGGCGCTGGACCATCGCCGAGGAGAAATCCGTGGCGGACGCGGCCGGCGCGAAGCTCACCTTCCATTTCCACGCCCGCGACCTGCATCTGGTGCTGGGGCCGGCCGCCGGCGGCAAACCGGTGCGCTTCAAGGCGACGCTGGACAATCAGCCACCGGGTCAGATGCATGGCATGGACTCCGACGCGGCCGGCAACGGAACGGTCACGGGCCAGCGGCTTTATCAGTTGATCCGGCAAAAGGACGGTCAGGTCACCGACCACACTTTCACCATCGAATTCCTGGATCCGGGCGTGGAGATATATTCTTTCACGTTTGGATGAACATCGGCGGGTGACACAGATTTGGTATAGGCGCATCTGCTCTTTTGCCTAAAAGGTCCAGCTAGCGTAGGCTTTCCTCAGCGATCTATCGGAAGACGACCGGTATGAAGCGAAAACCTCTTTATGGTCGTGCTGTTAGGCGGCGTTCCGGTTCTCCTTCGGGCGATCCGGGAACTCCCGTGGCAGAGCCTTTCGATTGGGATGTCCAGGAACCATCACTGTTCAAGCTGGGCTGGGCCTGGACCAAACGCTTCGCTGTTCGTCACGACCGCGCGCTTCCCGCCGCGGCGGCGGTGCTGGTGGCGCTGGCGCTGTTCGGTGGCTGGGAATTCTTCCACCCGGCGCCCACAGCATTGACGCAATGGGATATCGACAACGCCGTAAAATATACCCTGGGCCATACCCCGCCTGGCCCAGCGAAGACCACCATCGCCGCCGCCACCATCGCGCCGTCGGTGGTCCGGGTGGACGGCTATCTCTCGCCCGAGCATGCGGCGCAGGAGGCAAAACTCGAAGCGGCTGAGGCGAAGAAGAATCATCTCAAGCACGATGCCGCGCCCACGCCTCAGACGCCGAAAGATACGCCCAAGGATACCTCGCCGAAGGACAAGCAAACCGCCGACGCCAAGGACAAGGATGACCGTCCCGACTCCACCGGGTCGGGCGTGGTGATCGACGACAAGGGCGACATTCTCACCAATTTGCATGTGATCCATTCCACCGATCGCTGGGTGGTGACCTTCTTCGACGGCAGCAAATCGGAAGCCACCGTGGTCAATGTGCAGCCGGAAAATGATCTGGCGGTGATCCGCACCAAAACCCAACCCGACGATTTGAAACCCGCGACCCTGGCATCGACGGCGGGACTGCTGCCCGGCGACACGGTGGTGGCGGTGGGCTTTCCGTTCGGTATCGGCCCCTCGGTGTCGTCCGGCGTGGTGGCGGGCCTGAAGCGTGAATTCGACGATCCCACCGACAAGGACAAGCCCACCCTCACCAATCTGATCCAGTTCACCGCGGCGGTGAATCCGGGCAATTCCGGCGGGCCGCTGGTCAATCGCGACGGCGAAGTCGTGGGCATCGTGACGGCGATCTACAATCCCACCGGCCAGCGCGTGTTTGCGGGCATGGCGTTTGCCGTGCCGATCGAGAATGCCGCCAAGGCGGTGGGCAACAATCCGTTGTAACGGGAAGGGTAAGGCACATGGCGAGTGGCGCGCACAAGGGGCTGGAGCATCTTCTTTACGAAGTTAAGAAGGTGGTGGTCGGCCAGGACCATTTCCTGGAACGGGTGCTGGTCGCGCTTTTGGCCAATGGGCATCTGCTGGTGGAAGGTGTGCCGGGCCTGGCTAAGACCCTAACGGTTTCCACGCTTGCCCGCGCCATGCAAGGCAGCTTCAAGCGCATCCAGTTCACGCCCGACCTGGTGCCCGCCGACCTGACCGGCACGCGCATCTACAATCAGAAGAGCGGCGAGTTCACCACCATGCTGGGACCGGTGTTCGCCAATCTGGTGCTGGCCGACGAAATCAACCGCGCGCCCGCCAAGGTGCAGAGTGCGCTCTTGGAAGTGATGCAGGAACGCCAGGTCACCATCGCGGGCGAGAGCTATCCCGTGCCCAAGCCCTTTGTGGTGATGGCGACGCAGAACCCCATCGAGACCGAAGGCACCTATGCCCTGCCGGAGGCACAGGTGGACCGTTTCATGATGAAGGTGCTGGTGGGCTATCCCACCGAGGACGAGGAGTTCGTGATCGTCCAGCGCGTCACGGGCATGATGGCCGCCATCGGCGCGGTCACCACCACCGAGGAATTGTTGGCGATGCAGGCGGAAGCGCGCAAAGTCTATATCGATCCCGCGCTGGTCACCTATGCCGTCAGGCTGGTGGCGGCGACGCGCGCGCCCGGCAAGGCCGGCCTGCATGGCCATTCCCGCTTTATTCTTTACGGCGCGAGCCCGCGCGCCACGATCGGCATGATCGAAGCGGGCAGGGCGCTGGCCTATCTGCGCGGCCGTGACTATGCGCTGCCCGCCGATGTGGTGGACGTGGCGGCGGATGTGCTGCGCCATCGCGTGGTGCCGTCCTATGAGGCGCTGGCGGAAGGCATCACCGCCGACGATCTGGTTCGCGAATTTATGAAAGCGGTGCCCGCGCCCGAGAAAGTGCTGGAGCGCCATGACCGCGCCGCAAACGCCTGAGGCGGTCCTTCGCCGTCTTGATCTGAAAATCGCGCGCCGGCTGGAAGGTCTGCTGCAAGGCGACCATCGCAGCATGTTCCGCGGCCAGGGCTTGGATCTGGCGGATCTGCGGGAATATCAGTATCACGACGATGTCCGCCACATGGACTGGAACGTCACGGCGCGGCTGCAGATTCCCCATGTGCGCGAATTCCTGGAAGACCGCGAGATCACGGCCTGGTTTCTGTTGGACATGAGCCCGTCGATCGATTTCCAATCGGTCAGCGTTTCCAAGCGCGCCGTGCTGGCGGAATTCACCACGCTGCTGTGCCGTTTCCTGGCGGGCAAGGGCAACCGCGCCGGCGCGCTGCTGTTTTCCGGCGGGGTGGAGCGCATGATCCCGGCGCGGGGCGGGCGGCGGCAATTCCTGGTGCTGCTGGACGCGCTCACCCGCTATCGCAATCCCAAGGGCGTAAAAGGCACCGACCTGAAACGGGTGCTGTCGGATGCGGGCCGTATGATCCGCCGCCGCTCGCTGATTTTCGTGGTGTCGGATTTCATCAGCGCCCCGGGTTGGGAAAAGCCGCTGGCCCAGCTTGCCAATCGTCATGACGTGATCGCGGTCCGGCTTACCGATCCCTTAGAGGTGCGGTTGCCGGATCTCGGCTTGATCACCTTCCAGGATGCGGAAAGCGGCGAACAGCTTTTCGTCGATACTCACGATCGCGGCTTCCGTGGCCGCTTCGCTAAAGCGGCCGAGATGCGAGAAGAGGAGTTGCAAGCCGCATTCCAAAATGCGGGCGTGGACGCGCTGGAGCTTTCCACCGAAGACGATGTTGCCGACGCGGTGTTGCGCTTCGCCGACATGCGCCGGTTGCGCTTCGCGAAGCTGTCGGCATGAAGACGCAAGCTCTACAAGCCTGGCTGACCAAGACCTGGGGCCTGGTGCCTCATATCGGCTTCATTTGGCCGATCCTGCTGTGGCTCTTGGTACTGGTGCCGCTGGCGGTGGCGCTTTATGTGGTGATCTTGAGGCGGCGTAAGCGTTCGGCGTTGCGTTATGCCAATCTGCCGCTGGTGAAGAGCGCGGCAGGCGCCATGGGCTGGCGCCGCCATGTTCCGCCCGCGCTGATGCTGGCATCGTTGACCTTGCTGCTGCTGGCCATGGCACGTCCCACCGCCATGGTGAGTCTGCCGTCCAACCGCGCCATCGTGATGCTGGCGATGGATGTGTCCGGCAGCATGCGTGCCGCCGACGTGAAACCATCGCGCATCGAGGCGGCCCAGACTGCCGCCAAGCAATATATCAAGGACCAGCCCAAGGACGTGCAGATCGGCATCGTGGCCTTCGCTTCGACCGCGCTTCTGGTGCAGAACCCCACCACCGACCGGGTGGCATTGAACGCCGCCGTGGACCGCTTCGAACTGCAACGCGGCACTGCGGTGGGATCGGGAATTTTGGTGTCGCTCTCCACGCTATTCCCGCACGAGGATTTTCCCATCACCAATTTCTTCGGCAACCGTTCCGGCTTCAATTTCGGGGACCGGTTCGGCGGCCGTGCTTTGGGCGACCGCGCCCCGGCGAACGCGCCCAAGAAGAAGCATGTGCCGGTCGAGCCGGGCTCCTACAAGAATGCCGTGATCGTGCTTCTGACCGATGGCCAGACCAATGCGGGCTATGATCCGCAAGAAGCCGCCCGCATCGCCTCCGAATATGGCGTGCGTATCTATACCGTGGGCTTCGGCACCACCCAGGGCAATGTGGTGGGCTTTGGCGGTTTCTCCATGCGGGCGCAGCTGGACGAAGATGCGCTCAAGAAGATCGCCGACATGACGCGCGGCCGCTATTTCCACGCCGGCAGCGCCGAAGATTTGAAAGCCGTTTATGGCGTGCTTTCCAAACAGCTGGTGATGGAAACCAAGGAGATGGAGATCAGCGCCTTCTTCGCTGGCACGGCTGCCGCCCTGATGCTGCTATCGACCGCCCTGTCGCTGGCCTGGTTCGGCCGAGTGCTGTGAGAAAAGGGATAAGGGCGTGACCGGGGCGAGCGCAAGGTTGTTGCGCAAATGGGCGCTGGGCTTTGGTGGCGCGGTTCTCGCCGTGGCGGTTCTTCTGGGCGGGTTTGCTTACGCCTTCATGTCTAATTTCCACCTATTTGCACCAAGCGCGAATTATCCGGCGCCGGCTTCGGCCTTGGAAGCGCAGCGCCAGGATCTGGATTATTTCGCCACCGCGATGCGCCTGGATCGTGCCTTTTCGCCCGCCGCGCGCGCGGCCGGCGAAGCGCGAATCGCGGCGCTGAAAGCCATGTCGGTGGTACTGCCGCGGCAGAAGCTGCATGTGGCCTTGATGCAAGTGATGGCGTCGGCGGACAACGGCCATTCCCGCATGCGGTCCTTTTCCGAGCAAGGCGGCACGCGCATCTTGCCAGTCCGAGTAACGCGTTTCGCGGAAGGCTTTTATGTGATGCGGGCGGCCGCACGCTATCGCGATCTACTGGGCGGGCGGGTGGAAGGCGTCGACGGCGTGCCCTTCGACCAGGTGATGGCAAAGCTCGAGAGCTTGCGTGGCGGGGTCGAGCACTTCCGGCGTGAGAATGCCGCCGTCTTCATTGTGATCCAGGATCTGCTTTATGGCCTTGGCATCGCCAACGATCCGCAAGCCTCGACCTGGACGGTGCGGCTGCCGGACGGGCGTGTGGTGAGCCAACGCCTTGAAGCTTACCCGCTGCGCGAGGGCGACGAAGTGCCCGCGGGTGCGCGCTGGCTTTCGCCCGAACCGGCGAAAAATGCGGAAAAGGATTGGATCGCTTATCGCCCGCAGTTCGGCGAAGTACCGGAAAGCTGGCGCGATTTCGATAGTCATTTTCGCTTGTTTCCCGCCACCGGGAGCTGTGCCCAGGTGGTGCGGCTGCAGAACATCGCAGATACGGACGGTCAACAGATCGCGCCTTTTCTGGTGACAGCGGAACAGGCGCTGCGGGAACATCGGCCTTGCGCCGTCATTCTGGATTTACGCGGCGACAGCGGTGGCGATTACACCAAGACTTGGCATTTCGCGCATGCGCTGCCCAGTCTGGTGGCGTCAGTCGGTCATATCGTCATCCTCACCGACCCCCAGACTTTTTCCGCCGCCATCACCACCGCTGCTTTCGTCAAGGACGCGGGTGGCGATCATGTCACCATTATCGGCGAGCCGGTGGGCGACCGGCTGTCCTTCTTCTCGGAAGGCGGCAAGGCGTGCCTGCCGAATCTCAAAATCTGCGCCTATTACCAGACCGGCAAGCATGACTATGTCCATAGCTGCAGCGACTGGCATGTGTGCTATTGGGTGAACTGGTTCTATCCGGTTCGGATTAAAAGCCTTCAACCGGACGCTGTCGTGCCCCTGCGCTTTGAGGATTGGAACGCGGGGCGCGATGCTGCCTATAGCCGGGCGCTGGATCTGGCCGGCAATCGGCAGTCCTAGATTTTCGCAGCGGTCGTCTTTGTTCTGTCGCGCGGGCGGCGAAAAACCGTTACACAAGATCGTCACCGGGGCAGGGGGGTTACCGACATGGCCGTATCCGAGACGCCGGCCGAACCACATTTGCGCGGCCGCCTGCTCCGCATCTTCGGCTTGGGTTTCGGCCTGGCGGTGGTGCTGGGTGGGGTGATCGGCTCGGGCATCCTGCGCAATCCGTCCGTGGTGGCGGCCGGCTTCCTCAATCCCACCTGGATTGTCCTGGCCTGGTTGGCTGGCGGCTTGTTCCTGGCGGTCGACGCCATGCCCACGGTGGAATTGGGCGCGGCCATTCCGCAATCGGGTGGGCCTTATCCTCTGGCAGTCAGGGCGCTTGGGCCTTTTGCCGGTTTCTTTGTCGGCTGGGCGGATTGGTTGCAGTTGATTTTCTCCACTGGTTTCATTGCCGTCGCCTTCGGTGAGCAGGTGCAGCGCCTGGGGCTGCTGCCAGGGTTCACCACGGGTGAGATCGCGGTGCTGCTGGTTTTCGCCTGCGGCATCCTCAACTTCATCGGCGCCAAGGTCGGCGGCATGTCCCAGAATATCGGCAGCGCGTTGAAGGCGCTTGGCCTGATCGCGATCGTGGCGGTTCTATTTCTGGCGCATGGCAAGTCCAGTGCGGTGACCGCGCCGCCACCGCCTGTTTTCAGCTGGGTAGCCGCGGCAGTGGCCATCCGCGCCATCTATGGCGCCTATGGCGGCTGGGAAGCGGCGGTCTATTTCTCGGAGGAGATTCACGAGCCGGAGCGCAATGTGGCGCGCGCCACCTTTGGCGGCATCGCGCTCGTCACCGCCATCTATGTGCTGATCAATGCGGCGGTGCTGCATGTCCTGCCCATGGGGGCGCTGACCCACTCCACGCTGGCAGTGTCCGACGCCATGGCGGCGGTGCTGGGACCGGGCAGCGGCGTGGTGGTCACTTTGCTCGCCATGTGGTGCGTCGCCACCATCGCCAATCTTCAAGTGATGGAGCATGTGAGGAACACTTACGCCATGGCGCGCGAGGGCCGTCTGCCGTCGGTGCTCGCCACGGTGTCGAAAAGCGGCACGCCGCGTGCGGCGCTGTTGGTCGTGGTGGTGGCGACTTCGCTGGTGATCCTGGGCGCCGATCACATCAAGGGCGGGCTCTATGAGGTGCTGTTGAACCTCTACGCGCCCAACATCATGATCATCTTCTTGCTGTTGAGCTACGGCGCGATCCGGCTGAGGCACAAGGAGCCGGATCTGCCCCGGCCCTACAAGATGCCGCTTTATCCGCTGCCCGCGCTGATCGCCATCGCCGCCAATGGGCTTCTGGTGGTGCTGTTCGTGGTGTCGGACTGGCGCACCGGGCTCTATTCGCTGCTGAGCCTGTCGTTGGCGTTCCCGCTTTACTTGCTGGGCCGGGGCCGCAAATCTTCTTGAGATGGACGACAAGAAGCATGTCTTGCCCGAGCGGTTGAAGCCGGGATTGAAGCTGGTTTTCTGCGGCACAGCGGCGGGGCGGCAATCGGCATTGCAGCAGGCCTATTATGCCCATGCCCAGAACAAATTCTGGCGCACGCTGCATGCGACCGGCCTGACGCCGCGCCAATTTCGGCCCGAGGATTATCCCGAGCTTTGGACGCTTGGGATCGGCCTCACCGATATCGCAAAATTCGTCTATGGCATGGATCATCAATTGCCCCGGCACAGCCTTGGCGCGGAAGCGGTGGAGGCATTGCGCGTCCGCATCGCCAGGATCGCGCCGCGCCATTTGGCTTTTACCAGCCTGAACGCCGGACGCGCGGTAATGGGGAAGAATGCGGTGGCGGGCCGCCAACGCGAGCGGATCGGTGACACCGCGGTCTGGATCCTGCCATCGCCATCGCCCTTGGCCGACAATCATTGGGACATCAAGCCTTGGCGCGCGCTGGCGCGGGCGGTCAAGCGCGAAACTTGATGCTTTTAATGCGCTGCCGCCGTGATCAGGCGCGGGCGTTCGTCCCAGTCGGCGCACTGTTTGCCCGGCAGCTTGGCGTCGCATTGCGCCTTATGGCCGTCGGCCAGGCTCACTTGATATGCGCCAATCTTCTTGTCCGGCATCAGGAAATCCGTGGCCACGATCTGGGCGCCTGACGCGAAAGCGGCATCGCGCCGCGCCGTCTTGCCATCGCGCGCTTCGCGTGTCTCGGCGTCGGCACGGGTCTTGACGATAAAGCCCGCCGCCACGGCCTTTGCGATGCGGTCCTGATCCTTGAGCGGGTCTTCGATGCAGATGAAGGAGGCGAGCGGCGAGCTCTCGTCCGTGGCGATGAACATGGGCCGGCCCTGAAGCGACTTGGCCGCGCCCGCATAAAGGTCCGTCTTCTTGGCCGGATCGTCGAGCAGGAAGATCACTTTGCCCCGCGCCTTGCCCAGCACGGGCCAGCCGCTCGCCTGCACCGCCTCGTGCAGACTGGCATGGGCGCCTTGCACCTGGTCGGGCGTGATCAATTCATCCGGCTGAAACACGGCGCGGATTTCGGCATCCAACGCCGCGAAAGCATCGGCGTCGAACGGGATCGGTTTGGTCGCGCCCGGCATCGGCGTCTTGGCGTCGTTGGCGTGCAGCGCGATCAGGATCGGAAGGTGATTCTTGTGCGCCCGGCTCCAGGTCGCGACTTCGGTGAGGCAATCCTTCAGCGTCAGGCAAGTGGAACGGAAATCCACATCCAGCACATGGATCACCTTGAAGCCCGGCTGCGACATGGCGCTGACATAAACCGGATCGAGCAGATCGGACGCCATGGAAGCGCCGGCGGGACTTTTGAACAAGCCGCCTTTCGGATCATAGGCGACATCGAATTCCAGCGAGCGGGCGCCCGCATCCAATTGCTGCGCCAATGGTGCTTGACCAAAATCCAACGCTTCCGCGTCCTTCTCTCCGCCCATGCGGATCAAAGACAGCATCGCTTCGCTGGGCGCGAGCTTGTAGCTTTCCGCCGTGCCCACATATTGCAGCTGATTGATGTGCATATGGGTGTCGAGCCAGGGCCGGATGCAGGCCTCGCCACCGGCATGGGCGCCATCCGGGGCGGCCAAATCGCAACCGGCAAAGCTGTGGCCCGCCGATCCCAGCAAGCTCCCTGTCACCACTGCAATCAGCCGGAAACGCATGGCCGAATCCGTCTTGGGTTGTCCGATACTAAGGGCCACCGACACGACGCGCCACCGTCAACCCGGCGATCAGCAGCACGACGAAGATGATCATGAAGATGAAGAACAAGGTCTTGGCGATGGCGATCGAAGCGCCGGCGATTGTGGTGAAACCCAGAAGGCCCGCGATCAAGCCGATAACCAGGAAAATCAAGGCCCAACGCAACATCGGACGACTCCGTCACAAATCCGTTTTGGAAATGCGGGAGCGACCAAGGGGGTTCCTTGGGTCAAGTCAGTTCCATCAGCCAATTGCGGAATGACACCATTCCGCCTGATTCGGACCGGCTCATCAGGCGGGTAAGCCAATAGCTGCCCAGATCCGCTTCGAAGGCGAAGGGCTGCACCAGATCGCCGCGTTCCAGTTCGCGCCCAAACATCGCAACCGGCACCAGCGCGACACCGCCGCCGCGCAGCGCCGCCTGCACCATGATCCAAGAGGAATCGAACAGCGGTCCCCGCGCCGTCACATCCGGGGCGTTCGCGGCGCGAAGCCAAGTGGGCCAATCCTGGCTGCGATAGGAGCGCAGCAGCGGACAGGCGGCCAGATCGGCTGGCGTCTTGAGCTTTTCAGCCGTGGCGGGCGAGCAGACCGGCGCGCAGGGTGCATCCATGATCTTTTCCGCGTGAATGCCGTGCCAGGCGCCATCACCGAAGCGGATGGCATAGTCGAGGCTTTCTCCCGCCAGATCGACCTTGTTGTTGTTGGTCAGGAGCCTCAGATCGATCATCGGATGGCGCAACGTGAAATCCGGCAGCCGATCCATCAGCCAGCCCACCGCGAAAGTGCCGACCGCGCCCACCGTGACCACGTCTTTCAAGCGGCCGCTTTCGAACTGACCCAGCGCGCGCGACAGCTGCGCGAAGCTTTCGCCGACCGGTAGCATCAAAGCGCGGCCTTCATCGGTCAGGACCAGGCCGCGCGGCGTGCGCCGGAACAATTCCAGCCCCAGTCGCTCCTCCAGGCTTTTCACTTGATGGCTGATCGCTGCCTGGGTGACCGACAATTCCATCCCTGCGCGCGTGAAAGAAAGGTGCCGCGCCGCCGCTTCGAAGGCGCGGAGCGCGCTGAGCGAAACCGACGAAATATCGAATGGGCCATTAGAAAAGCTATGGGCAGTCACAAGAGAATGTCCTTCACGTGCCTATTTTCCCTGCAACAAGAACGGGCTTCGGAGGCTTGACGGACATTGCCATGAATAATTTTCATCACAGAGCATTATTTTGCCCCGCCGAAGACGCGCGGAAATCTTTGGCGCGCTAGGGCGCAGGCGGCGAAGCCGAACCGGGCACGGGAATTTCGTTGGCGCCCGGACCTTTGGGCGGCGTCTGCCGCAGTGGGCGGGCCGCCACGGATGCAGGCTGGTCCGATTCGGCCGTGGCGCGAAGACTGGCGGGCGGCGGCAGCGCCAGCGCCCATAACACGATCTGCGCGATGGCTTTGCTCAAACCCACATCGAAGGCTTGAACTGCCGCGTCCACGCTGTTGGCGGAAGCAGGTTCGTTGAAGCTGGCGGTCAAGCTCGCCACGATTTTGCGCGAATGCGCCTCAGCGATATGCGCCACGATGGTGACCGCGATAGTGGGCACGCCGTCCGGGGTGGCGTAACGGGCCTCGAAATCGCGCAGGTCCGTCAGCAGCGTGTAGTCGCTGCGCAGTGTGTCTTCTTCGCGCGACACCGAGTCGATGCGGCCGGAGGCTTCGAAACCGGCCAAGAGCGCCGTCTGCACCAGATCGGTGACATGATCGGGCCACACCGCGTTGGCGTAAAAATCGAATTGGGTGTTGCCGCGCGAAAGCGCGATGCGCGTCGAATCCAGATTGTCGGCGGCATCGGGCTTGGCAATGGAAAGCGCCCAGTCCACTTTGGCGCCCGGCTGCGCTGCGGGCGGCGTGGGCCTGAGCGCATACATTTGCGGTGCGTCCGGCGGCCCCACCAGCTTATCGAGACTGCCGCAGGCCGCCAGCCCCAGCGAAGAACTCGCGATCAGGAACAGGCGCCGGCTGAGATGCGGCGAGCGATCATTTTTTGGCATTGGGGTCATATCCCTTGCGTCGGTCGCCGAACAAAAGCTTGGTGGGATCGCGGTTCAGCTGGTCGGAGAATTTGGTCAGGCTGGCCACCAGCCGGCGCATTTCGCCGACCAGATCGGAAAGCTGGGCCAGTCCATCGCCCTTGATGAAGGCGTCGGCATCGTCGGCCACCTTGCCGAATTTGGTCATGGTGACGTCGGCATGTTCCAAAGTGGGTTTCAGGCTGGCGGACGCGTCGCGCAGGCTGGTAGTGGCGGCATCGGCGTTTTTGATGGTGGCATCGATCTCGGAAGAGTTCTTGGCCAACATGGTGGTGGTCTGGTCCAGATTGGCCAGCACATTCGAAACCGCCTTGCGGTTCTGATCGCTGAGCAGATCGTTGAGGCGCGTGACCGCGATATTAAGCTTGGCTACCACTTCGGGCGCGGATTGTTCAAGCTGCTGTAAGGTGGATTGCTTGGCGCGGATGACGGGATATTCCTGGCCGTCCTTGGCAGTCAGGGTGGGCGATTTCGCGGTGCCGCCACTGATCTCGACATAAGTGCCGCCGGTGAGGCCCTGGCTCTCGATCGAGGCCTCGCTGTCCTCGCGGATATTGAGATTGGGCTGGACCTGCATGGTGACGATCACACTTTGCGGATCGTCGGGATTGAATTTGAGGTCGGTGACGCGGCCGACATCGATGCCGTTGTAGCGGGTGACGGTGCCCTTGCCCAAACCCGTGACCGGGCCTTTGAAGTAGGTTTGGTAGTAGGCATATTCCTGGCTGTATTGCGCGCCGGCCAGCCATAGGATCGTCACCACCAGCCCGATGACGCAGGCCAGCACGAAGGCGCCTACCGCGACATAATTGGCCCTGGTTTCCAAGCCGTCCTCCTAATTCCGGTTCGCCAGCGCGGCATGGCCGCGCGGCCCGGAGAAATATTCATGGATCCAGGGTGTCTGGTCCTTGCGGAGCTCTGCGATGGTTCCAGTCTTGATCTTCTTATCCACCAGGACCGCGATACGGTCGGTGACGGCGCTGAGACTGTCGAGGTCATGGGTGACCATGAAGACCGTCAATCCAAGACTCTGCTGCAATTCGGCGATCAGTTCGTCGAACTGGTTGGCGGAAATGGGATCGAGGCCGGATGTGGGTTCGTCCAGGAAAAGAAGCTCGGGATCGAGCGCCAGGGCGCGGGCCAGGCCGGCGCGTTTCTTCATGCCGCCCGACAGTTCCGAGGGCATTTTGCCCGCCGTGTCGGGAGGAAGCCCCACCAACGCGATCTTCATGGCGGCGATCTCGTCCATCAGCTCCTGCGACATGGTGGTGTATTCGCGCAAGGGCACCTGGATGTTTTCCGCCACGGTCTGGGAGGAGAACAGCGCGCCTTCCTGGAACAGGATGCCCCAGCGCACTTCCAGCGCCCGCATGCGGCTGCCTTCGGCATAGCCGGTGCGCGCGCCGAAGACTTCGATCGAACCTTCGCGTGGCTTGTTGAGGCCGATGATGGTGCGCAGAAGAACGGATTTGCCGCTGCCCGAGCCGCCCACCAGGCCCAAGACTTCGCCGCGATAAACATCGAGGTCGAGATGGTCGTGCACGATCTTGGGCCCGAAGCCGGTGACCAGGCCGCGGATCTTGATGATCACATCTTTCTTGTTGCCGTTGTTATCCGCCATCACACCCCCAGGACCGAGAACATGACGGAAAAGGCCGCATCCAGCACGATCACCAGAAAAACCGATTCCACCACCGAGCGGGTGGTGAGAAGCCCCACGCTGGCGGCGTTGCGCTCCACCTGGAAGCCTTCGTAGCAGCCCACCAGCGCGATCACGAAAGCGAAGACCGGCGCTTTGACTAGTCCCACCATCAACGCCTTGACGGACAGGGCCTGCTGCAATTCGCGCATGAAAGCGGGGATGGAAATGCCCAGGTCGAAATAGCACATCACCGCGCCGCCGATCAGGCCCATGATATCGGCATAGAGCGTGAGCAGCGGCAGGGCGATCACCAGGCCGATGATGCGCGGCAGGATCAGCGTATCGACGGTATTGAGACCCATGGTCTGCATGGCGTCGATCTCCTGATTGACGCGCATGGTGCCGATATGGGCGGTGAAGGCCGAGCCGGAGCGGCCGGCGATGATGATCGAGGTCATCAGCACGCCCATTTCGCGCAAGGTGATGATACCCAGCCCGTCCATGGTGAGCATCTGGGCGCCGAATTTCTGCAATTGGGTGATGCCCTGATAAGCGATTACCACCCCGATCAGGAAGGATAGCAGGCCCACGATGGGCAGCGCGCTGATGCCGGTCTCCTCAACCTGGTTCACCATGGCGGCGAAGCGCAGATTCTTGCGCGGCGCCATGATCATCTCGCCGGTCTCCACCGTGACGCGGCCGAGATAGCCCAGCATGCGCCAGCCCTGCTGTCCCGCCGACACCGTCGCCTTGCCGATACGATAGAGGCGATAGCGCCAGGGGCTCATGCGCGGCAGGCGCGGGCGGTCCTCGGGCTTGTCGTCCTGTTCGAGATTCTTCAGAAGCGCGGCGTAACGCTCCGGGACCTTCAGCGCCTCGACGGTGCGTCCCGTCGCTTCCATCGCGCGGCGGGTGCGCAGCAAAAGCCAGGCGCCCGTGGAGTCCAGCCTTTCGATCCCGGAGGCATCCATGGTGATGGCCTTGGCAGGTCCGGGATCGAGCGCGCGCAGATCCCGGTCCAGGCCCGCGCTTTCCGCGATGGTCCAGCGGCCACCCGCCTTGAAGACACCCCGCTCCACCTTGAACCAGGCGCTCGGTCCGACCGCGTTTTCGATGCTGGTCATGGGAAGGCGGGACCCCTAGGTACGTTCAAGAATGCCGGACTCTGGGCAAAAGTTCCCGAAGGTTCCATAGTGGCCCCCATCTGTCTCTTTCGCGCAAGCGCTCAGAGACATCTTCCCCCGCCAGCGGCTTCGCCGTGCAGGGGAAGAAAGCCTGAGTCGAGGTTCGAGAGCTACGGCACCTCCCCTCTATGCGCTGCGCGCAGAGGGGGGTGAGCATGGCGGCCATGCCATGCGAACGGTTTTGAGCAAGTTTCGGCAGAGGCTAAGCCGCTTTAGCATTGCTGCCTTCACAAAGGGATTTTGCGCCATGGATTATGTGCGGTTGGGTTCGACGGGGTTGAAGGTTTCGCGGATTTGCCTGGGCTGCATGACCTATGGCGCGCCCAGCTGGCGCGATTGGGTGCTGGACGAGGCGGCCAGCCGGCCTTTCCTGAAACGGGCGCTGGAAGCCGGAATCAATTTCTTCGACACCGCCGACATGTATTCGCTGGGCGCGAGCGAAGAGGTGGTGGGCCGCGCCATCAAAGACTTCGCTGGCGGGCGTGAAAAGGCGGTGATCGCCACCAAGGTTTATTTCCCGATGGGCAAGGGCGCCAATGAAGGCGGCCTGTCGCGCAAGCATATCCTGGCGGCGATCGACGGCTCGCTGAAGCGGCTGGGCACCGATTATGTCGATCTCTATCAGATCCACCGCTTCGACAAGGAAACGCCGCTAGAAGAAACCGTCGAAGCGCTGGACGCGGTCGTGAAATCCGGCAAGGCGCGCTATATCGGTGCGTCCTCCATGTATGCCTGGCAATTCGCCAAATATCTGGCGCTACAGGAGAAGGCGGGCGCGGCGCGCTTTGTTTCAATGCAGAATTTCTACAATCTGGTCTATCGCGAGGAAGAACGGGAGATGCTGCCCCTATGCCGCGATGCGGGCGTTGGGGTGATCCCCTGGTCGCCCTTGGCGCGCGGTTTTCTTGGCCGCAGCCTGGCGGACGCAAAAGCCGGGAAGAGTACCCGCGCCAAAAGCGACAATGTGCTGGACATGGAATTCGACGACAACGATATGGCGGCGCTTGAGGCGGTGGAGACCATCGCCAAGGCGCGCGGCGTCTCCAATGCCCAGGTGGCGACCGCCTGGTTGATGGCCAAGCCCGGCGTCACCGCGCCCATCATCGGCGCCTCCAAGCCCAAACACCTGGAAGACGCCATCGCGGTGGCGTCACTCAAGCTCTCAGACGATGAAATGAAAGCGCTGGAAGCGCATTACAAGCCGAAGCCGGTTGCGGGCAATTTGAGCTAAGGCCCACCAGCCGCTCGCAGGCTCGCGGCGTTCGCGGCTCGAAACGATCCGCCGGATCGTTTCGCCGCCAATTGGCGTCGCCGCTCACCCTTCGACAAGCTCAGGGCGAGGGGTGCCGGTGAAGCTACCTATTCAAGCGCTCTATCAATATGCGCAGGTCCGCCTCCCCCGTGCGCGCGTAGCACGCTGATGGGGGAGGTGGCCGTAGCAGCGCTTATTGCGCAACGGCGAGAGCCGGTGCGCAAAAGTAAGCTGCGAAGGCCGGAGGGGGCTGAAAAATTAGAGCGGCCACCAGTCGAGCTGGTATTTGTAATCCTTATCCGACTGCTGCTGGTTCCAGCCGCCGCCCAACGCCATGTAGAGGCTGACATTGGACTCCAGGCGCGCCAGCTTGGTTTGCACCAGCGTGTCCTCGGCGGTGAAAAGCTGCTGCTGCGCCTGCAGCAGCGACAGGATGTCGATGGTGCCTTCGCGATATTGCAGCTCGGAGATGCGGAAGGCCTCGGCGGAAGCGCGCACATCTTCTGTCAGCGCCACCAATTGATCGTTGTTGGACTGGACCTGACCCAGCGCCGATTCCACATTCGAGAAAGCGGTGAAGACGGCCTTGCGATAATTGGCGATCTGTTCCTGCTGTTGGGCCAGCGCCAGATCGTCCTGCGCCTTGAGGCGGCCGCCATCGAAGATGGATTGCAGCAGCGAGGCGCCGATGCTCCAGGCGAAGCTGGAGGGATTGATCAGATTGCCGATCTGGCTCGAAGCATAGCCGGCCGATCCGGTGAGGCTGATCTGGGGGAAGAAGGCGGCGCGTGCCGCATCCACATTGGCGTGAGAAGCGAACAGATTGGCTTCCGCTTCGGCGATCGAGGGATTGCGCAGCAGAAGTTCGGAGGGAAGACCGGCCTGCAGCGCGGGCGAGGCGAGGCCGTCCATGTTCTGCGCTTTGACATCGAAGCCTTCCGGCGCGCGGCCCAGAAGAATGGCCAGCGCATAGCGTGCTTCGCGTTCCTGTTCGATCAGACCGGGCAGTCGGGCCTGCTGGGTGGCGACGACGGCCTGTTCCTGCGCGAGATCCAGGTTGGACGACACGCCGTTGGTCACCTTGGCCTGCACCACCGTCAAAATGCGGTTGGCAGCGTCGATATTCTGGCGCGCGATGACGATGCGCTCGCGCGTGGCGAGGATGGTGAAATATTGCTGCGCCACGCTGGACTGCACGGTGAGGCCGACCACCGTTTCGGCATAGCGGGCGGAACGCAGATTTTCCCGCGCCTGGTAAAGACGGTCGCGGTTGAGGCCCCAGAAATCCGCCGAGTAGCTGGCGGCAAGGCCGGCGTTGAAGGAATTGGTGGTGGTGTCGACGCTGGGACCGGGGGTCTGGATGATCGTGCCGCCCGGGCCCGCGCTGAAGCTGGTGGTGGTGCGGTGGCTGCCGTTGCGATCGGCGGAGCCCTGGAGATTGACCACCGGCAGCAGGTTCGCGAAAGCGACGCCGTCCTGGGCTTCGGATTCCAGTACGCGCGCGGCGGCAGCGGCGAGGTCGAGATTTTCCTTTTGCGCCGTATCGATCAGGCTGGGCAGCTCGTCGGCCTTGAAATTCATCCACCAATTGGCTTCCGGCCAGATCGGGGCCTGCTTGTCCACCACAGGCGCTGTAAAGGCCTGGGGTACGTCGCCTGGCCGATCAAGGGGGGTGGGATTGGGCGTGGTGCAGCCGGCCGCAGCCAAGGCAAGCATGCTGACGGAAAGACCGCGGAAAATCGCTTTCATCACACTCTCATCGAACAATTGAAGCCGGCCGGCCAGTGGATCGGCCCCCTCATACCGGCGCATGGCAATTGGCGCAAATATGGCGACAAACGGCCTTTTCACAAGGGCAAGGACTGTAAAGCTTTGTCGCGGGAGAGGGCGTTTTGGGCGGCTTTTCCCTGTTTCCGGCACGGAAATAGGGACATTGCATGACGGCAATGCAGTCTAGGCGCATTTTTGAAAAAAGATGGACGACCGGACTGATGGCTTTACGTGGGGGGCACCAAAGCCGGTCCGGCCGTCCGCATGGCCGTATCCCTTGGTGGAGCGCCGAATGGACACAAAGCCGGGCGGGAGCTTGGCCCCGTCCTGCCTGCGGGAAAAGCCCGGGCCGGCTCAAAAATTGTAATGGAATGTCGCTAATGGCTCGGGGCTAGAGAGGTGGCGAAGGAAAAGCGCATGGCCGTGCTTTGCTTACCTATTTGCCATCATAGGTGCTGTGATTTATGCGCACGACTGCCGGCTGACAAACGGTTGATGACGCTGCTCGGAGTGCGCGGAGGGGGCACCCCGGCCGCTCGCTAGAGCTCGCGGCGTTGGCCTAGCTTTTCTTGGCGAGCGGAAGCGAGCTTAGAAAAGCTGGCCCCTCTTCGAGCGAAGCGAGGGAGGCGCTGCTCAAAACGATCCGCCGGATCGTTTTGTCCACCTTCGGCGGTCGCAGCTCACCCCGCGGGCCAGGGATTATCGTCAAAGGAATCCACCGGACGCAGCGGGATCGGCAGAGCAGGATTGGCGCCGATGTAAATCTCCAGCGTCATCTGGTTGGTCGTCTTGTCCCATTCCATCTGCGGCGCGTATTCGCCTGGCTTGCGGAAGGTCTTGCCGTCGAAATCGAAGGGCCGCGGCTCGACCGTGTCCCAGGCGGTGACGAGATCGGCGGCCAATTCCTCGCGCACGCGCTCAAGCCGTTCGGGCTTGGCGCCCTGCATGTTGGTGATGTCCGGCGCGCTGAGCTTGACCCGGCCATCGGCGCCGATCTCCACCCGCGCCGCCACCAGAGTGCCGTTGCCCTCATAACCGCCTTCCCAGCGGCCTTGCGGGGGCTGGGGTTTGGAGCACGCCGTCAACACCAGGAGCGCCAGAGCGGCCGCTTCTTTGCGCATAAGGGCCCGACTCAAATGGGACGGCACATCATAAGCCAATCACGGAAAATGTGGACATAACCGGCATGCCCCATCTAGCCCTTGCCCGGTCCTGGGCCGGTTGATAGGGGAGAGTGCAATTTTGCGCGAGCTCCGTTGATGCCGCTGCCGAAAGATTTTGTTGCCCAATCCCTGAACCGTATCCAGCCGTCTCCGACCATCGCGGTGACGCAGAAGGCGCGCGACCTGAAGGCGGCCGGCCGCGACGTGATCGGGCTGGGCGCAGGCGAGCCGGATTTCGACACGCCGGACAATATCAAGGACGCGGCCATCGCCGCCATCAAGCGGGGCGAGACCAAATACACTGCCGTCGAAGGCATTCCCGAACTGCGCGCCGCGATCGCCAAGAAATTCAAGCGCGAAAATGGTCTCGACTATAAGCCATCCCAGACCTTCGTGGCGCCCGGCGGCAAGACCATCATCTACAATGCGCTGTTGGCGACCTTGAATCCTGGCGACGAAGTGATCGTGCCGGCGCCTTACTGGGTGTCCTATCCCGACATCGTGCTTCTGGGCGGCGGCAAGCCAGTCGTGGTCGAAACTAAGATCGAAGACGGATTCCGGTTGACGCCCGAAGCATTGGAAAAGGCGATCACGCCCAAGACCAAATGGCTGATCTTTAACCAGCCCTCCAATCCCACCGGCGCCTGTTACACGGAGCAGCAATTGCGGGCGCTAACCGATGTGCTGATGAAACATCCCCATGTCTGGATCCTCACGGACGACATGTATGAGCACCTGGTCTATGAGGGCTTCAAATTCCGCACCGTGGCGGAAATCGAGCCGCGCCTTTACGAGCGCACCTTGACCATGAACGGTGTGTCGAAGGCTTATGCCATGACCGGCTGGCGCATCGGCTATTGCGCGGGGCCGGAAGATCTCATCAAGGCGATGGCGAAGCTGCAATCGCAATCGGCGACCAATGCGGCGTCGATCTCGCAATGGGCGGCGGTGGAAGCCTTGAACGGCCGCCAAGATTTCATTCCCGGGTTCCAGAAATTGTTCGAAGGCCGTCGCGATCTGGTGGTGTCGATGCTGAACCAGGCCAAGGGACTGGAATGCCCGAAGCCCGAAGGCGCCTTCTATGTTTATCCCTCCATCCGCAAGCTGATCGGCAAGAAGACGCCGACCGGCAAGACCATCGCCACCGATGCTGACTTCGCGGCCGAATTGCTGGAAGCGGAAGGCGTGGCCGTGGTGCACGGCGCGGCCTTCGGCCTGTCGCCTTTCTTCCGCATCTCTTACGCAACTTCGAACGCGATCCTGGAAGACGCTTGCGGCCGCATTCAAAGGTTTTGCAACAGCCTTTCTTAGCCCCCATCTGTCTTCCACAGGCAAGCCTTCGGAAGAAGACCGGAGCCAAGGCGCGCGAAACTCTGTTGAGGCTTGGTCGTGCCCATCCGCCCCCGCGCATGCGGAAGCATGCTGGCGGGGGAGATGCCGCAGCAGGCTCTCGAGCCTGCGAAGGCAGAGGGGTTAATAAACACTTCGTAAAGCCGTCCTTAAGCAATGCAGGTCTAGAAATGGCGCATGTTGAAGGGGCCAACATACCGCTCTGCGTGGACCCTGCTGGCCGCGATTTTATTCGCGGCGCTGGGGCTGCCCGCGCATGCCGACGTGCAGCTCGGCGATCTCTCCTTAAGCGGTTATGCCGATTTCCGCGTGATCGCCCCGCCGTCCGAAACTGCTTGGCTGAATGGCGGCCTCTCGAAATTCCGCTATGGCGATTCCGCCGGCAATTTCCGTTTTGCCGAAGCGGTGCTGCAAGGCAGTTACCGGATGAGCGATGATTTCTCCGCCGTGCTGGTCTTACGCGGCGAGCCAGAGCAGCGCACCGGCATCGATATGCTCGAAGGCTATGTCTCCTGGCATCCCGTCGCGGTTGGGCCGGTGAGCTGGTCGGTGAAGACCGGCACCTTCTTTCCCACCATCAGCCTGGAGAATGACGATTTGGGCTGGACCAGTCCCTATACGCTGACGCCGTCGGCCATCAACAGCTGGATCGGCGAGGAATTGCGCACCATCGGCAGCGAGGCGATCGTCCGCTACGACACCGGCGTCATCGGCACCTTGTCGCTCACCGCGTCCGTCTTCTGCTGCAACGATCCCGCCGGTGTCTTGATTGCCGATCGCGGCTGGGCGATGGACGACCGGCCCAGCGGTGTGTTCGGCGATCTGCGCGAGCCGGACGCTACGCTTCGGTTGTTCCACGAAGATTTTCCCAGCCGCACGCCTCTGTTCGATGAGATCGACGGACGCCCCGGCTGGTATGCCGGGTTTAGCTGGCAAATGCCGGGCATCGGTAAGCTCACGGCGCTGCGCTATGACAATGAAGGCGATCCCAACAAAGTCTCCGGCGAATATGCCGCCTGGGACACCCGCTTCTGGAGCTATGGCGCGCGCACCAGCATCGATCACCTCACCCTGATCGCGCAGGGACTGCAGGGCACCACCGTGATCGGCACATCCTTTGGCCTTTCCCGCACCCGCTTCCAGTCCGCGTTCCTGTTGGGCAGTTACGATCTGGCTGATCTGGGCGCCGAGGACTGGCGGGTCAGTCTGCGCGAAGATTTGTTTCAGACCCGCCATCCAGCCGCCACACCCAGCGTGATGAATGAAGATGGCGACGCGGTCACCGCAAGCCTCTCCTGGCAGCATTATGACTGGCTGCGTATCACCGGCGAATTGATCGCGATGCAATCGCGGCGGCGCGAATATCTTTTGGATGGATTCCCGGCTGCCTCCGTAAGCCAGCAGCAGTTCCAAATCTCAGCGCGGTTTTTTCTTTGATTGGCCCCCATCTGTCTTCCTCGGGATAAACCCTCTGAAGACATCTTCCCCCGCTGTCGCTCCGCTAGCGGGGGAAGAAAGCCTCGGTCAAGGCGCACTGCCTGATCGCTTTATTCTGATAGATCAGGTGCTTGGCGGGCCTTGAGATTGTATGAATACTATCATACAATCTCCAAATGCTGGGTAGCCTGATCCTTCAGGACAATGGCGTGCCGATCTATGTGCAGCTGCGCGACCAGATCGCCGCCGCCATAGGACGCGGCGAACTCAAGCCCGGCGAACGGCTCGCCACCATGCGCGAAGTGGCAGTGGCGCTGGCGGTCGATCTTAACACGGTGCAGCGGGCCTATCAGGCGCTGGCAGACGAAGGGCTTCTCACCATGGTGCAGGGGCGGGGCAGTTTCGTCGCCGAGACGCCGGCGCGGCCGCGCAACCGCGAAAACGAAATCCACATCCTTGCCGCCAAAGTGGCGGCGCAGGCGCGCGCGCAAGGCATCACGCCGGACGAGTTGGCCGACGCGCTGAAGCGCGTGGCGGGGCCGGACGCATGAATCACCTGGGCCTTTTCTTCGTCCTAATCTTTGCGATCATTGTGTGGAGCAGACTGATCCGCGGGCTTGGACGCGGTGGCAAGTCACGCTCCAGCGATTCCATCGATAGTTTCGGCGTTCTTCCGGCCGCGCGTGCCCTTCAGGCGGCCCGTCAATCCTCATCCAACCGTATTTCGAATTCACCACAGGAGACACATATGAATCCCGTCAGTGCCCTGATCTTCATCGTGTTCGTGGGTGGCGCGGCGCTCAGCTTCGTCGCGCGGATGCCGATAGGCATCACCATATTGCTCGCTTTGATCGGCATCTTCCTGGGCTATTCCGTGAAGATGGCCCAGCAATGGGAAAAGGCCGTGATACTCAGGCTGGGCAAGCTCCAGGCCGTCAAGGGGCCGGGTCTGTTCATTCTGGTGCCGATCATCGACCAGGTCACGACCTGGATCGATCAGCGTATCCGTACTTCGGAATTCAGCGCCGAACAGGCGCTGACCCGCGATACGGTGCCGGTCAATGTCGATGCCATCGTCTTCTGGATGGTGTATGACGCCCAGCGCGCGGCGCTTGAGATCGCCGACTATAACAGCGCCGTGCAGCGGGTGGCGCAGACATCCTTACGCGAAATGATCGGTTCTTCGGTTCTCTCCGAGCTTCTGTCGGAGCGCAAGGAAGCCGACGCCACCTTGAAGGCCGTGATCGGCGCCAAGACGGCGGAGTGGGGCGTCACCGTCAATTCGGTGGAGATCCGCGATGTCGCCATTCCCGCCAATCTGCAAGATGCCATGAGCCGTCAGGCCCAGGCGGAACGGGAGAAGCAGGCGCGCGTCACTCTGGGCTCGGCGGAAGAGGAAGTGGCGCAGAAATTCGTCAACGCCGCCAAGCTCTATGCCACCAGCCCCGAAGCGCTGCAGCTGCGCGCCATGAACATCATCTACGAAACCACCAAGGAACGGGGCGCCACCATCCTGATGCCGACCTCCATGGTGGATGCGATGAATCCCGGCGCTGCCGCCTTTGCGCTCAACATGTCGCGCATTGATGCCGGCGTCCAGCCGCTGCCAGGCGGCCCTTCCGTACCGTCGGCCGGGAAAAACAATGGCTGAGACGTGATCTCCGGTGGTATATAACGGGCCGCCGGAGGCCGTCCCATGCCGAAATTTCTTCTCGCCCTCATCGCGGCCAGCTTTGCGTGGTTCACCGCGCCGTCCTTCGCGCAATCCGCCGGCTTGATGGTCGAGGGTCATGTCGCCCATTCCGGCCCCGTGTCGCTGGAGCAATTGAAGGCCTTGCCGCCGGTCACGGTGTCGCTGACTTTCCAGACCGACCACGGTCCCACCACGGGCACATGGACCGGTGCGCTTCTGCTTGACGTGGTGAAGGGCGCGGGGCCCATCGACAGTGCCAACGACAAGAGCGCGCCGTTGCAGCACACAATCCTGGCGCGCGGCCGCGACGGTTACGGCGTGGCGCTGGCCATCGGCGAAATCGATCCGCGCTTTGCCGGCAAGCAGGTGATCGTCGCCTATCAGCAGGGCGGCAAGCCGGTGGAAAACCAGACTTTCCGCCTGGTCGTGCCCGGCGACGCCCATGGCGGCCGATCTGTCAACGATCTCGTCTCGCTCACAATTAATTAGAAGCTTGGTAAACTTCGTGCGCAACCGCAAGCACCGCGAATTCGAAATAATAAATCGCTTGACCGCTATCGGATAACGGCGCGAGCATCGCCTCACTGGAAGGGCGTCAGGCCCGGACATCGGAGCCCTTGAGCGCCCGCGCCAACGAGAGGAAATCACTCCTCGCGGTTGGTCCAAGGAGGCGCGCATGTCCAATCCCAAAAGCAAATCCGGCCCCCGCTGCATTGCCCTTATCGGGCCTTATGGCAGCGGCAAGACATTGCTTTTGGAGAGCATAGCCTCGGTAACGAATGCGGTGACGCGCAAGGGATCGGTTTCGGGCGGCACTAGCCTGGGCGATTTCTCCGCCGAGGCGCGGGCGCGCCAGATGAGCGTCGAACTCAATGTGCTGACCGCTCAATATCTGGGCGAGGATTTCACATTTCTCGATTGCCCCGGCTCCATCGAATTCTTGGGCGACACCTTGAATGTGCTTCCCGCCATCGACGCCGCCGTGGTGGTTTGCGAGCCGGAGCCCGCCAAGGTGCAGATGTTGCGGCCGTTCCTCAAGGCGCTGACGGACGCCAAAGTCCCGCACTATCTCTTCGTCAACAAGATCGAGCATGCTTCGGGCTCGCTGCGCGATTTGCTGGCGCTGTTGCAAGATGCCAGCGAGACGCCGCTGCTGCTGCGCCAGATCCCCATCTGGGAAAACGGCATCGCCACCGGCTTCGTCGATCTGGCGCTGGAGCGCGCTTTTGTCTATCGCAGCCACGCGCCGTCGGAAGTGATCGATATCGACGACCTCAGGCGCGAAAAAGAAGCCCGCTTCCAAATGCTGGAACGGCTGGCCGATTACGACGAACATCTGATGGAGGAATTGCTAGGCGATATCGAGCCCGAGCGCGATGAGGTGATGAGCGACCTTCGCCGCGAATTGACGGAAGGGGTGATCGTGCCGGTGCTGATCGGCTCGGCGGAAGGCGATCATGGCGTGCGCCGGCTGCTCAAGGCGCTGCGCCACGAAGTGCCGGAGGTGAGCGCGGCGGCGGAGCGCGCTGGCATAAAAACGGGCGCCGCCATGGTGCAGATCATCAAGACCTTCCATGGCGGCCATGGCCGCTTGAGCCTGGGGCGGGTGCTTTCGGGCGCGCTGAAGGACGGCGCGATCCTGCACGGGCCTAATGGCGACACGCGGATCGGCGGCATCCTGACGCTGTCCGGCGACAAGCAGGTCAAAAAGAGCGAAGCCCGCGCCGGCGACACCGTGGCGCTGGCCCGGATGGACAATGTCCAGACCGGCGATCGCCTGTCGTCCGACAAGATCGCCGTCGCCCGCGTCAAGGCGCGGCTGAACGCGCCCGTCTATCGCCTTGCCATCGAAGCCAGCGACCGCAAGGATGAAGTGAAGATTACCGCCGCCATCGGCAAGCTGATCGAGGAAGATCCTTCTCTGGTGTTCGAGCAGAATCCGGGCACGCAGGAAATGGTGCTGGCGGGGCAGGGTGAGATTCATCTGAAAGTCGCCATCGAGAAATTGCAGAGCCGCTTTGGGCTCAAGCTGCTCACCAAGCCGCCGCGGGTTCCTTACCGCGAAACCATCCGCAAATCCGCGACCGTGCGGGGCCGCCACAAGCGCCAGACCGGCGGGCATGGTCAATATGGCGATGTGGTGCTGGAGATTCAGCCCATGCCGCGCGGCCAGGGCTTTGTCTTTCACGACCGCATCAAGGGCGGCGTGGTGCCCAAGCAATGGATCGGCTCGGTGGAAAAAGGCGTGGTCGAATATATGAAGGCGGGACCGTTGGGTTTTCCGGTGGTGGATGTCGCCGTGTCGCTGACCGACGGCTCTTATCATTCAGTGGACTCGTCGGACGCCGCTTTCCAGACCGCCGGCCGCATCGCCATGAGCGAGGGGTTGCCGGGCTGTTCGCCCGTGCTGCTGGAGCCGGTGATGAAAGTCGCCATCCATGTGCCCAACGACGCCACTGCCAAGGTCAATGGCGTGATCGGCAGCCGGCGGGGCGCGCCGTTGGGCTTTGACGGCCGCGATGGCTGGCGGGGCTGGGATACGGTCAGGGCGGAGATGCCGCTGTCGGAAGTGACCGACCTGATCGTGGACCTGCGCTCGCTGACCCAGGGCGTGGGCACGTTCGAGATGGAGTTCGACCATTTCGCGGAATTGAACGGCAAGCTGGCCGACCAGGTGGTGGCGACGCAGCGAGCGGCCTAACAGCCCTTGAAGCGATGATGCTTTCTCGGGCAAATGCGGCATGATGGCCCTTTTGCCCGATGAAGACCCGGCGCAGTTCGCCGCCCTGACCACGCTGTTTCAGCATGGCCGCTTTCAGGCGCTGCTGGATCAGAGCGCACTATGGACGGGGCGCCATCCCCGCTCCAGCTTCCTACAATTCCTGCTGGGATCGGCGCATGCGCGGCTAAACCAGCCGGACGCCGCCATCGCCTGTTTCGAGAAAGCAATCGCGATCCGCCCCGACCATGCGGAGGCGCATCACAATCTTGGTATCCTGTTCGCCATGCTGGGGCGCGATGACGATGCGGTGGCGGCGCTTGGGAAAGTGATCACGCTTTCTCCCACCCATGCCGACGCGCACAGCAATCTGGGCATCGTGTTCGCCAGGCTGGGCCGTATGGACGAAGCGATGTCGGTCTTGCGCAAGGCCGTCAGGCTGAAGCCCGATCATGCCGTGGCCTGGTTCAATCTCGGCAATCTGCTCAAAGACCGGGGCCAGAACGACGAGGCGATTGCCGCTTATCGTCATGCGATCGCGCGCCAGCCCGGTTATGTGCCCGCCTACAACAATCTGGGACGTCTGCTCTATGGGCTGGGGCGCAACGAAGACGCGGTGCAGCTGCTGTCGCGCGCGGTGTCGCTCAAGCCCGATTTCGCCGATGCGCACAACAATCTGGGCGTGGCGCAGGGCAAGCTCAACCGCCGCGACGAAGCGGCGGCGCATTTCCGCCGCGCCATCGCGGTTCAGCCCCATTATGCGGAGGCGCATTACAATCTTGGCGCGCTGCTCGCCAATCTCGGCCAGCCAGACGAGGCTATTGCCTGCTTCGACCGGGCGCTTTCGTTGAAGCCCGCCTATGCCCGTGCGCGCGCTCAGAAACTGCATCAGATGGCCGTGATCTGCGACTGGGATGGGCTTGCGGCGGACGCGCCGGCGGTGACGGCGCTTGGCATCACCGGCGAAGCGGTACCGCCTTATCTGCTGCTGGCACTGGACGACGATCCGGCGCGGCAATTGATCCGGGCCCGCAATTTCGCGGAACAATATCTGCCATCCGCCCGGCCCGCGCCGCATCCCGGCCGCGCCACCAGGCCCGGAGAGCTTTCCGTCGGTTATTTCTCGGCCGATTTTCACGATCATGCCACCATGCATCTGATGGCGCGGCTGTTCGAGCTACACGACCGTAGCCGCTTTCGCATTCATGCTTTTTCCTATGGCCCGGAGACGGGCGATGTCATGCAGGTCCGCGTCAAGAGCGCCGTCGACGCCTTCCATGATGTGCGGCATCTGGGCGATGAAGAGATCGCTGCCCTGGCCAGGCAGCAAGGCATCGACATCGCGGTGGATCTCAAGGGCGACACCAAGGACAGCCGGGTGGCGCTGTTCGCGCACCGCCCCGCCCCCGTGCAGATCAGCTATCTGGGTTATCCGGGCACCATGGGGGCGACGTTCCTGGATTATCTGGTGGCCGACCCGGTCGTAATTCCGCAGGAACAGCGCGCGCATTATTCGGAAAGCTTGATCGTTCTGCCGGGGAGCTATCAGGCCAATGACGACAGCCGCATCATCGCCGATGAAACGCCCACCCGCGCCCAACTGGGACTGCCGGACGGCTTTGTCTTCTGCTGCTTCAACAACAGCTTCAAGATTGGCGCTGAGGAGTTCGGCATCTGGATGCGGCTGCTGGACCAGGTCGAGGGGAGTGTGTTGTGGCTCCTGAAATCCGGCGCAGAACGCAATCTGCGGCGGGAAGCAGAAAAGCGCGGCGTAAACCCGGCACGGCTGGTCTTTGCCGAGCGCACCAGCCCGGCGCAGCATCTGGCGCGCCACCGCCAGGCGGACCTGTTCCTGGACAGTTTCCGCTACAACGCCCACACCACCGCCAGCGATGCGCTTTGGGCGGGGCTGCCGCTGGTCACCATGCCGGGGAAGAGCTTTGCCGCGCGGGTTGCGGCCAGTTTGTTGAACGCGGTGAACCTGCCGGAACTGATCGCGGAAACACCGGAGGCTTATGAGCGCTTGGCGCTTAGTTTGGCCACCAATCCGGTACGGCTGGCGGCCTTGAAGCGGAAATTGGCCGCAGCGCGCCATACCACGCCGCTCTTTCAAAGCGCCCGGTTCACGCGTCAGCTGGAAAGCGCCTTCGACCAGGCCTATGCGCGCGCGCTCAAGGATGCGCCGCCCGCCGACATTGCCGTTGCGGAAAGCTGAAGCGGGAAGAGCCGGAAAAAATAAAAGGCTGCTGGAACCAAAAATGGCTCCAGCAGCCGGATTCGCGCTCAGGGGGGAAGAGCGCGGTTGCCGCGCCCGGGGGGAGAAAGCGCGACTATCAGGAAATGGGATTGCGCCGCTTCCGTTTCAAGACGGATGCCAAATGGCTGGAAAGACTTCGAAACTGGCCCAAAGCCAGCCTCAGTACTGCCAGTCCTTGGAACCCTTGACCAGAAAGTCGCGAAACGCCGCCACCCGCTTGGACTGGCGCAGCGCATCGGCATAGACCAGATGCACGTCGAAGCTGGGCGCGGGCACTTCCGGCAACACCGGCACCAGTTCCTTGTGGTCGGCCGCCACGAAATCCGGCACCACGCCGATGCCGAGCCCCGCTTCCACCGCCTGCAAAATTCCGGTGATGTTGTTGATGCGGATCACGCTGCCGCTGCAGCCGGGACGAAAATTCTTCTGGAACAGTTCCAGGAGCCAGTTGATGTCGCGAATCTCTGGCGCGGCCGTCTCGCCATAGACGATGATGGTGTGATTGCAGACATCCTCCAGCTTGGGCGGTGCGTGGTGGCTCGCCAGATACGCCTTGGACGCATACATGTGATAATGCACGGTGAAGAGCTTGCGCTGGATCAGATCGGCCTGCACCGGGGCACGCATGCGGATGGCAAGGTCGGCGGCCCGCTGCGACAAATCCAGCTCGCGGTCGTCCATCACCAGATGGACTTCCACTTCCGGAAACTCCTTCAGGAATTCCTTGAGGCGCGGCAGCAGCCAATAGGCGCCAATGCCATGGCTGGCGGTCACCTTGAGCGAGCCGCGCGGACTGTCATGGATGTTCTTGAGCGCTTCTTCGGCGGCCGCCAGGCGCGCCAGCACATCGCTCACCGCGCCATAGAGCAATTCGCCTTCGTCGGTGAGGGTGAGGCCGCGGGCATGGCGCTGGAACAGCGGCGTGGAGATCTCTTCCTCAAGCGCGCTGATCTGGCGGCTCACCGCCGATTGGCTGAGGGTGAGCATCTGGCCGGCATGCGTGAAGCTTCCCGCGCTGGCCACGGCGTGAAAGATGCGAAGCTTGTCCCAGTCCATACTTCCCCCTCACCACTGTTACGCAGACAGCGGTAATTCTCCTCCGTGCGAGGCCGCCAGAAACCGCTCCGCTTCCAGGGCCGCCATGCATCCCATGCCCGCCGCGGTCACCGCCTGGCGGAACACTTTATCCTTCACATCGCCGGCGGCGAAGACACCGGCCACGCTGGTATGCGTGGAATCCGCGGCGGTCTTGATATAGCCGTTATCATCCATGTCCAGCTTGCCTTTGAACAATTCGGTCGCGGGCGAATGACCGATGGCGATGAAGAGGCCATCCACGTCGATCTGGTGCTGCGATGCGGTCACAATGTTGCGCAGCTTGAGGCCCGTGACGCCTTTGGGTTCGCTGGTGCCCAGCACCTCGGCCACTTCGGTGTCGTAGACGATCTCGACCTTCTTGTTGGCGGCGAGCCGCATCTGGTTGGTCTTGTCGGCGCGCAGCGTGTCGCGGCGATGGATCAAGGTGACCTTGTCGGCAAAATTGGTAAGGAACAGCGCCTCTTCGGCAGCGGTATTGCCGCCGCCCACCACGGCGACATTCTTGCCCCGGAAGAAGAAACCGTCGCAGGTGGCGCAGGCCGAAACGCCGAAGCCTTGGAATTTGCTTTCGCTGGCAAGTCCCAGCCAGTTGGCGCTGGCGCCGGTGGCGATGATCAGCGTGTCAGTGGTGTAGGCCTCGCCGCTATCGCCCTTGAGCGTGAAGGGACGGCGCGACAGATCCACCGACGCAATGGTGTCGGAGACGAATTTGGTGCCCAGATGCTCCGCCTGCTTCTGCATTTGATCCATCAGCCAGGGGCCCTGGATGGCATCGGCGAAGCCCGGATAATTCTCCACCTCGGTGGTGATGGTGAGCTGGCCGCCCGGCTGGATGCCCGAGATCAGGGTCGGCTCCAGCATGGCGCGCGCGGCATAGATCGCGGCCGTGCAGCCGGCCGGGCCACTGCCCAAAATGATGACCTTGGAATGATGACTCTTCATGGCTTCGGGGGCGGCTTTCGGGCGAAACTTCGGAGGCCCGTGATATCAGGTGAGGGGCCGAAAAGATCAAGCCGTGGGCAAACACGAAATAGTGCAAGATGTTAGCAAGTCGGATCGGCCTTTTGTGCAACCCTGTCCCAAATCGCACCTTTATCGAAATATTATTGCGTCAAGCGCCAGGGACGCGTAAAAGCGCGGGTCTTCATTCGCCGCATAGGTGCAGGACAGGGTCCTTTGGAGAATCGCAAGCTCGACGCCATTGACCTGCGCATCCTCAAGGAATTGCAGGCCGACGGCCGCATCACCAATGTGGAATTGTCCCGCCGGGCCAAGATCACCGCGCCGCCCTGCCTGCGCCGCATGCGCGCCTTGGAGAAGGCCGGCTATATCGAAGGCTATCACGCCGACCTGAACGGCAAGGCCCTGGGCTATCCCGTCACCGGCTTCATCTTTGTCGGCCTGGCCAGCCAGAAGGACGCCGATCTCAAGCATTTCGAGGAGCGGGTGCGCGGCTGGCCCGAAGTGCGCGAGTGCCACATGCTGTCGGGTGAAGTGGATTTCATCCTGAAATGCGTGGCGACCGATTTGCAGGCGTTCCAGAACTTCGTCACCGAGACGGTGACCGCCGAACGCAATGTCGCCAGCGTGAAAAGCTCGTTGGCGATCCATCCTTCGAAGATCGAGCCTGGCGTCCCCATCGACGTCCCAGCCTAAGTTTTTTGTTTTCCCCCCATCTGTCCGCCACGCGGGGAAGAAAGCCGGAGCCAAGGCTCACCAGGGTTTTTGCGATTGGCGCACGCTCTGTGCTCTAATATTCCGAGCATGAACGGATCAATGCGGATAAAAATGGCTTTGCTGGCAGCATTGGCGTGCGGGCTGTTCGCCCAGCATGCGGCGGCGCAGGCCATTCCCCGCATCAAGGCGCGCATTATCGCCTTCGACGGCAAAGTGCTGACCGTGAGTTCGGGCACAGCGGGCCAGAGCCTTGCTATCGGCCTGCTTCCTTCGACACACCTGATGTACGAAGAAAAACAGGATCCGGCGGCCATCAAGCCCGGCGATTATGCGGGCGCGACCCTGGCGAAATCCGACGGCCGCTGGCAGGCGAGCGAAATCCATCTTCTGCCGCAAAGCCTGCAAGGCGTGGGCGAGGGGCTTTATCCGCTGCCCTCGGCGCCCGACCAGCGCATCGCCACCGGCGCAGTGAAGGCGAATGAGGCGGGTGTGCTCACGCTCGAATTCCGCGGCAGTGTGGGCAGCGATGGTCCCACCTGTACAGGGCGCGCGCCGCGCCAAGGCGGCTGCAAAGGCGAAGTGAGTTTCGCCGCCGATCCCAAGGCCGCGATCCTCGCCATCCACGAAGGCGACAAATCCATCCTGGCGCCCGGCAAAGTGGCCGCGATTTCGGTTGTGTCAGGACCCGATGGCCATCTGGTGACGCCCGGCCTCACCATCGAGAATGAGACGGGCGGCGAGATCGTGGATCGTCCGCCGCTACAGCCCGGCGCGGCCGCCAAGCCGGCGCCGAAACCGCCGTCCAAACCATTGCCCCGCTGATCAGGAGCCTTCCATGCGTCTCTTGCCTGCTTTTCTCGCCGCGACTTTTCTGGTCGGCACCGCGCTTGCCTGGGCCCAGCCATCGCCCAAACTCGCAGACGCCGTGGCGGCAAAGCACAAGCCGAAATTCGGCAGCTTCGGCCTCGATCTCTCCGCCATGGATAAAAGCGTCAAACCGGGCGACAATTTCTTCCAATATGTCAATGGCGGATATTTAAAGAAGGCGGTGATCCCGGCGGATCGCGCCCAGACCGGCAGCTACCAGGATCTGCAAATCCTCAGCGAACAGCGCATGCGCGCCATCGTCGATGTGCTGGAGAAGAAGCCCTATGCCGAACTGAGCGCCGAAGAAAAGAAGCTGCGCGATCTTTACGACGCCTTCGAGGATACCGGCGCCATCGAGGCCAATGGGTTGAAGCCCATCCAGAAAGACTTGGACTATCTGGCCGGCCTCAAGACGCCGGCGGAGGTGGCGCGCGCCATGGCGTCGGTGCCGCTGGCGACCTCCAGCGTCTTCGATATCGGCATCGGCGTGGACGACAAGAATCCAGACAATTACTCGCTCAATCTGGGCCAGTCGGGGCTGGGCTTGCCGGACCGCGATTATTATCTGAAAGACGACAAGGCGCTGGCCGATATCCGCGCCAAATATGTCGAATATCTCACCGACATGATGAGCCTTGCCGGCATGAGCGATGCCGGCGCGCGCGCAGCTCGGGTGATGGCGCTCGAGACCGAGATCGCCAAGGTGCAATGGACGCGCGCGGATCGCCGCGACGCCGACAAGACCTATAACCCCATGAAGATTTCGGACCTGAAGACGATGGCGCCGGACTTCGACTGGGATAGCTTCCTGGCGGAATCGCGCATTCCCCTGACCACGCCCAATGGCGAGCGTTATGCCATCGTGGCGGAAAAGACCGCCTTCGAGCCGCTGGCCAAGATCTTCGCAGCAACGCCGGTCTCGACCTGGCGCGATTATCTGGCAGTGCATTATCTGCAGCATTTCGCGGCCTATCTGCCCAAGCGCTTCGACGATCGCAATTTTGCTTTCTATGGCACGGTCTTGGGCGGCACCCCCAAGCAGCTCGACCGCCCCACGCGCGGCGTCAGGCTGTTGAACCGGGTCCTGGGCGAGGCGTTGGGCAAGCTTTATGTCGCCCGCTATTTCCCGCCGGAGTCAAAAGCCAAAGCCGACAAGCTGGTGTCCAACCTGCTCAAGGCTTATGAGGCCGATATCCAGACGTTGGACTGGATGAGCCCCGAGACTAAGGCCAAGGCGCTGGAGAAGATCCGGCAATTCACGCCCAAAATCGGCTATCCCGATCATTGGCGCGACTATTCCGCCTATGACGTCAAGCGTGACGATCTCATCGGCGACATGCAGCGCGCGGCTCTGTTCGAGTGGAACCGCGATGTCGAGCGCATCAACAAGCCGGTGGACAAGACCGAATGGGGCATGACGCCGCCCACCATCAACGCCTATTACCAAGCCTCCTTCAACGAGATCGTGTTTCCGGCCGCGATCCTGCAGCCGCCTTTCTTCGATCCCAATGCCGACGATGCGGTCAATTACGGCGCCATTGGCGCGGTGATCGGACATGAGATCAGCCATGGCTTCGACGATCAGGGCAGCAAATATGACGGCAAGGGCGTCTTCCAGGATTGGTGGACCAGGGAAGACCGCGAGAAATTCGACGCCAAGACCAAAGCGATCATCGAACAATATGATGCCTTCGAGCCGCTGCCGGGCCTGCATGTGATCGGGGCGAATACGGTGGGCGAGAACATCGCCGACAATGCCGGCATCGCCATCGCGCTCAAGGCCTATCACATCTCCTTGAACGGCAAGCCGGCGCCCAAGATCGGCGGCCTGACCGGCGATCAGCGCTTCTATCTCTCGTTCGGTCAGGTGTGGCGCGCCAAGCAGCGCGAGTCCTCTATCCGCACCCAGACCCTGTCGGACCCGCACGCGCCCAACGAATTCCGGGTGATCGGCCCCACCCGCAATCAGGATGAATGGTACAGCGCCTTCGATGTGAAGGCAGGCGACAAATATTATGTGCCGCCGGCAGATCGTGTTCACCTATGGTGAACACGATCCTCTATCCATTGTCGCGCGATCTGCGCACCGCGAGCCGTTTGAATTTTCACAAGGCGCGTCTGGCTTGATCGCACTCCGGGGGCGTTCACCTGTGGTGAACCCGCATCGGACTATAGCTGACTGAGGATTTCATAAGAGCGCAGGCGCTTGGCGTGGTCGAAGATCTGACCCGTCACCATCAGCTCATCCGGCTTGTGCTCGGCGATGAAGGCTTCGATGCCGGCCTTGACGGTTGCGGGCGAGCCCACCTGGGCCAGCGACAGCACGCTCTTCAGCATCGCGGCGATGCGCGGGTCGGCGAAATAGGGGGAGACATCGTTGACCGGCGGCGGCAATTGCCCGGGATTGCCGGCGCGTAAGTTTACGAAGGCCTGTTGCAGGGAGGTGAACAGGAATTTCGCTTCCTCGTCGCTGTCCGCCGCCACCACATTCAGTCCCAGCATCGCATAAGGCTTGTCGAGAAATTGCGACGGCCGGAACTGGACGCGGTAGAGCTGAAGCGCCTGGACCATATCCGCCGGCGCGAAATGGGATGCGAAAGCGTAAGGCAAGCCAAGGGCTGCCGCCAATTGCGCGCCATAAAGGCTCGAGCCCAGCATCCAAACCGGTACCTTGCTGCCCTGGCCGGGAAAAGCGCGCACCGGCTGGCCCGGCACGGGATCGCCCATATAGGCGATCAATTCCAGCACATCCTGGGGGAAATTCTCGATGTCGCCTTGCAGCGTGCGGCGCAAGGCCAACGCGGTGCGCGGATCGGTGCCGGGCGCGCGACCCACGCCGAGATCTATGCGGCCGGGAAAAAGCGCGGCCAAGGTGCCGAACTGCTCCGCGATCACCAGGGGCGCATGGTTGGGCAACATGATTCCGCCGGCGCCCACGCGGATCGTCTTGGTGCCGCCGGCGATATGGGCGATCACCACGCTGGTGGCGGCGCTGGCGATGCCAGGCATGTTGTGATGCTCGGCCACCCAATAGCGATTAAAGCCCCAGGCTTCGGTGTGCCGCGCCAGGTCCAGGCTGTTTTTCAAGGCCAGCGACGCATCGCCGCCCTGGATGATGGGGGAGAGATCCAGAACCGAAAGGGGAACGGAAACCACGGGCCGACTCGCGATGAGTTTGCGGCTTGGAGGTTGGGTTTCCCACCCGCCCCGTCAAGAGGCCGTCAGGCGAGGGCCGGCTGGGAACGACGGTGCCGCCGGCGGCCGATGGTTTTCATTACGCCATATTGGAAAAAGAACAACGCGAACTTGCTGGCGGTGCCCCAGATCGAAATAACGATTCCCCATTGCGTCACGCCGAGGCTCAAGGCCAGGACGAGATTGAGCGCCGCCGAGAAGAACATCAGGCCGGCCCAGACATAACCGAAAGTGACGACCAGATCCGGCATCCTCTCAAGCACGATGGGTGGCATATAGTTGTTCATCCAGCCGCGCTTGAGCATAGGGATACCCACCAGAAGATAGATGACGCTGGGCTTGGCCATCACGAATTGGGGATTGTTGGTCACGATGGCAGCGCTGCCGGAGGCCAGTACCACCACCGCGCTGATCCATTGCAGCGCGTCCACCGGCTTCTTCCGCAACAGATTCCAGCCGATCTGGCTGGCCGCCAACGCCAGGCCTAAGCCGACCGCCAACCTGGTGTTGTGCGTGAGCGCATAAACGCAAAAGAAGAGGATGGTGGAGGCCAGGTCCATGAAGAGGAACCCGGCAGCGGACAAAAGCGATTTCATGCCGTCACCGCACGATAGGCTTTGGGTTCGTTGATGGCGAAGCGCCGGCGCAACTCCAGAATCTGCTCTGGCAGAAGCGTTTCCCAATCCATGGTGGGAAACCAGCAGCGTGCCTCATGGCCATGACGCCAGGCTTCCAGCACGGCGCGACGCACCTTCCAGGATTTGATCTTGAGAAATCCCATCAGCACGATCAGCCCCATGCCGAGATTGCCGGTGTGGGAGAAAGTGAAAGCCAGAAGACAAAGCTCGCCCAGAGGGTCGCGGCCATAACCGGTGAGGGTGTGGGTGAGGTCGTGCATGTCGCGCATGCGCTCACGGAACAAGCGGACATCAGCACCGACGATTTCCTCTTCCCAGATCTGGGAAGGCGCCACCAACCCGTCCGGCGAAAGATTTTCTTCCGCCATGAAACGCTGATAGGTGCGGCCCAGGCTGCCTTCGGGCAGCGCCGCCAACGCGTCAGTGTCCGACAAGGTCGCGAACAGGCTTCTGCGCTGGTCCAGAATCTGTGCACCCATCCGGCTGGCGCGGAAACGGTCGAACAGGCGGATGCCGGAACGGCCGCGCATGGCGCGCAGAATGGTGAAGACTTCCTCGGTGGCGTCGGGGTCCGCCATCAGGCGGCGGACGGCCTTGACGGCTTCGAGCGGGCGGAGCCGAGTGTCGATGGCGGATTGTGCAAACATGGCCGTGTCCTTGTGCTGACCCGGGCAACATGATTATTATCTACAATACTGTCAATAGTGAGGAACGTCTTTTTGAACGCCCAAAATTCTTCAAATAAAAACAAGCGCATAAGACGCACCCCGGAAGAGGCGCGGCGCCTGATTCTGAACGCGGCAGAGGCTGATATGGCGGCCGGCGGACCGGCGGGATTGCGCCTGGAAGCCGTGGCCAAGGCCGCCGGTGTCTCTCATCCCACCATCCTGCATCATTTCGGCAGCCGCGAAGGGCTGATCCACGCTCTTAACCGCGAGACGGTCGAACATTTGAAGAGCGTTCTTTTAGGCGTGTTGAATGCTCAGCCGAATTCCAGCGACGATGCCATCACCGCGACTTTCGCCGCCTATCGCGAGGGGTTGGCGCAACGCATGATCTGGCTGTTTCAAGGTGGCCAGCCCATGGCTCCCCAAGGGCTTCCGGTTTTCGACGAAATGGTGGAGGCGCTTCACGCCTTCAGACTGAGCTGGGCGAGTCCCAATGCAAGCTTCGATATCGAAGATACGCGCGCCATCGTGCATCTGACGACCATCGCGGCTTTCGGCGATGCCATTCTGGGCCCACGGCTGAGGCGCGCGTCGGATGCGGAGGAAGAAGTTCGTCAGCGCCAGCGCTTCGAACAATGGTTCGGCGAAATGTTGAACGTTTACTTCCGCGACAAGAGCTGAAGGCGGATCAGGATTTGGCCGACGGCCGGGGCAGGTCTGCCGCGTCGTTGCGCGCGAACAGATAGACGGTCAAATTCACGCAGAGCAGGAACAAGACTGCGATGAAGGGCCCGAAGGTCCAGTGACGGCTGTAGCTCCAGATGGGCGCCACGGCGACCAGCAGGACAGCGAGTGCGAAAATGAAGTTGCGATGCATGACGTCCTCAATCGAGGGCGAGGTCACTCCGGCGCCGTCTGCAAGTCCACCGGATTCGGCGGTTAACCCTACCGCGAGCGTGTGACGGTTCGGTTTTGCGGCACAAGACCGCGTGTTCTCGCAACGCGCATGCGCGAGCCACTGCCTAAAAAAGCGCCAGAAAATGTAAGATTGTTTGCGACAAATTCCGGGGGCCGGCCACGGTTCCCAGGCCCTGCCAAGCTTGAAGCCCAAAGACCACCCCTATAGCCTTCGCGGCAGATTTCGCCTGCTTCGCCGAGCAGGATTCTTCCTGCTCGCTGCTTTCGCGTCCACGCAACTCATCAGGAGAGGGAATACCAGCGATGACAATGATGCTTCGAGAAGAGGTCAAAGACGATCTGCTCAGTCGCGGATTTTCGCGCCGCCAGCTGATGCGGGCGGCGATGGCATTGAGCGGCGGCGCCGCCACGCTGACCATGATGAGTCCGGAAATGGCCTTCGCGCAGGAAGACCGCGAAGCCGGCATGAAGGTGCGCATCGGCCAGAACGAATGCTGGACCGGCCCGATGCCGGTCGGTCTTGCCGCCTTGACGAAGACAGCGCCCACCGGCAACCGCTATTCGCCCAACAATGAGCGCGGCAAACTCATCAAGGCGATCTCCGAGATCGAGAATGTCCCCGAAGATCACATCCTGCCATGGCCGGGTTCGAACGAAGCGCTGGTCCGTTCGATTTTCGCCTTTTGCTCGCCCACCAAATCCCTGGTCCAGGCCGATCCCAGTTATGAAACATGCGGCCGCGCCGCCAAATTCCTCAATGTGCCGATCAAGAATGTGCCGTTGACCTCAGACTTTCGTCATGACGTGAAGGCGATGGCGGCGGCCGACGCCAATGCCGGCGTTTTTTATGTCGTCAATCCCAACAATCCCACCGGCACCATGACGCCCACCGCCGAGATCGAATGGCTGGTGGACAACAAGCCGGCCGGTT